>JAKIVA010000038.1 GCA_021647265.1 Lutibacter sp.
CCGAAATTAGATTAAGATTAGTAACACCTAAATTTTTAACTGCCATATAGATTGAAGGATTGATAATAATTCTAAAACTATTTCCAGAATAAAACCCTAAATCCCAAGAATCTCGTTGTATAATAGTAGACTGTTCTGTACTTAAATCTACAAAAACTTGATTTTGTTCGTTTGGACCACCAACTTCTGGATTTAATATAGCAGAATTTGTTGGCTCAGGACGTACAGGAAAAGTTTCGTCTTTACTACATTTAAAGAATAAAAGAGCGATTATAATGATAAGTATATGTTTCATAATTGTGTTTTATAAAGAGAAGTTATAATTAATTTTTAAAAAATAAGGTTACTACACCTACCGAAATTTACACAAAAGATTTTTAGAATGAATTTGTTATATATATTCGGTAAGTGCAGTAATTTTTAATTCAATAAATTACCCAAAAATTCAATACCATATATATAAATATATATACGTTAAAATGAAGAATGTTAGAATAAAAATATCATTATTTGTAAATTATTTTGTTTTTGCTATTTTATTAAATAGTGTAGGAATCGTAATATTAAAATCTTTAGAAAATTATGGTGTTGATGAAGTTCAGGCAAGTTCTTTAGAATGGTTTAAAGATATTCCAATAGCAATTGTTTCATTTATAATTGCTTCGTTTTTGCCAAGAATTGGCTATAAAAAGGCAATGTTAACAGGTTTATTGTTAGTTATGTTTGCCTGTGTTTTTATGTATTTTGGAAATTCTTTTTGGACAGCAAAAATATTATTTGCATCTGTTGGGATTTCTTTTGCATTGATAAAAATTTCAGTTTACTCTGTCATAGGTCTTGTTACCAACACTACAAAGGAACACAATAGCCTAATGAGCTCTATTGAAGGCTTTTTTATGATTGGAATTGCCTTGGCTTATTTTTTATTTCCGGCCTTTAATTCAAATGACAATCCCGATGCCTGGCTTAGAGTATATTGGTTGTTAGCAGGCTTAGCTTTTCTTTCGTTTTTACTTTTATATTTCACAAATTTTGATGAAGGGAGTGAAATACCAGGCGTAAATCTTTTGGATGATGTTAAGCAAATGGCAATGCTTTGTACCAAAATGCTTATTCTTATTTTTATTTGCAGTGCTTTTTTGTTTGTAATGGTTGAGCAAGGAATTATGACATGGTTGCCTACTTTTTACAAGCGTGTATTACAACTTCCTCCCAATGTTAGTATCATGATGGCAAGTATTTTTGCTTTATCCTTAGCAATTGGTAGAATAGGAGCGGGAATTATTTCTAAATACATTTCTTGGTTTTATATATTATCATTTTGTATTGTAATAGCTATGCTAATGGTCATTTTTATTTTGCCAAAAACTATTGAAACAGAAGTTGGTGTTATTAATTCAATTACTGATATTCCATTAATTGGTTATGCTTTTCCTATTGTAGGAATTTTTATAGCGCCTATTTACCCTTTGTTAAATTCTTCAATTTTAAGTGCTTTGCCTAAAAAAATGCACAGCCCAATGACGGGTTTAATTGTTGTGTTTTCAGCTCTCGGAGGAACGTCAGGATCAACTATAATAGGATGGTTGTTTAAAAATTACGGCGCTGAATCAGCTTTTTACTACACATTAATACCTATGACATTATTATTAATTTCAATACTAATCTTATATAGATTAACAAATCAATCTATATATGCTATTAATTAATCCTACTTCAACCTTAAAATCCTTATTGTTACAAGAGGATACTGATGGTAATAAAAAAATTACAATTGAAGATATAGGACCTAAAAAATTTGATGTAATTCAAACAAATGGAGAAATCCATAGCGTTGAAGGAACTTATTTTTTATCAAATTTATTACAAGAACTTTCCATTTTAATTAAACAAGAAAAAAATACAGTTGCTGCTATTTCATTAGAAAGAATTTATGAAAAACCAACACAACGAGTTTCTCGATTAATAAGAGAAGTGTATTGGGATGATTTAACAAGAACAATGGATAAAAGAGGATTGGAAAAAGTAATTTTTGATGAAAAAGTATTTCAAGAGTATTTAAATATATATATTCCTGAAGGAGATAAGGAAGCCTTTCAATATTATACTAATTTAGCAAAAGCACTTACTCAAATAAAGATTAAAATTCTTCCGAAAAATATAAGTCCGGAATATGTTTTATCAATAAATGAAAAACCTGGTCTTTTAGCTTTGGCATTACAAAAAAAGAATGGCGTTGTACAAGGTGAACCATTTGTGGTACCTGGTGGTCGTTTCAATGAAATGTATGGGTGGGATAGTTATTTTGAATCTATAGGTTTGGTAATCGATCAAAAATTTCATTTGGTAAAAGGTATGATTGAAAATTTTGAGTATCAGATTAAACATTATGGCAAAATTTTAAATGCGAATAGAAGTTATTATTTAACAAGAACTCAACCTCCGTTTTATTCTTCACTTTTAAAAGAATATGTTGAAGCAACAAATAATTTAGATTTAGTATGGCTTTCAGGGAAATTAAACACGGCAATTCAAGAATATGAAAACGTATGGATGGTTGATGGTAAAAGATTGTTGTATAATGGGTTAAACAGGTATCTTGCTGAAGGAATTGGATTTGTTTTTGAAACTGAAGAAGGCCATTTTAAGGGGGTTATTGAATTTTATGCCAACAAGCTGAAAATTCCTTTAGTAGAATTTGAGGATAAATACAAAAAGAGAGCAATTGATGTTCCTGAATTAGACGACTATTTTACACATGACAGAACCTTGCGAGAAAGTGGACATGATACTTCAAATAGGTTCGTAAATAAATGCGCTCATTTAAATACGGTTGATTTAAATTCATTGCTTTATAAATACGAAGTTGATTTTGCAGATCTTATTCAAAACTATTTTGATGGGGTTTTTCTGAGTGATAAGAAAAAAACATATTCAAGCGGTTATTGGAGATTTAAAGCTGAAGAAAGGAAAAAACAAATTGACAACCTTCTTTGGGATGAAAAAGAAGGTTTGTATTTCGATTATAATTTTCATAAAAATCAATCTGAAAATTTCGTATCAGCTACAACATTTTATCCGCTTTGGTCAAAACTTTGCAGTAATCACCAAGCTCAGTTATTGGTAAAAAAGGCACTTCCGTTATTGAAATGCAAAGGAGGAATTGCAAGTTCCAGTAAAAAATCTAGGGGAGAGGTAACTAAAGAAAATCCGCAAAGACAATGGGATTATCCATTTGGATGGGCTCCTCATCAAATGTTAATTTGGAAAGGTTTGTTACAGTATAATTTTATTAATGAAACTCAAGAATTGGTATATCGTTGGCTTTGGTTAATTACCAAAAATGCAGTAAATTATAATGGCACAATCCCCGAAAAATATGATGTTGTAAACTGTACGCACATCATTGATGCTGAATATGGAAATGTAGGTACAAATTTCGAGTATTTGCCAGATGGTGGATTTGGATGGATGAATGCTTCATACCAATATGGGTTATCTATACTCCAAAAAGAATTAGTTAAAAAATTAAATGAATTAATAGATCCGGATATCTTATTTGGGAATGATTATCTCAGTAAAGATTAATTACACATATACTATCCAGATCCAATTAGTGGTATGCATACTTGGCATCAACGTGTACGAATTGAAAAACCTAAAGAAGGTGAAAAATATGGGGATATTTTTGTAGATACTAATAAGTCCCATGAAATTTATAAAGAATGGTTAGCAATGACTCGTCCAGCTCCTGGACCAAACGGAGAAAGAAGACCATTGTGGTTTAACAGAGCTTTTAAACCTGATGAATCGGTTTATTACGTAGATAAGGAAGAAAAATAAAAATAGAATATAACAAAGGCTGTCTGAAAAGTATTGTTCTGAATGTAAATGAAGAATGTTCTTAAATTAGATATCTGTATATCAAGATATTGAGATTTTTCACTTTATTCAAAATGACAAGTATAGTTGCTTTTCAGACAACCTCTTTATATATGGACTACCTAGTAAATTTGGTACAATTTTAATGTAACATTTGTTTTTAATAATATGATAAATGTTAGCTTTTGTTTCTTTTAATTATAGTTAACTTTGTACTCAGTATTTTATACGAAATTATAACTATTATGAGTGATTCTAAATTAAGAAGAGAAGCGTTATTGTATCATGCAAAACCATCTCCAGGTAAAATTCAAGTAATTCCAACCAAAAAACACGCAACCCAAAAAGATTTATCATTGGCATATACACCGGGTGTTGCTATACCATGTTTAGAAATTGAGAAAGACCCGAATAATGCCTATAAATATACTTCGAAGGGGAATTTAGTAGCTGTTATTTCAAACGGAACAGCAGTTTTAGGTTTGGGAAATATTGGAGCGTTAGCAGGAAAACCGGTAATGGAAGGTAAAGGATTACTATTTAAAATTTTTGCAGGAATTGATGTTTTTGATATTGAAGTTGATACAACAGATGTTGATAAATTTATAGAAACCGTAAAAAATATTTCACCAACTTTTGGAGGAATTAATTTAGAAGATATCAAAGCTCCGGAAGCTTTTGAAATTGAGCGTAGATTGAAAGAGGAATTAGATATTCCTGTAATGCATGACGATCAGCACGGAACAGCAATAATTTCAGCTGCTGCCTTAAAAAATGCAGTTGAAATAGCAGGAAAAGATATTTCAAAAGTTAAAATTGTAGTGAGTGGTGCTGGTGCAGCTGCAATTTCTTGTTCTCGTTTATATATAGCTATTGGCGCTAAAAGAGAAAATCTTGTAATGTGTGATAGCAAAGGGGTTATTAGGAAAGATATTGAAGGTTTAAGTACCCAAAAAGCTGAATTTGCAACAGATAGGGACATCTATACTTTAGAAGAAGCTATGGTTAATTCAGATGTATTTATTGGCTTATCAAAAGGGCATTTGGTAACACCAAAAATGTTGCTAACTATGGCAAAAGACCCTATAGTTTTTGCTATGGCAAATCCAACTCCTGAAATTGAATATAAATTAGCTGTAGAAACAAGAAAAGATATCATTATGGCTACAGGTAGATCAGACAATCCTAACCAAGTGAATAATGTACTAGGATTTCCATTTATTTTTAGAGGAGCACTAGATGTTAAAGCTACTGCCATTAATGAAGAAATGAAAATTGCTGCAGTTCATGCGTTGGCTGATTTAGCAAAAGAGTCTGTACCAGAACATGTGAATATTACTTATGGGAAAACAAATATTCAATTTGGAAGAGAATACATAATTCCTACACCATTTGATAATAGACTCATAACTAAAGTACCTCCTGCGGTTGCAAAAGCAGCAATGGAATCAGGAGTTGCAAAAGAACCAATAAAAGATTGGGAAGCTTACGAAGAAGAGTTGGCTGAAAGATTAGGAACAGGGAATAAGTTAATGAGAATGCTTACTTCACGTGCTAAATCAGATCCTAAAACAGTTGTTTTTGCTGAAGCAGATCATTTTGATGTATTAAAAGCTGCACATACTGTTTATGAAGATGGAATTGGAATTCCAATTTTACTTGGGGATAAAAAAATTATTAGGGAATTAATGGCAGAGATTAATTTTGAAGGAGATGTAAAAATAATAGACCCAAAATCTAAAGAGGAAAAAGAAAGAAGAAATCGTTTTGCCCAAGTATATTGGGAAAAGAGAAAACGTAAAGGAATTTCATTATTAGATGCGCAAAAATGGATGCGAGAACGAAATTATTTTGCAGCTATGATGATAAATGAAGGTGAAGCAGACGCTTTGGTTACAGGGTATTCACGAAGTTACCCAACAGTTGCAAAGCCAATAATTGAATTGATTGGAAAAGCTGATGGAGTACTTAGAGTTGCAGCAACTAATATTATGATGACTGAAAGAGGACCGATGTTTTTTTCTGACACCGCTTTCAATATAAATCCAACCGAAGAAGAATTGGTTCAAATTGCTAGAATGACAGCTAGAGTTATGAAAACTTTTGGTGTAGAACCTAATTTAGCGATGTTATCCTATTCAAATTTTGGATCTGCAGCATCAAAATCGGCTACAAAAGCCTCAAATGCGGTAAAACATCTTCATAAACATTACCCTGAAGTTATTATTGATGGTGAAATTCAAGCAGATTTTGCATTGAGTAGAGAATTAAGAGATGAAAAATTTCCTTTTACCAAGTTACTAGGTAAAAAAGTAAATGGATTAATTTTTCCAAACTTGAATTCAGCAAATATTAGTTATAAGTTAATCAAGAGATTAAACAATGTAGAATCAATAGGTCCGGTTGTTATGGGATTAAAAAAACCAGTACATATTTTGCATTTAGGATCTAGCGTAGATGAGATTGTAAATATGGTTTGTGTAGCAGTGGTGGATGCCCAAGAAAATAGCAAAAAACAATAATAATTTTTATTACATTTGAGGTTGTTAGAAAAGATAAAATATGATAACCCATATAAGAGGTAAGTTAGTCGAAAAAAACCCAACCTATGTTGTAATAGAAGCTAATGGTATTGGCTATTGGTTAAACATTTCTTTAAATACCTTTTCTCTTTTACCAGATAATGAAGCTATTTTATTGTATACGCATCTTTCAATAAAAGAAGATTCGCATACACTTTATGGTTTTATTAGTAAAACTGAACGTGAAATTTTTAAACTGCTCATTTCTGTTTCAGGAGTTGGGCCTAGCATTGCTCGTACAATGTTATCTTCAATGACTACAGATGAAATTCAACAAGCTATTGGTTCTGGAAATGTTGGAGCTATCCAATCGGTTAAAGGAATTGGAGCAAAAACAGCACAACGTGTTTTATTAGATTTAAAAGATAAAATTTTAAAAACTTTTATTATTGATGAAGTTTCTTTTGCTGAAAGCAATACGAATAAAAATGAAGCGTTATCTGCTTTAGAGGTTTTAGGGTTTAATAAAAAGCATTCAGAAAAAGTATTGGATAAAATTTTATTAGAATATAAAACATCAAGTGTTGAAGTTTTAATAAAAAAGGCGCTTAAAAATTTATAAGATTTGAAAAAGAGCGAATTTATTTTCAAAATATCTATAGTATTTTTTTTATTGTTGTTTATTCAATCAACAGTAAAAGCTCAAACACCTCAGGTTGCTAGACTTAGAGACACTACAAAAGTTATTAAAAACAGTGATACACTAAAATTAAAATACCCTTTTAAAAGCAATCAATCAGGGAGTTTGTATTTAGCAGACCCATCAAAATCTGAAGTTATTTATGATGCGGAATTAGGAAAATATATGATTATTGAAAAAATTGGAGGTTATTTAGTGAAACGCCCAATTTATATGACGCAAGAGGAGTACAAAAAATTCAAGCTTAAAAAAGACATGCTTGAATATTACAAAGAAAAAATTAACGCTACCAATAGTAAAAGAATTGGAAGCGAAAATGCACAAAAAAATTTACTGCCAACTTACTATGTGAAATCAGATTTTTTTCAATCTGTTTTTGGAGGAGATAAAATAGAAGTAAACGCACAAGGATCGGTGTTAATTAAATTGGGGATGTTATACCAAAAGGTTGATAACCCACAATTATCTGAACGGAATCGAAGTAGTTTTACATTTGATTTTAATCAGGAAATTAGTGCAAGTATTTTAGCCAAAATAGGAACAAGATTGAAAGTAGGGGCACAATATGATACTCAATCAACTTTTAATTTCCAAAATCAAATAAAATTAGAATACACACCAACAGAAGATGATATACTTCAAAAAATAGAAGTAGGAAATGTGAGTATGCCTTTAAAAAACTCATTAATTGTAGGAGCACAAAGTTTGTTTGGTGTTAAAACACAATTACAATTTGGAAAAACAACCGTTACAGGTGTATTTGCTGAACAAAAATCACAAACTCGTTCAGTAGCTGCACAGGGAGGTTCAACAATTCAGGAATTTGAGTTGCGAACTACAGATTATGATCAAAATCGACATTTCTTTTTAGCACACTATTTTAGAGATAATTATAACAATGCTTTAAAAGATTTTCCATTAATAAATAGCGCTATTAATATTACAAGAATTGAAGTTTGGATTACCAATAGAAGAGCTTCTACAACAGATATTAGAAATATAGTAGCACTTGCTGATATTGGAGAAGGAAATCTTGTAAATATTGGTCCTGCTAGCGTAACACCAGTTCCGGGAGCACTATTACCTTCTAACGAGTCAAATGATATTTCGTCAATTTTAACTACCACAAATGCAGTTCGAAAAATAGCTACAGTAAGTAGTGGCTTATCACCATTTTCTATGCAACAAGGGCGTGATTATTCAGTATTGGAAAATGCCATTAGGTTACGCCCCGATGAGTTTACATTACAACCACAATTAGGAATTATTTCATTAAATAGGAGATTAACAGATTCTGATGTGCTCGCTGTTGCCTATGAATATACAGTAAGTGGAGATTCTAAAGTGTATAGGGTGGGTGAATTTACAAGTGATGGAATTATAGCACCAGACAATATTGTTGTTAAATTGTTGAGAAGTGAAATAATAAGTACACAAATACCATTATGGGATTTAATGATGAAGAATGTTTATTCTTTACAAACCTATAGAATGCAGCCAGAAGGTTTTAGGCTAGAATTATTGTATGCTGATGATGCAACAGGAGTTCCAATAAATGTATTGCAAAATGCAAAAACACCCAATATTTCTGATAAAATATTATTAAACTTATTTGATATTGATAGGTTAGATCAAAGTCAATTTTATACTCCTGAAGGTGATGGTTACTTTGATTATGTTGAAGGTGCAACGGTAAACTCAGAAAAAGGATATATTATTTTTCCTACAGTGGAACCCTTTGGGGAAGACCTACAATCAAAGTTAACTGATCCAGCAGATGAAATATTTGTTTTTAATGAGTTATATGAAATGACTCAATCTGAAGCTAAAAATAATTTTCAACAAAAAGATAAATATTTAATAAAAGGATATCATAAATCTGAAAACACGAACGGTATTCCTTTAGGTGCTTTTAATGTACCGCAAGGTTCGGTAAGAGTCACAACAGGAGGTAGAGAATTAGTAGAAGGTGTTGATTATGTAGTAGACTATCAAATGGGTAGAGTTCAAATTGTAAACCCAAGTTTAGAAGCATCCAATGCCCCAATTCAAGTTTCAGTTGAAAATAATGCAACATTTAATTTACAAACTAAACGATTTACGGGAATTGATATAGAACATAAATTTTCAGATAAATTTATTGCAGGAGCAACAATTTTAAATTTAAATGAAAGGCCAATAACTCAAAAAGCATTGTTTAATCAAGAACCAATAAACAATACTGTTTTTGGGTTGAATGCAAACTTTGGTACTGAAGTGCCAAAATTTACAAAATGGGTAAATAAGTTGCCTAATATTGATACAGATGTTGTTTCAAATTTTTCAATTAGAGGAGATTTTGCCTATTTAAAACCAGGTTCACCAAAAAGAATTAGCCTTGATGGGGAAGCAACTTCTTATGTAGATGATTTTGAGGGCTCTCAAATCCCATTAGAAATTAAATCTGTTCAACAATGGCATTTGGCAAGTACTCCTCAATATCAAACACAGTTTGATTTAGGGGGGAATGAAATTGATTTGTCTTATGGGTATAAAAGAGCTCGATTAGCTTGGTATATCATTGATCCATTATTTTATGGAGGAACTTCATTAAAACCAGGGAATATTGATAATGCTGAACTTTCACGTGCAGAAGTTAGAAGGATAAGGTTTGAAGAATTGTTTCCTGAACAAGATTTAGATTTAACTCAGACAACTATAGTTAGAACATTTGATTTGGCATACTTCCCCAATGAAAGAGGTAGTTATAATTATGATACCAACAATGTTGGAGGTGATGGTAAATTTACAAACCCTGAAGATAGGTGGGCAGGTATTACTAGAGCGTTAACAACTACAGATTTTGAGCGATCAAATGTAGAATATATTCAGTTTTGGTTAATGAATCCGTATGACCATTATTCAATTACGAATGAAGAAGGACTGCCTGTTGGAGTAGATCCAAACGATCCAGCTAATCAGGTAGGAGATTTATATTTTAATCTTGGAAATATTTCTGAAGATATTTTAAAAGATGGTCGAAAAATGTATGAAAATGGATTACCTGAAAATCCGTTAAGCACAACAAATACAGATCCAACTATTTGGGGTAAAATACCAACAAATCAGTCACTATTATACGCGTTTAGCGATAATGATAATGAACGTTTAAATCAGGATATTGGTTATGACGGGCTAAATGATGAAGAAGAAATACAGTTATTTGGAACTGGTTTTGGTCCAGATCCAGCAAATGATAACTACTCTTATTTTAGAAGTTCAGAATATGATAATACGGATGCTTCAATTATTACACGATATAAAAGGTATAATAATACACAGGGAAATTCACCAACAAATAACTTATCTCCAGAGAATTATCCAACTTCTGCAACCACGTTTCCTGATACAGAAGATATTGATAAAGATCAAACAATGAACTCGGTAGAAAGTTATTATCAATATAAAGTGTCCTTAAACAAAAATGATTTAGTTGTAGGACGTAATAATATTGTCGATGAAAAAACAGTAACTGTACAGCTTGAAGACGGAAGTGAAAAACAATATAGATGGTTGCAATTTAGGATACAAGTAGCCACACCAGATGAAGTTATTAATGATATAACGGGGTTTAACACAATTCGGTTTATGAGAATTTTCTTAACTAAATTTAAAATGCCAATTGTTTTACGTTTTGGTGAATTGCAATTAGTTCGAGGAGATTGGAGGCGATATACCAAAACGTTAGATGAAGCCATTGTGCCACCACAAAATTTAACCACACCTCAACTACAAAACTTTGAGGTAGGAGTGGTTAATATTCAAGAAAATGAAAAAAGAACTCCAATACCTTATACCTTACCTCCAGGAATTCAACGAGAGATTTTAAGAGGAAGTACCACATTGCAAAAACAAAATGAACAATCAGTAACCATCAAAGTCACAGATTTAGAGCCTAATGAAACCAGAGCAATCTTCAAAAATGTTAGTGTTGATTTAAGAATGTATAAAAATTTAAAATTATTTTTACATGCTGAAGGAATACAAACAAAACCACAAGTTCAGGATAATGAAGTAAAAGCTATAATTAGAATTGGTAGTGATTTAAACGATAATTATTATCAGCTCGAAAAATTGCTTACAATATCAGATTATGGCGTAATTTCACCACTTGAAATATGGCCCGAAGAAAATAATTTAAATGCATTATTAGAATATTTAGGGAAATTAAAGCTATTGAGATTTGATGCCGGTATTGCTCCAAACGTACTTTATCCAGCTATTGGAATGCCTTCTCCAATTGAAGGGTTAGAAGGGTACGATATTAGAGTAAAAGGAAATCCAAATTTATCAAATATTAAAACCATTATGTTGGGTATTAAAAACGTAACAAATGTAAATCAGAGTGCTGAAATTTGGTTTAATGAAATGCGTGTTTCTGAATTTGATAATCAAGGAGGGTGGGCAGCAGTAATGAGTGCTGATGCAAATTTTGCAGATTTCGCAGATGTTTCTGTTACAGGAAGAATGGAAACGAAAGGTTTTGGAGGAATAGAGCAACGCGTAAATGAACGTAGCCAAGAAGATACAAAATTATACGATATAGTCACCAATATAAATTTAGGGCAATTGTTGCCAAAAACCTGGGGGATTAAGTTACCATTAAATTATAGTATTTCTGAACAATTTAAAGACCCTAAATACGACCCTCAATATCAAGATGTACTTTTTGAGGAAGCAAAAAATATCAACCCAAATAGTAACAAAGCAAGAGATTATACAAAAAGAAGAAGTATTAGTCTAATAAATGTTAGAAAAGAATTTAACCCAAACTCAACTAAAAAACAACGCTTTTATAATATAGAAAATTTATCAGTTTCATATGCATTTAATGAAATCTATCAAAAAAATTATAATATTCAAAAATTTGTTGATCAAAACGTGAGAGCTTCTGCAAATTATAATTTTAGTTTTCAACCTATGAGTATTGAGCCATTTAAAAATTGGGAATTGCTAAATAGTAGGTATTTGAAATTTATAAAAGATTTAAATGTAAACTTATTGCCCTCAACTATTTCAATTAACTCAAGTATTATTAGAAGATACAGCGAGCAATTGTCACGAAGTTTAATAGAAGGATTGCCTGAGTTACCAGTGTTAAAACAACGTTTTTTTATGTTTGATTGGGATTATACTGTAGGATATAATTTAACAAAATCGTTGCAGTTCAATTTTAGAGCAACCAATAATTATATCTATGATGATTTTAAGGCCTCAGATGATATACAGTTAATGGATAATTTCTTTACACTTGGAAGACCAAATCATTATCATCAAACACTAAATGGAACATATGACATTCCTTTAAATAAAATCCCATTTTTAAATTTTGTAAATGCAAATTATGTATATACAGCTGATTTTGATTGGCAATCAGCATCACAATCCTATGTCAACCAAATTGGAAATGTAATTCAAAATAAAAATACGCATACTTTAGGAGCAAATATAGATTTTACAAAATTTTACAAAATTATAAGTTTAAATAAATTGTTTGACAAAAAAAATTCTTCTTCTAAAAAAGGAACTTCTAAAACACCGATTATACCAAGAAATTTAAAAACCAAAAAGAAAAAAACAATTGGTGGTAAAATAGGGCAAGGATTTTACAATCTTTTAACATCCATTAAAAAAGCACGTATTAATTACTCTGAAAATAATGGTACATATTTACCAGGTTATTTACCTGAAATCGGGTTTTTAGGGCGCGATAATTATAGTGGAAGTTTAGCTCCAACATTTGGATTTGTTTTCGGAAGTCAAATAGATATTAGACAACGAGCAATTGAAAATGGTTGGTTACTATCACGAGATATAAATGATCCGTACTTTAATAGAACCTACAGTAAAACTCATTTTAATAAATTAGATGCCATTATTACAGTTGAACCGTTCAAAAATTTTGATTTAGAATTTAGGGGTAATAGAACTTATACTACAAGAACATCACAACAATTAGATGTAGTAGACAATATATTAGATACAAATGCTCCAATTACTGAGTTTGGAAATTTCAGTATTAGCTATAATATGCTAAAAACATCTTTTAGTGACAGTAATGCAAATTTTGAAAAATTTAAAACAAACAGGGCAATCATTGCTCAGCGATTGGCTTTAAATACAGGACAACCCATAAGTGGTTTTGGAGAAACCAGCCAGCAAGTAATGCTTCCGGCATTTATGGCAGCATATTCAGGAAAAGACGCTTCAAAGGTTAGTTTGAAAACATTTAAAAGTGTACCAATTCCAGGGTGGAGACTAAACTATAAAGGATTTATGAGAATGAAATGGTTTAAAAAACGTTTTAGAAGTTTCTCAATTTCACACAGCTATAATTCTCTGTATTCAATTACAAATTTTAATAATAATTTAGACTATAATGTAAATAGCCCGTATGCCGAGACTGATATTGTGGGGAATTACTTCAATAAAACGCTTTTTACAAATGTTAATTTAATTGAAGAATTTTCTCCACTGCTAAAAGTAGATATGAAAATGAAAAATTCATTATCTTTCAGCGGTAGAATAAATAAAGATAGAGGATTAACGCTAAATTTCAATAATAATACGATTACTCAAATTAAAGGAACAGAATATGTTATAGGTTTAGGGTATAGAATTAAAGATTTAAAAATGAAATTAAAATTTGGGGGAGAAGTAACTAGATTAAAAGGCGATTTAAATATAAGAGCTGATTTATCTCTAAGAGATAATAGAACAATTATTAGAGCAATAGATGAAGATAACAATCAAGTAACAGGAGGTCAACGCTTATTATCTCTTAAGCTTTTTGCAGATTATGCTGTTAGTAAAAGCTTAATAGCATCTTTCTATTTTGATCAAAGCTCATCTAGATATGCAATTTCAACTACTTTCCCTAGACAATCTGTGAGTTCAGGATTAAGTGTTAGATACCTATTAGGAAATTAATAAATAAAATAAAATAATAAATTAAATTTAATAAAAATGAATATTCCAGCAGAATTAAAGTATACAAAAGACCATGAATGGGTAAAAATAGAAGGTAATACAGCAACAATTGGTATTACACATTTTGCACAATCTGAATTAGGAGATATTGTTTATGTAGATGTTGATACAATTGATGAAACAGTTGAAAAAGATGAAGTGTTTGGCTCAGTAGAAGCTGTGAAAACAGTTTCAGATTTGCTAATGCCCCTAACAGGTGAGGTAATAGCGTTTAATGAAGTTTTAGAAGATGAACCAGAAAAAGTAAATACAGACCCTTATGGAGATGGATGGATGATTAAAATAGCTATTTCTGACACTTCTCAAATTGAAGAGTTATTGTCAGCTGAAGATTATAAAGAATTAATTGGAGCGTAAATTTTATTTTTACAGTGCTGTACTTTTAACAATTGCAATTACAATAGGGAGTCTAATTTCGATTCCTAAATTAGAAGTAACGCAAGTGCAAATTTCAGATAAATTTGTGCACATATCAGCTTATTGTTTACTTACATTAAATTGGCTGCTAGTTTATAGGTTTAAAAACAATAAACTAAAATATGATTTCTTAATTCTCTTGCTTGTTTTTATTTATGGCATAATTATTGAAATTTTACAAGGAGTTTTAACCAGTTATAGGCAGGCAGATTTATTAGATGTTTTAGCCAATTTTGCGGGTATTAGTCTAGCTTTTATATTTTTTAGCATATTTTTTGAAAGAAAATAGAATGAAATAAAAAATATACTTGTATAATATATTAAAATTATTAAATTAGCACACTATTTAAATTATTTGATAAATGGAAGTTAAAAAAAATCCAAAAGCAAATCTAGAAAACTACAGCAGGTTGTTTATGCAATTAGGTTTAGTTTTAGCATTACTAGTGGTGTATTTAGCCATTGAAAAAAAGACGTACGATAGAGTAATTGGTGATCTTGGTCCAGTTGTTTTAAACGCGGAAGATGATGAGCAAACAATTGAAATTGCTCCACCACCACCACCAGAACAAAAAGCACCACCACCACCAACTCCTGATAAAATTGAAGTTGTTGAAGATGAAAAAGAAGTTGAAGAAACAGTTATAGAATCTACGGAGACTGACGAAGATGATGCAGTTGAGGTTGAGGAAATAGTTGATGTTGAAGAAGATGAAGATGTGATGGAAGATGTTCCTTTCGCAATCATTGAAGATGTTCCAGTTTATCCAGGCTGTAAAGGAAATAAAGCCAAATTAAGAGCTTGCTTGCAAGAAAAGATAACAAAACATGTGAATAGGAAATTTAATTCAGATTTAGCATCAGATTTAGGGCTGTCACCTGGAATTAAACGTATTTTTGTAATGTTTAAAATTGATAAAAATGGGAACATTACAAATGTAATGGCTCGTGCACCTCATAAAAGGTTACAAGCTGAAGCTATTAGAGTTATAAAATTATTACCTAAAATGATTCCTGGAAAACAAAGAGGAAGACCTGTAGGTGTAAAATATAGTTTACCAATTGCTTTTAAAGTAGAGTAAAATAAAATATTTATATTCAAGTAAAAAGCTCAACCATTTGGTTGAGCTTTTTTTTTTGGCATGTTTATTGTATTAACATAATTTTAACATTTATCCTTGATTGTAGTAGTTATAAAAATTAAGAATCTTAATACCACTCAAAATAATTAATTAAAAACTACAGCTACTAGAAAGGGTAAAATAAAACTTATATAATTATGAGCACAAAAAAGCATCCAAAAGCAAATTTAGAGAATTACACTAAACTATTTGTACAATTAGGTTTAGTTTTATCATTAATTATTGTTTATGCATTACTAGAAAATAAAACTTTTAAAAAAAAGAGTGTAGTTTTAAGTGGCATAGATCTAATTGATAATGCTCCTGAACAGATTATTGAATTTAAAATTAAACAACCCAAAGAAAAATCTATTCCAAAAAAAGTAATACTTATTGATATTAAAAAAGTAGATAATAATTCGAATCCTGATGAAACCTTTTTAGTAGATATGGGTATAGATGATCCTGTAGAAGAACCTAAATTTATTGATGTAGATCCAGATGAAGGAAATAATATCCCTGATGAAATTCCTTTCGCAATCATTGAAGACGCACCAGTTTACCCCGGCTGTAAGGGAAATAAAGCCAAATTAAGAGCTTGCTTGCAAGAAAAGATAACAAAACATATAAATAGGAAATTTAATTCAGGTTTAGCATCAAATTTAGGGTTGTCACCGGGTATTAAGCGTATTTTTGTAATGTTTAAAATTGATAAAAACGGGAATATTACAAACGTAATGGCTCGTGCACCTCATAAAAGGTTACAAGCTGAAGCTATTAGAGTTATAAAATTATTACCTAAAATGATTCCTGGAAAACAAAGAGGAAGACCTGTAGGTGTTAAATATAGTTTGCCAATTGCTTTTAAAGTAGAATAAAAATAAATATTTTATAAGTTATTAAAAAAAGCTCATCCAAACGGATGAGCTTTTTTAATTGTTTATTGCATTTTATTCAAAAATTTCGTACATTTAGTACGATAAACATCTTGCAAGGTATTGTTACAATATTCTTGTTGTTTTTCAATTTCTTGCATTATAAATTGTACTGTGCTAACAGCAGTTCTTTTTAGAATTTCTTCTTGTTTAACTTAAAACGAGTTAATTATGGAAATAAAAAAATATCCACACGCAACTCTAGAAAATTATAGTAAAATTTTAATCCAATTAGGGTTGGTATTGTCGCTTTTTATTGTTTATGAATTTATAAATATGAAAACCTACCCAAAATCAATAAAAGGATTAACAGGTGATATTGTTGCCGTTGATGATACGGAAGAAACAATTGATATTAAAAAAATTGAACTTGAGGTTAAACCAGTTGCTAAAACAGTTATACCCGATAAAATATTAAAAGTCGAAGATAAAATTGATGTCGAAGAAACAATTATCGAGTCTACCGAAACAGATGAATCTGAAGCTGTCATAGTTGATCCAAACAAACAAATTAAATCGGTTGAAGAAGAAGAAACTATTGTTGAAGATGTGCCATTTATGATTATAGAAAATGTACCCATATTTCCAGGGTGTAAAGGAGATAATGATAAACTTAGAGCCTGTTTTTCTTCACAAATGTCTAAATTTGTTTCTAAAAATTTTGATTCAGAGTTAGCTTCAGATATAGGATTGTCATCAGGGAGCATTCAAAGAATTTTTGTGATGTTTAAAATTGATAAAAATGGAAATATCACCAATATACAAGCAAGAGCCCCTCATAAAAAATTAAAAGAAGAAGCCATAAGAGTGATTAAGTTATTACCAAAAATGACTCCGGGGAAACAAAGAGGTAGAGCTGTAGGTGTTAGATACGGACTTCCAATTGTTTTTAGAGTAGAATAATACTTACTATTTAACTAAATTAGTATAAATTTGCAAACATAAAAGAACACATGAAATTACGCGTTATTACAACTATTTTTAGTATATAGTTAAATAAAATAATTTGTAATTTTGAAAATTAAATAAAATCGATGTTTCCAAATTTAGATAAGTTACCCGTTTATGACAATACAGGTGTTAATGAGCGTGTTCAACGTTTTTGTACTCGTAGTATTAAAAAATCTTCAAAAACTGCAGGTTTAAAGCTTGCGTTAAGTATGATTGACTTAACAACTCTTGAAGGTAAAGACACCAAAGGAAAAGTGCAACAACTTTGCTATAAGGCAATGCATCCACATGATTCATTAAAGAATATTCCCACAGTAGCAGCAATTTGTGTTTACCCTTCTTATGTAGGTGTTGCAAAAAAAGCATTACAAGGAAGTAATATTCAAGTAGCGTCAGTAGCTACGGCTTTCCCTAGCGGACAGTCGGCCTTAGATGTAAAATTAAGTGATACGAAATTTGCAGTAGATCAAGGAGCTGATGAAATAGATATGGTAATTTCAAGGGGAGAATTTCTTGCAGGAAATTACCAATTTGTATTCGATGAAATTGCTGCAGTTAAAGAAGTATGTGGAAAGGCTCATTTAAAAGTAATTTTAGAAACAGGAGAATTAGATACATTAGAAAATGTGAGAAAAGCAAGTGAAATTGCTATGTATGCAGGTGCAGATTTTATAAAAACTTCAACAGGGAAAATCCAACCGGCAGCTACCATGCCAGTAACCTACGTTATGTTAGATGCCATCAAAGATTTTTACTTGAAAACAGGAAAAATGATTGGAATGAAGCCTGCAGGTGGAATTTCTACTTCAAAAATTGCATTACAATATTTGGTAATGTTGAACGAAGTTTTAGGAGAAAAATGGATGAATAACAATTATTTCCGATTCGGAGCAAGCAGTTTGGCTAATGATGTTTTAATGCAGTTAGTAAAAGCAGAAACAGGAGTATATCAATCTATCAATTACTTTTCAAAAGATTAATTATGGCAAAAAACAACAACAATAATATATTTAAAGCTTCATGGACATACGATGAAGCTCCAGAGAGTATTGATCATATACAAATAAAAGAACAATACGATTTGTACATTGATGGAAAGTTTACAAAACCAATAAAAGGAAAATATTTTGACACCATAAACCCTTCAAATGGCGAGAAAATAGCAAATATTGCAGAAGCTTCATCTGAAGATGTGGACAAAGCTGTAAAAGCAGCTAGAAAAGCATTCAAAGGTTGGGCAGCTTTAAGCGGGAAAGAAAGAGGTAAATATATTTTTAGAATTGCACGATTAATTCAGGAAAGAGCACGGGAATTTGCTGTAATTGAAAGTTTAGATGGAGGAAAACCAATTAGAGAATCAAGAGATATAGATATTCCATTAGCGGCAAATCACTTTTTTTATTATGCGGGATGGGCAGATAAATTAGAATATGCATTTCCTAATAGAGATCCAAAACCTTTAGGTGTTGTTGGGCAAATTATTCCTTGGAATTTCCCATTATTAATGGCAGCTTGGAAATTAGCTCCAGCCTTAGCAACTGGTAACACAGTGGTTTTAAAACCAGCGGAAACAACATCATTAACGGCACTTAAATTGGCGGAAATTATTCATGAAAGTGGTATTCCAAAAGGAGTTGTTAATATTGTTACAGGTGCTGGAGAAACAGGAGCTAGTATTGTAAACCACTCTGATGTTAATAAAATAGCCTTTACAGGCTCTACAGGAGTAGGGAAATACATACAGAAAGCAACAGCCGGAACTAATAAAAAGTTAACCTTAGAATTAGGAGGTAAAGGAGCCAATATTATTTTTGAAGATGCCTCAATAGATCAGGCGGTTGAAGGAATTGTAAATGCTATATTTTTCAACCAAGGTCATGTTTGTTGTGCGGGTTCTCGATTATTTATACAAGAATCAGTTGCAGATTTGGTAATTGAAAAACTTAAAAGAAGAATGGAGACATTAATTGTAGGAAATCCATTGGATAAAAATACAGATATAGGCGCCATAAATTCTAAAAAACAATTAAAAACCATAGAAAATTATATTAAAATAGGAATTAATGAAGGAGGAGAAATATACCAGCCAGAGTGTAAATTCCCAACACAAGGAAACTGGTGTGCTCCTACATTGTTTTTAAATGTTTCTCAATCACATCGTATTGTTCAGGAAGAAATTTTTGGCCCTGTTTTAGCCGTTCAAACATTTAGAACCATTGATGAAGTTATTGAGAAAGCAAATAATACTCCTTATGGATTGTCTGCAGGTGTTTGGACTGAAAAAGGTTCCAAAATATTTCATTTAACTCAAAAATTAAATGCTGGTGTAATTTGGGGAAATACGTTTAATAAATTTGACGCAACTTCTCCATTCGGAGGATATAAAGAAAGCGGTTTTGGAAGAGAAGGTGGATTGCATGGATTGAAACCATACGTGAAGTTTGAGTAAAAGATAAATTAAATTATTTTAACTACAGAATATGAGCAGATTAGATATCAATAAAACATATAAATTATATATAGGAGGTAAATTTCCTAGAACAGAATCAGGAAGATATTATACAATTAATAACAGTGATGGAAGCTTAATTGCAAATATGTGTTTGGCTTCTCGTAAAGATTTTAGGAATGCAGTTGTTGTTGCTCGTAAAGCACAAAATGCTTGGGCAAATGCTTCAGCTTTAAATAAAGGACAAATACTGTATCGTATTGCTGAAATACTTGAAGGAAGAAAAGAACAGTTTATTACGGAATTAATTGTACAAGGTGAAACAAAAAAAGCAGCACAAAAAGAAGTTGAAGCAGCTATTGATAGACTGGTTTATTATGCAGGATGGAGTGACAAGTACCCACAATTTTTTAGTGCTGTAAATCCAGTTTCAAGCTCTCATTTTAACTTTTCGACCCTTGAACCTGTAGGCGTTGTTTCAATAATTACACCCGAAGAGCAAAGTTTATTAGGATTAGTATCTGTTATTGCACCTGCAATAGTTGGAGGAAATACAGTTGTTGTTTTAGCTTCAGAAAGCAAACCATTGACAGCAATTTCTTTTGCCGAAGTATTAAATTCATCTGATGTTCCTGGAGGCGTTGTTAATATTCTAACAGGAAATAAAACCGAATTAATAAGTCATATGGCTTCACATATGGATGTTAATGCCATTGTATATTGTGGTAAAGATGAAAATGCACTAAAAGAAATTAGTGAACTAGCCAGTAATAATGTGAAAAGAACTATTTTTTATAAAAAAAGCGATTGGGAAAATAATCTGTGTGAATCACCTTATTTTATTGAAAAAACGCAAGAAGTGAAAACAACTTGGCATCCAACAGAAATTTAGAAGTAAAAGAGTATGCTAATTACTACCTAGAATAAACGTACAGTTAAATCAAAAATCACTAAATTGAACGCTTATGGATACTGTAAATTACTTTGCACATAAAACAGCTGTAATTGATGAAGGGTGTGAGATTGGTGAAGGAACTAAAATTTGGCATTTTAGTCATATAATGCCTAAATCTAAAATTGGCGAAAATTGTAATATTGGTCAAAATGTTGTGATTTCTCCTGAGGTTGTTTTAGGAAAAAATGTAAAAGTGCAAAATAACGTATCTATATATTCAGGTGTCATTTGTGAAGACGATGTGTTTTTAGGGCCATCAATGGTATTTACTAATGTAATAAATCCAAGAAGTGCAATTGTTAGAAGAGGTAAATATTCAAAAACCGTTGTAAAAAAAGGAGCAAGCATTGGTGCAAACGCAACCATTGTTTGTGGGAATAATATTGGAGAATATGCTTTTGTTGGTGCAGGTGCAGTTGTTACAAAAGAAGTATTACCGTATGCTTTGGTTGTGGGAAATCCCTCAAAACAAATAGGCTGGATAAGTGAATATGGACATAGATTAGAGTTTGATGAGAATGGCTTTGCAACCTGTTTAGAAAGTAAAGAAAAGTATCAATTAGCAGATAATAAAGTAGCCAAAATCTAGTAATTTAAAGCTATGAAAAAAATAATTTCAAGTTTAATTTTTATTTTTTTATCAATTTCAGCTTTTTCTCAAGTTGAAAAATATCCTGTTTTTAAGGAATGTAATGCCGAAAAAATCTCTGAAATACCAAATTGTTTTAAAGAACAAGTAAAAAAAATAATTATTAAAGAGTTTAAAATTCCAAAAAATATTAGGCAGGAAAATTTTTCAGGAACAGTCAATATTATTTTTTTAGTTGATAACTCAGGGAATTTTCAAGTTACCTATGTTAACTCTCCATACAAAGAATTAAAAGACGAAGTTGAGCGTGTTTTTAAAACATTACCAAAAATAACCCCTGCTAAATTTAATAATCATTCTATTGAAATGCAGTTTGTTTTTCCGTTGTCAATTCCTTTAGAAAATAATATTCAAAATACAATCGTAAAAAAAGAAGCAATAGACGAAACAATAAAGCAAAAAGAAGCAATACAACCAAAAGAAGATTTGGTAAAAACAATACCGAAAAACACATTATTTCCTGAACATAAAAGCGAATTAAACATTCCTTTTACACACGCAGAATATAGTTCGTATAATTATTATTTAGATAAGGCAGATAACTCACATACAGCGGTAAAACCGTATGTATATTCTGAAGTTACAAAGTATGTTGATTTAGATGCTCAAAAAAATAAATTGATAAAACCAAAATCAACTTGGTTTGGTAAAAAGTTATTGAATGAGCACATGGCTTTTGTTAAAGCAAAAGATTATTGGTTTACAGTTGACCCAGGTGTTGATGTGCAAGTTGGTAAAGATAACTATGGAATAAATACTTTTAACAATACAAGGTCTATCCATATAAATGGAGGTTTAGGAAATAAATTTAGTTTTTCAGCAAGTTTTTATGAAAGTCAAGGAAGATTTGCAAATTATGTGAATCAATATGCTGAATCAATAAAACCAGCAGGAGGAAATCCAGCAATTATTCCGGGAAGAGGTATTGCTAAAGAATATAAATCTGATGCGTATGATTACCCTGTTGCAGAAGCGTATATATCTTATTCACCTAATAAAATAGTTAATTTTCAGTTTGGAAATGGTAAAAATTTCATAGGAGATGGTTATCGCTCCTTATTTTTGTCGGATGTAGCTTCACCGTATCCTTTTTTCAAAATAAATACAAATTTTTGGAAAATAAAATATACAAACCTTTGGATGTGGATGCAGGATGTTAGACCAGAATTAACAGTTGATGGAGCCTATAAGCAAAAGTTTATGGCCATTCATTATTTGAGTTGGAACGTTACTAAAAAGTTGAATATTGGTCTGTTTGAAACAGTTATTTGGGAAGATACAAACAACAGAGGCTTTGATGTAAATTACTTAAATCCATTGATATTTTATACAGCAGCCGAATTCTCTACAGGTTCAAGAGCTGGAAATACGTTATTGGGGTTAAGTTTAAAATATAAATTTAACAATATTTCAATCTACTCTCAATTACTATTAGATGAATTTAGGGTTTCTGAAATTACAAGTAGTAATGGCTGGTGGGGAAATAAGAACGGAATTCAATTAGGAGTAAAATACTACAATGCATTTAATATTAAAAACTTGTTTTTACAAGCAGAATACAATGCTGTGAGGCCTTATACATATTCTCATGACGAGCTTAATTTAAATTACGGACATAATAACCAGCCCTTAGCACATTTATGGGGTTCTAATTTTAGAGAAATTGTTGGTATAGCGAGATATACAAAAGGGCGTTGGTTTGCAAACACAAAAATTATTTTTGGAAAAAAAGGATTTGATTTTAGTGATGGAACAGATACTTTTAGTTATGGAGGAAATGTTTTTGAGGATAATGACAATAGAGTTTCAGATTATGGAAATAATATAGGGCAAGGAAATTCAGCCTCCATTTTTATTGGTGATCTACAACTGGGTTATTTGGTGAATCCAGCTACTAATTTAAAGTTGTTTGCAGGATTAACATTTAGAAATTTTAACCCTGATGCACCAACAGGTGTATTTGATAAATCAAATACTACTTGGTTCTCTTTTGGTTTGAAAACAGATGTGTTTAATTGGAATTTTGATTTTTAATATCTTCAGGAATATCCAAATCTTTCAATTCATCAAGTTGCATTAGAATATCAAAAGTTTTTTTAGCTTCTTCTTCATCAATTATAGAAATTGCAGCACCTACATGAACCATAATATAATCTCCAACCTTGGCTTCAGGAACTAAAGTTAGGCTTACTTCTTTTATTATTCCATCAAACGATACTTTTCCAACTCTAAAAACTTCGTCTAACTCGTTTGTGATTTCTATTAATTTTCCAGGAATTGATAAACACATAGTATTTTATTCGTTTTAAAACTTATTCAATTTTTTTGGTCGCCTTCCTGTCAGACAGATAGGTTCCCTTTTGGGTCTCATTTTGTTAATTTTTTTATGCTACGCTTTAAAAAGGATAAATTTACCCTGAGTATAGCCGAAGGGTTTCAATTGCTCTAACTCAAAAGAAAATACAGTTTAAATATTTTCTTTCAGCCAATTGTACCATGCTTCCATACCTTCACCCGTTGTTGCTGAAACTTCAAAAAATTGCAACTTAGGGTTTACTTGTAATGCGTAACCTTTAAGTTTTTCAATGTCAGTATTTAAATAAGGAAGCAAGTCAATTTTATTGATGATACAAATATCAGAAGTGTGGAACATATCAGGGTATTTAATAGGCTTATCATCACCTTCCGTGGTACTAATAATTACAACACGTTTACTTTCTCCCAAATCAAACATAGAAGGACACACTAGGTTTCCTACATTTTCAATCATTAAAATACTATTATTCTTAATTTCTAATTTTTTAACTGCTTCATATACAATATCACTTTCTAAATGACAGCCTTTTCCTGTATTTATTTGAATTACAGGAATATTTAAGACATCTATTCTATTAGCATCATTCAAAGTTTGTTGGTCGCCTTCAATTACATAAAAAGGAATTTCATTTTTTAAGTCAGACAATGTTCTTTCTAAAATAGAAGTTTTCCCAGACCCAGGAGAACTTACCAAATTTAAGGCGAAAATATTTTTAGCTTCAAAATAACCTCTATTTCTGGCAGCCAAAACCTGATTGTTTTGTAAAATATCTTGTTCTATTTCTAATACTTTATGCTTATGGTTATGAGAATGATTGTGCGCATGTGTATGATCTTCATGCGTATGATGTTCGTGTGAATGTGTATGACCATCATGGTTGTGATGATGCACATCATGAGAATGGTTGTGTTCTCCAGGTTTTAAAATTGTTGGACCGTTAGTATCAGATCCACAGCCACAAGTTCCACACATAATTATAGATTTTAAATTACTTCTAATGATTTTACTCTTAATTCTTTCCCTTGAATAATACCTTTAAAGTTGCTGTTGCAATTAGGACAACTATCAAATATATTATTTAAATAAAACTCACGATCACAATCAGCACAAATTGCTTTCCCAGGAATCTCAATGATTGTTTTTAAGGCATGTTCCAAAACGCTATCCTTAACAGCAGACTCCCATACAAAATTTAAGGCATCCAATTCTACTCCGGCTAATTGTCCAATTTCAAGTTCAATTTTAGCTACGGCATTTTCTTTAACTTTTGCAGTTTCATCTTCAGCAATTTTTACAATTCCCATAACTATAGATAATTCGTGCATTTTATTAATAATTGTAACTAACTCAAAATTACAAAATTTAATAAGAAATAAACTATTGAATAGACTAAAAATGAATATGATAATTATCATATAATCAAGATTGTTGCATCTTATTTTAAAACGTTCTAAATTAAGGTGTTAGGTTTAATACTGTTAAAATATTTTATAACTTAGTAGAGTTCATTTTTTTAAATATATAAAATGAATAAGAGATTTTTTTAATATTAAAAACTTCACGTATGTCTACCAAAAAAGAAAAGCAAAAAACCTATTATGAAAGTATAATAGAAAAAGGCTATTCCCGTCGAGATTTCATCAAATTTGCAACATATATGACAGCCTTTATGGGGTTAGAATCATCTATGATTGGACAAGTTGTGAAAGCAATGGAAACTAAAAAGCGAATACCAGTTATTTGGGAACATTTCCAAGAATGTACTGGATGTTCAGAATCATTCATTCGTTCTGACCACCCTTTGGTGGCCGATTTAATTTTTGATCATATTTCATTAGATTATACAGATACCCTGATGGCTGCTTCTGGTCATAATGCCGAAGAGGCTAAACAAGAATCTATGAAAGAGAATTATGGAAATTATATTTTGGTAGTTGAAGGAGCTATTCCTATAAAAGACGATGGCGTTTATTGTACAATTGCAGGGCGTTCAGCGATAGATATATTAAAAGAATCAGCAGCAGGAGCTGCAGCAATTCTTACTTTTGGAAGTTGTTCCTCTTGGGGAGGAGTACAAGCAGCATATCCAAACCCAACGGGATCCGTACCTGTTGATGAAATTATCACAGATAAACCTATTATAAGAGTTCCAGGATGTCCTCCAATAAGTGAAGTTATGACAGGTATAGTTATGCACTATGCTACTTTTGGAGTATTGCCAGAATTAGATGCATTAGGAAGACCAAAACAATTTTATGGTAAAAGAGTTCATGATAGCTGTTATAGGAGACCTAATTTTGATGCAGGTTTG
>JAKIVA010000039.1 GCA_021647265.1 Lutibacter sp.
CTTCACACCATCATTACGTATGGTTATTTGTATTCCATCAGGAATTACTGAAGTTGAAAAACGTGCAGTTATTGATTCTGCAGAACATATGAATGCAAAAGAAATTTATTTAATTCATGAACCAATGGCAGCTTCTATAGGTATTGGTATTGATATAATGAAACCTAAAGGAAATATGATAATTGACATTGGAGGTGGAACAACTGAAATTGCCGTAATTGCTTTGGGAGGTATCGTTTGTGATAAATCTGTTAAAGTTGCCGGAGATGTATTTACTTCTGACATAGCCTATTATATGAGAACGCAACACAACCTATATGTGGGTGAGCGGACTGCTGAAAAGATAAAAATTCAAGTTGGAGCAGCTACTGAAGATTTAGAAACTCCTCCTGAAGATATGTTAGTTCAGGGACGTGATTTGTTAAGTGGTAAACCTAAGCAAATCCAGATTTCTTTTAGAGAAATTTCAAAAGCATTGGATAAATCTATTTTACGTATTGAAGATGCTGTAATGGAAACACTTTCAAAAACACCTCCTGAATTAGCAGCAGATATTTATAATACTGGTATTTATTTAGCGGGTGGTGGCTCTATGCTTAGAGGTTTAGACAAACGTTTATCAAGAAAAACAGATTTACCTGTTTATGTAGCTGAAGACCCTTTAAGAGCCGTTGTTAGAGGTACCGGAATTGCTTTGAAGGACCTTGATAAATACAAAAATGTATTAATGAAATAGTTTAACTTTCTATTGTTAATATATGCAGCAAATATTTTTTTTTATTAGAAAATTCAGATACTTTCTGCTATTCTTATTATTAGAAATTTTAGCTGTAGCTTTAACCATACAACACCATTCTTACCATACAAGTAAATTTATCAATTCCGCAAATTTTATTAGTGGAGGAATATATAATAAAGTTAATTCTATAAATGAATATTTTCTTTTAAAATCTGAAAATAAAATGCTAAGTGAAGAGAATGTAAGGTTAAAAAATTTATTAGAACAAACAGAAATTAATTATAATGAAGAGAATTTTACCGTGATTGACTCTTCTAAATATTTTCAAAAATACGAGTATTACAGTGCCAAAGTTATAAATAATAATTATACCAAAAGAAATAATACATTAACACTAAACAAAGGAAGCAAACAAGGTTTAACCCCCGATTTAGGTGTTATAAATAGTAAAGGTATCATTGGTATAGTTGAAAATACATCTTCCAATTATTCTACTGTTATTTCTATTTTAAACAAAAGCTCTAAAATTAATGTACATTTAAAAAATAGCAATCATTTTGGTACTTTAATTTGGGATGGAGAAGATTATAATATTACACAAATTGTTGATATACCTAGGCAAGCTAAAATTAAAATTGGAGATACCGTTGTAACAGGTGGAAAATCAATTATGTTTCCTGAAGGAATTAATGTAGGAATTATAAAGGATTTTACATTTGAAAATAATCAATATCAAAAAATAAACGTATTGTTGTTTAATGATATGAGTGCTATAGGCTACGTTGAAGTAATTAAAAATCTTCAAAAAATTGAACAAAAAAAATTAGAACAACAAGTAAATAATGAATAGTTCAATAGGATTAAATAGTATTCGTTTTATTGGTTTGGTACTTTTACAAGTACTGGTTTTTAACCATATTAACTTATTCGGCTATATCAATCCTTTTATTTATATCGTTTGGGTTTTCTTATTCCCTTTTAGAAAAAACAAAGCGTTACTTCTAATTGGTAGCTTTTTATTAGGTCTTTCTGTTGATTTTTTTTCAGATTCAGGAGGTGTCAATGCTGCAGCTACATTATTTATTGCCTTTGTAAGGCTTCCTATACTAAAAACTATTTTGAGAAAATCTGATTTTGATTACCTTCTTTTTAATCTTAGATTAATACCCTTTAGTAAAACATTTTTATACATTACTACGTTAACACTCATACATCACTTTATTGTATTTAATCTAGAATATTTTAGTTTTAATGCTTTTTTATCTGTATTTTATAACACTATTTTTACAAGTATTTTTACAATAATTTTAAGTGTATTAGGTATTCTCTTATTTACCAAAAAGAAATAAATGAAAAGAACTGGTTTATTATCTTTTATAATTATTTTTACTGGAATAATTTATATTCTACGGCTATTTTATTTACAAATATTAGACAATTCATATACTATTTCTGCACTAAATAATTCGGCTGTTAAAATCACTTATAATTATCCTGAAAGAGGTTATATTTACGATAGAAATGGTGTTTTATTAGTTGCAAATCAACATTCTTACAATATTATGGTGATACCAAGAGAAGTAAAGCCTCTTGACACCTTAGAGTTTTGTTCTTTATTAAAAATCACTAAAAATGATTTTATAAAAAAAATGAATAAAGCAAAGAAATACTCAACGAGAATTCCTTCAATTTTTTTGGCTGAACTTTCTAAAAATGACTACGCTTATTTACAAGAAAAAATGTACAAATTTGAAGGGTTTTATATTCAAAAAAGATCATTGAGAGAATACCCTATAAATTCTGCTCCAAATGTATTAGGTTATATTAGTGAAGTGAATGAAGATATGATTCGTAAAAACCCATATTATCAATTAGGTGAATTAATTGGGACTGCTGGTGTTGAAAAAACTTATGAAAAAAGTCTACGTGGAACAAAAGGGGTAAAATATATACAACGCAATAGATACAACAAAGAAATAGGCCCCTACAAAAATGGAATTTACGATACACTACCAATCCCTGGAAAAGATTTAACATTAACAATAGACTCTAAATTACAGCAATACGGAGAGGCTCTAATGGCAAATAAACGTGGAGGAATTGTTGCAATAGAACCTTCAACTGGAGAAATATTAGCAATGATTTCTTCTCCTACTTACAACCCCAATTTAATGGTTGGTAGAGAACGTTCTAAAAATTTTACAAAACTCTATTTAGACACTATTAATAAACCACTTTTAGATAGGGGGTTACAAGCTCAATACCCTCCAGGTTCACCTTTTAAAATTATTTCAGCATTAGCAGCATTACAAGAGCAAGTTTTAGATACCAATACTACCATTAGATGTTTTGGAGGCTATAGATATGGCTCTAGAAAAGAAGCTTTTATGAAATGTCATTGCGGAACACATGGAAGTCCTGTTAATTTAAATAAAGCAATATACCGTTCTTGTAACAGTTATTTTTCTAACGCTTATCGAAAAGTTATAGAAAAATACCCTACACCTTTTGAAGGTATGAGTGTTTGGAGTAAACATGCAAAAAGCTTTGGCTTGGGTAATTTTTTAAATAATGATTTATCTGTTGGACAAAAAGGGTTAATTCCAGACGGAAATTACTACAATAGGTATTATCCAAACGGTAACTGGAGAGCTGTTACAACAATATCTAATGCTATTGGTCAAGGTGAAATATTAACCACTCCCATTCAACTAGCAAACATGACCGCTGCTATTGCCAATAGAGGTTTCTATTTCACACCACACATAGTTAAAAAAATTAAGGGTAAAAAATTAGATGATAAATTTACCAAACCAAAATATACAACAATTGACAAACAATATTTTAATCCTGTAATTGAAGGCTTATTTGATGTATTCGAAAATCCTCATGGCACTGCGAGATCATCTAGAGTTAAAGGCATTGAAATTTGTGGTAAAACAGGAACATCTCAAAACCCACATGGCCAAGATCATTCTGTTTTTATTGCTTTTGCACCAAAAGACAATCCTAAAATTGCCATCGCTGTATTTATTGAAAACGGATATTGGGGTTCAAGATGGGCTGGCCCAATTGCTAGTTTAATGATTGAGAAATATTTAATTGGTAAAACCTCAAAACCTTGGGTTGAAAAAAGAATGTTAAACGGAAGCTTACAAGGTGAATATGATAAACAATTAATTAAAAGCCCAACCATTGAGAATTAAAAAAAATAATATCTTTTACGGAATTGATTGGTCTCTGATCCTCATCTACTTTATCTTAATTTTTTTGGGGTGGATTAATATTTATGCTGCCACCATTACTGATAATCATCTCAATCTAATAAACTTTTCTACTGAATACGGGAAACAACTTATTTGGATTACCTTAAGTTTTCCAATAATTCTTTTAATATTAATGTTTGATGCAAAATTTTATGAAAGGTATGCTTCCATTATTTATATCAGTAGCTTAATATTATTGATAGGACTTTTTATTTTTGGGAAAAATATTAACGGTGCTACTTCATGGTACAATATAGGTGGGTTCAGCCTTCAACCTTCAGAGTTTGCCAAAGCCGCAACTGCACTAGCCATAGCTAAATTAGTAAGTGACAAACAGTTTAATTTAAAAAAATGGAACACTCAAATACAGGCATCACTTATCTTATTTTTCCCTGCTTTTTTAATTGTTCTTCAACCAGATCCAGGCTCAGCAATAGTGTACACGGCTTTCCTCTTTGTTTTGTATAGAGAAGGTTTACCTATTTATTATATTACTGGAGGTTTTACTCTTGTAATTTTATTTATAATAACACTCTTTTTTGGCTATTTACACACACTTATAGGAATAACATTGTTATTTATAATACTACTTATCTATTTTTATAGAAAGAACGTTTTAAAAAAGGGATGGATTAAAGTTTTGAGTTTATACCTAATATCAATCTTTTTTATTTTTAGTGTAGATTTTGTTTTCAACCACGTGTTTGAACAACGCCATAGAAATAGATTTAATATTTTATTGGGAAAAACACAAGACATAAAGAGTATTGGCTACAACACAAATCAATCTGTTATTACAATTGCATCAGGAGGGTTAACAGGAAAAGGTTTTTTAGAAGGAGAAAGAACTCAAGGAGATTTTGTACCCGAACAACAAACCGATTATATTTTTACCACGGTAGGTGAGGAATGGGGCTTTTTAGGTAGTGTTTTTGTTATACTTATATTTATCTTATTTATACTACGGATTATACATGTTGCTGAACGTCAGAAATCTAAATTTAGTAGAGTATATGGTTATAGTATTGCGGCCATCTTTTTCACACATTTTGCAATAAATATAGGAATGGTTATTGGATTATTACCAACAATAGGAATTCCTTTACCTTTTTTCAGCTATGGAGGTTCGGCGCTTTGGGGATTTACAGTACTACTCTTTATTTTTATACGATTAGATGCCAATCGGTCTTATGAATGGTAAAATTAAATAGGTAAAAATTCAAATTTAAGCAAACAAAAAAGCACCCTTACATAAGGATGCTTTTTAAATATTGTGCGTAATAAAAAATTATAGCATAGCTACATGCTTTGCTAATTTAGATTTTATGTTACTTGCTTTATTTTTATGGATAATGTTATTCTTAGCCAATTTATCAAGCATTGCCACTACTTTTGGAAACAATTCTTCAGCTTCTTTTTTCTCAGTGGATGCGCGCAAATTTCTAACAGCATTACGTGTTGTTTTATGCTGATATTTATTTCTAATTTGCTTAACGCGATTGCTTCTAATTCTCTTTAATGCTGACTTGTGATTTGCCATTTTTAAATTTTTATTAAATTTTTGTAGTCCGTAGGGGAATCGAACCCCTGTTACCAGGATGAAAACCTGGCGTCCTAACCCCTAGACGAACGGACCATTATACATAAATTAACGATTCTATTTCGTTAATGCGGATGCAAAAATACAACTATTTTTTGTTCTGCAAAACTTTTTAAAAAAAAATTAATAAGCTTTGGCAAATAATACTCTTTGAGTCGATTTTTTACCAGTTAAAATACATTTTCCCTCTTCAACTCTATTATTTAATGGAATACATCGAATACTTGCTTTTGTTAAATCTTTAATTTTTTCTTCTGTTTCAACTGTTCCATCCCAATGAGCAGAAACAAATCCTCCTTTTCCCGCTATAACTTCCTTAAACTCTTCAAATGAATTCACTTCAGTTATATGACTCTCCCTAAAATTTAATGCTTTATTAAATAAGTTTTCTTGTATTTCTTTTAATGTTTTTTCTACATAATTAACCACATCACTTTGAGATATATTCTCCTTTTTAAGGGTGTCTCTGCGTGCAATTTCAAGTGTACCATTTTCCAAGTCTCTTGGCCCGATAGCAATTCTTAGCGGCACCCCTTTTAATTCATATTCAGCAAATTTCCAGCCTGGCTTATAAGTTGTTCTATTATCAAATTTTACAGAAATTCCTTTTGCTCTCAATTCTTTTACAATTTCATTTACTTTTATTGAAATAGCATCTAACTGTTCATCATTTCTATGAATAGGAATAATTACGACTTGAATTGGAGCTAAATTTGGAGGAAGTACCAAACCTAAATCATCTGAATGAGTCATAATTAAAGCACCCATTAAACGTGTTGAAACACCCCAAGAACTAGCCCAAACATATTCTCTTTTCCCTTCTTTTGAAGTAAACTGAACATCAAATGCTTTTGCGAAATTTTGTCCTAAAAAGTGAGATGTTCCTGCCTGTAATGCTTTCCCATCTTGCATTAACCCTTCAATACAATAAGTTTCAATAGCTCCTGCAAAACGTTCACTCTCCGTTTTTAGCCCTTTTATAACAGGCATTGCCATAAAATTTTCAGCAAAATTGGCATAGATATCTAATATTAACTCAGCTTCTTCAATCGCTTCATTTTTGGTTGCATGTGCCGTATGTCCTTCTTGCCATAAAAATTCAGCTGTTCTTAAGAACAATCTAGTACGCATTTCCCAGCGCACTACATTTGCCCACTGATTTATTAACAAAGGTAAATCTCTGTATGATTGAATCCACCTTTTGTAAGTATCCCAGATAATTGTTTCAGAAGTAGGACGAACAATTAATTCTTCTTCTAATTTAGCTTCAGGATCTACAATTACTCCACTTCCATCTTCTGCATTTTTAAGACGATAGTGCGTTACTACTGCACATTCTTTTGCAAATCCTTCAACGTGGGCAGCTTCTTTACTTAAGTATGATTTTGGTATAAATAATGGAAAATAAGCATTTTCGTGACCAGTTTCTTTAAACTTTTTATCCAATTCCGCTTGCATTTTCTCCCAAATAGCATATCCGTAAGGCTTAATTACCATACAACCTCTCACACCCGAATTCTCAGCTAAATCAGCCTTTACAACTAGCTCGTTATACCATTTTGAATAATCATCTTCTCTCTTTGTTAATTTCTTACTCATAATTAAATGTTTGGCACAAATATTGTACCTTTAATACTGAAAAATACTAATTTTGACAAAACTAGTTATTTTTACATTGTTCAACAATAAAAACTACAACTGATTATGGAAGTTTCAAAAATAATTAACCTAAAACACTTAAAGCTTGGCTTGCTGTTTGTATTAATTACAAGTGTATATTCTTGTGGCACTTACCAAAGTGCTTACAATTATGATGATGATGGTATTTATGCTGCAAACAACCAAAACGAAGATAACGTAGTAATTGTTGAAAACAACTCTAATTTTGATGAAAATTATTTCACTCGTCAACTTGAAGATCTTCAAAATTTAACTGCAGAAGATGCTTTTACTGATATTGACGAGTATTATTACAACGATACGGTATATGAAAATGACTCTTTAAATCCGAAAGTAAGTTATAATGCTCCGTGGGAATATTCAAATGATATTTATATCAATATAAATGATGACTATCCATTTTTTGGATACAATTCTCTTTATTATGATTACTTCCCTTATTATAACAATTTTTACTCACCTTGGGGCTGGGGTAATTTTAACTATTTTTCACCTTGGAGAAATCGATTTTTTAACCCATTTTTCAACCATGGATTTGGCGGTGGCTTTGGTGGATTTGGTGGATTTGGTGGATTTGGTGGATTTGGATTTTACGGAGGATATTTCGCAGACTCATATCTCTATGGTGCCTTTTTCCCTTATGGTAACTTTTACTACCCTTACAACTATTCAAGAAGATATGATAGTTATGGAAAAAGAACAACCTACAACACCAATACAAGAAGGTATGGTACATCAGCTATAACTAGAAATAGTAGCACATCAAGGAGGTCTACTAAAAGAAATGTAAATAACTCAAGTACAAGAAGCGTTAATAGCCGTTCTGTTAATAGAAATAATAACTCTAGAATAAACACTCGACCTACGAGAAGTTACAATGTAACCCCTAGAAGTGGTAGAACTATTAACACACGTTCTTCAAGAAGAAGAAATATGGCTTATGATAGTCCGTTGTTTTCTTCAAGCAGAAGATATAGTAATCGTGAAAACTCAAGAAATATTATATACAATAGACGCCCACCAATACAGTCTACAAAAAAGAATACAGGAGGAAAAAGTTCAAATTCTAACAAAAAAAGTTATTCATCAAACAGACATTCTTCTTCTAGTTCTTCAGTAAACAGAAGTTCATCAAGATCTTTTTCTTCTGGAGTTTCTAGGTCATCTTCATCAAGATCATCTGGAAGAAGTTCATCAATCAGAGGTTCCAGACGTAATTAAAAATAACATATTATGAGAAAATTATATTTAATTGTAATGCTATGCATTACCTACATATCTAATGCGCAAACCCTAAGCTATAATGATATTGGTGTGCTATTTTCACAAGAAAAAATAAATGGTACAGCACGTTATAATGCAATGAGTGGAGCTTTTGGAGCTTTAGGAGGCGATTTATCTTCTATTGAAACAAACCCTGCTGGTGCAGCTGTGTTTTTAAAAAGTGAATTTGCCATTTCATTAAACATACGAAATATTCAAACTACAGCTAACTTTTACGGTAATAATGAACTTACAGAGAATGATTATTCAAATTTGTCACAGGCTGGTGGTGTTTTTGTATTCAAAAACAACAATGCTAACTGGAGCAATGTTGCTTTAGCCTTTAATTACAGTAATATTAACAATTTTGAGAATTTTTGGACTGCAAGTGGCAATAGTGGTTTTGCTCCAATTTCTGATTTTTATGATAGCGACCCTGTTGTGTACATAAATTCTGACGGACAATATTTTGAAAATTATATCGATGGTAAAAACAGTAAATACTCATTCACTATTGCTTCACAATACAATGACAATTTATATGTTGGTGCTTCAATCAACACCTACAATATAGAGCATTATCAAAATGTACTTATTGAAGAATACAATAATGATGGAAATGAAAACACCTTTGATGTATCACAAACTCAGGAATTATTGACTCAAGGTGATGGATATTCTTTTAATATTGGTTTTATCTCTAAACCAACAAATAATATTCGTTTTGGTTTGGCTTACCAATCACCTGTTTGGTATACGCTATCTGAAGATTTTTCAGAATATGATGTAACTCTTTTTGAAAATGACATTAATACTTTTAGTGAAAATTCAGGTGTAAATGCTTTTGATTATAAATTGAGAACTCCTAGTAAATTAACAGGAAGTTTCGCTTATATTTTTAATACACAGGGTTTAATTAGTGTAGATTACATTTATAAAAATTACAGCAATATAAGACTAAGCAATGCCGGATTTAGCTCTGAAAACCAAGCCTTTAATACCGATTTAGAAAGTGTAGGTGAATTGCGGATTGGTACAGAATGGCGCTTTGATAGCATTTCTATTAGAGGTGGTTATAATATAGCTAAAAGCCCTTATAAAAATACTTTAGAATCTGACAATTTTGAAGGGTTTTCATTTGGTGCTGGATATAAATTTAGAGGAGGGAAATTAGATTTTTCATATCAAAAATATAATAATACCACTGCATCCTATAATTTTTATCCACAATACAATCAGTTAAATTCAACTGAATTAGACGTAAACACTTCAAGGTTTACCGCTACTCTTGTATTAAATATTTAATTATACGTTTTATTTTAATTAAAAAACGTCTCAAAATAGAGGCGTTTTTTAATTTTTAGAAAATACCTTAATATGTTTTAGTACTTTTGCACAAATAATTAAAAAAATGGAAGCAATTTCTTTAAAAATCGAGAGTACAACTACAAATACCATACTAAAATTTACAACAGATAAAGTATTAATTTCAGGGAGTTATCAATTTAATAATATTGATGAAGCTAAAGATTCTCCTTTAGCTCAACAATTATTTTATTTACCTTTTGTAAAACGTGTATTTATTTCGGCAAATTTTATTGCAATTGAACGTTTTTCAATTGTTGAATGGACTGACGTACAACAAGAAGTTAAAGAGCAAATTGAAAATTATTTAAATAATGGAGGTGTTTTAATTTCCAAAGAAATTAAACAACAAAAAATCCCCATAGAACTATACGCAGAAGTTACTCCAAACCCTTCTGTAATGAAATTTGTAGCTAATAAAAAGTTAGTTGAAAACGATTTAGAGTTTAAAAATGTTAAAGAAGCTGAAAATAGCCCTTTGGCAATAGCATTATTTAATTTTCCCTTTGTTAAGGAGGTATTTATCTCTGAAAACTATGTGTCCGTTTCAAAAATTGAAAGTATTGAGTGGAGTGATATAATGATTGAACTTAGAAGTTTTATCAAAGAATTTATTGCTAACGGAAATTTAATCACAAAAATAATTACCCAAAAAGAGGAGCTAGAACCACTTAAAAATACACCTTCAGAAAGCGGTGAGTTAGACGAAGTTTCCAAACAAATTATAAGTATTTTAGACGAATATATAAAGCCTGCTGTAGCTGCTGATGGGGGAAATATTTTATTTCAGTCTTACGATAAAAACTCACAAACAGTAAATGTTATTTTACAAGGTGCATGTAGTGGCTGTCCATCGTCAACAATAACACTAAAAAATGGTATAGAAAATATGCTAAAACAACTAATTCCTGGTAAAATAGGCGAAGTTGTTGCTGTAAATTATTAATACTTATGACCGAAAAAGTAAAACCTTATAAAGATTCAGACCTTGGAAAAAAGGAACAAGTTGCAAAAATGTTTGATAACATATCCAAAGAATACGATGGCTTAAATCGTGTAATTTCTTTTGGAATTGATATTAAATGGCGAAAAAAAGTTGTTGAAATTATTGGAAAAACAAATCCGAAATCAATTTTAGACATTGCTACAGGAACAGGAGATTTAGCAATTAATTTAGCTCAAACTAAAGCTTCAAAAATAATTGGTCTTGATATTTCTGAAGGAATGCTTGAAGTTGGGAGAAAAAAAATTAAAAAATTAAACCTTGAGAATACCATTGAAATGGTATTTGGAGATTCAGAAAAGATTCCCTTTAAAGAAAATTCATTTGATGCTGTAACAGTAGCTTTTGGTGTTCGAAATTTTGAAAATTTAGAAAAAGGATTGTCTGAAATATATAGAGTCTTAAAAACTGATGGCACTTTTGTTGTGTTAGAAACATCAGTTCCAACCAAAACACCATACAAACAAGGGTATCATTTTTATTCAACAAAAATATTGCCTTTAATTGGGAAATTATTCTCGAGAGACAAATCGGCCTATAAATATTTATCCGATTCAGCAGCTTCATTTCCTTATGGGAGTGCTTTCAACAATATTTTGCGAAAAACTGGGTTTATAGCTATTGAAAATAAACCTCAAACTTTTGGGGTTGCTTCAATTTATATAGCAAAAAAGTAATATATGAAACGTATTTTTGTAGCAACAATTTTAGTCTTCTTTTTTATAGGAAATACTTCAGCTCAAAAAAGAGATATTGTTGAATACAAGCAAAATTGGGATAAACAAAAGGTTTTTTGGGGTTATTTTTTAGGGTTGAACAAAAAAGATTTTAAAATAACGTATAAAACTGATGGTGCTTTTATAGAGGTTAGTCCTTCAGTAGGCTTTGAAGTTGGACTAATTGGAGACTTGAGATTGCATAAGAACATTAGTTTACGCTTAGAACCTGGGCTTTCAAGTAACACAAAAACATTGGCATTTACTCATATTTTGGGAGGAGCAAAGGACAGCATAAGAGAAGTAAACGGAACCTACTTAAGAATTCCTTTATTACTTAAGTTGAATACAAATAGACTCAACAATATGAGACCATACGTTGTTGCAGGTGTTTCTTATGATTATAATTTTTCTAGTAACCAAAATAATGCAAATGACAATTTAGATGGAGAATTCAGAGCCAAAAAAAATAATTTTACCTACGAAATTGGTGTAGGTGTAGATTTATATTTACCCTACTTCATATTTTCTCCATCAATTAGAGGTGTTTTCGCTATAAATAATGAATTGGTAAGAGATGTAGACCCTAATAGTCAATGGACAGGTCCAATTGATTATTTTGGTACAAGGGGCGTTTTTATAAAATTTGCTTTTCACTAAAATAACAATTCATTTTAGCGTTTAAATTCACTTAACAATATTGCTGTTGCTGTTGCTACATTCAAACTTTCTGTTTGTTGTAACTCTCCAAACCTTGGAATTGAAACCGCATGAGTTAAATGTTTTAAAACTGAATTACTAATTCCATTGGCTTCATTTCCCATTACTAAAATTGCATCTTTAGGCAAAATGCTTTTATAAACATTATCTCCATCCATTAATGATGCATACTTAGGTAAATTTGTGTTTTTTAAATAAATTTCTAAATCTGTATAAATTATAGATACTCTTGTTAAAGAGCCCATTGATGCCTGTACAACTTTTGAATTATAGCAGTCAACCGTTTTTAGTGAACATATAAGTTGGGTTACCCCAAACCAATCGCATAATCTTATAATCGTCCCCAAATTTCCAGGGTCATTAATCTCATCTAACCCTAAGATTAAACCTTCTTTTTTTAAAGTTTTGGGTGAAGGAATTTTAAATAATCCCAATACGTTATTTGGTGCTTTTAAAGTGCTTATTTTTTTTAATTCTTCTTTAGAAATTTGAGTTATTTTTGTTATTTTTTCATAACCAAAAATATCAATACAAAACAATTGTTCCAACTCAAAATTGGAGTTTAAAAATTCGTTTACAACTTTAGTTCCTTCAGCAACAAATAAATTATGTACAGTTCGGTACTTTTTTTGTTGTAAACTCGTTATTAATTTTAGTTGATTTTTGCTTAAACTCATATGTTTAATTATAAAAAATTGTAATTTGTTAATACCTTGAAAAGGTTTACTTTTGAAACAAATTTAAACTCTTATTTATTGAAAAACAATTTTATAATATTAATAATTCTATTAAGTATAACTTTTAGTTTTTCATCGTGCAATACAATTAAGTATGTTCCGGAAGGCAAATATTTGCTTACTAAAAATACTGTTTTTGTCAATAATAAAAAAAACATTGACAATGAGATAAATGATTATATCATACAACGCCCTAATCAATTAGTTTTAGGAGTTCCTTTTCCTCTTCATTTTTATAATATTGGTAATAAAAATTTTGAAACAGATTTTGAAAAATGGAAAATAAATAAACCTAATTGGTATCATTTTACAACTAAAGTCTTTTCAGAAAAACAAGCTCGTGGAATTAGAAATTTCAAGTACAATACGCATCAATGGTTTTTAAATAATGGGGAAGCGCCTGTTATATTAGACTTAAATAAAGCTACGAAAACTGTTGATAATTTAAAACAACATTACTATAATGAAGGTTTTTTTAGGGTTAAAGTAAACTTTAAAAAACATTTTTTAAAAAATAAAAAGGCAACTATAAGTTATTACGTTAACACAGACAAGCCTTACACAATAGATAGTATTACAACAACTATTGGGTCAAAAATATTAGATTCTATTTATAAACTTCATAAAAATAATTCATTTATAAAAAAGGGAGAACAATTTAGACTTTCATTATTTATAGCTGAACAAAATAGATTGACTAATTTATTCAGAAATTCAGGAGTTTTTAGGTTTAATAAAAATGCTATTTCCTTTGAAGCTGATTCGTTAAATTACAAGTCAACTATTGATTTAATTATTAATAGTAGCATTGCTGATGTACCATTTAAAATTCAAAAAATTAAGAGTGTTCATATTTACACCGATTATTCCTATAACACAAAAGACAATACCATTAAAGACAGCTTAAATTATAATAACTATTTGTTTTTAGCTCATAAAGAGCTTAAATACAACCCTAAATTGCTACTCAATTCAATTTTTATAAGTCCAAACACCATATATCAAGATGAAACTAGGCAGCTAACTCGCAATCATCTCAGAAATTTAAAAAATTTTAGATCTATTGATATAAGATATACCGAATTAAGTAACGATATGTTAGAAGCCTCTATTTATCTCACCCCTTTAAAAAAATATTCAATCGGTTTTAGTACTGAACTTACACATTCAAATATTAGGCAACTTGGAGTTTCAGGAAAATTGTCATTTTTAAATAGAAATATTTTTAAAGGAGCTGAAATTTTAAAATTCTCTATTCAAGGTTCTTTTTTAGACTCAAAAGATGCGGCAGATAATACTAGCTTATTAAACGCTTGGGAAATTGGAGGTGACATTTCTTTGGAAATACCACGGTTTTTACTGCCTTTTAGTACTCAAAAAATAATTTCAAAAAGAAAATCACCTAAAACTACATTTACCATTGGTACCAGTTTACAAAAAAATATAGGATTAGATAAGCAAAAGTTTACGGGGATTATTGATTATTCTTGGCAATCTTCAAAAACAAAAAAACACAGTTTTCAGCTATTAAATGCTCAATTTATTAAAAATTTAAACACAAATTCTTATTTTAATATTTATAATTCCGAATTTATTCAAATCCAGAATATTGCTAGCACTTATTTTAACCAAACTCTAAATACAAGCAATGTAATTGACTTTATTGATGCAAATATTGATGTTAATTTTGAAAATACCAATCCTACTGAATTTAGAATAGCTCAAAATATAAAAACCCGTTATAATATTATTACCGAAGATGTATTGGTGCCATCTATTTCATACACATTTACGTATAACAATAGCGAAAATTATAAAGATATTGATTTCTCTTTTTTTAGAGCTCGTGTTGTATCATCGGGGAACTTAACTACTTTATTAGCTACAAACAAAGATGAAAATAATACGAAAACACTTTTAAAAACACCCATTGCTCAATATATTAGAACAGATTTAGAGTATAAAAAATTTTGGAACCTCTCTTTAGAAAATGTCTTAGCTTTTAGAAGTTTTTTGGGAATTGCCATTCCTTATGGAAATTCTTTTGCTATACCATTTAGTAGAAGTTATTTTATTGGAGGTCCTAACGATTTAAGAGCTTGGAAAATATACGACTTAGGCCCAGGATCAACAAAAAATGGTTTGGAGTTTAATGTAGGGAATTTAAAATTTATTAGTAGTTTAGAGTATCGATTTAAGATTATTAACAGCATAAAAGGAGCTCTATTTGTTGATACCGGAAATATTTGGGACATTACAAATTCATCTGTAACCGAATCAGAAGCAAAATTTAATGGCTTCAATTCATTAAAAGATATTGCTGTTGGCTCTGGTTTTGGTTTTAGATACGATTTAAGTTTTATTTTATTGCGATTGGATTTAGGATTTAAAACGTATGAGCCCTATTTACACAAAGGAAATAAATGGTTTACGAATTACAATTTCAAAAATGCTGTTTATAATTTTGGTATAAGTTACCCGTTTTAAAATTATATGTACAACTATTTCGTTTTCGTTTTTTTCTGCCTATTCGTATATTTAAAAGGTATATTTCCTTAATTTTGTTATCTTAAAAACACAAAACCAATTATATATAAAATATTATGAGTCACACAATTAAACCAGGAGTTGTAACAGGAAAAAAGGTACAGGAACTTTTTAAAATTGCAAAAATGAAAAATTTTGCAATTCCTGCAGTTAATGTTACAGGTTCAAATACCATAAATGCTGTTTTAGAAACAGCAAAAGAATTAAATGCTCCTGTAATTATTCAGCTATCAAACGGTGGAGCTCAATTTAATGCCGGAAAAGGATTGTCTAATGAAAATCAGAAAGCAGCAATTGTAGGAGCCATTGCAGGGGCAAAACACATTCACACATTGGCTGAAGCCTACGAAATTCCTGTAATTTTACATACAGACCACTGTGCAAAAAAATTACTTCCTTGGATAGATGGGCTACTAGATGCAGGTGAACAATTTTATAAAGAAAACGGTGTTCCTCTTTTCAGTTCACATATGATTGATTTATCTGAAGAACCTCTTAAAGAGAATATAGAAATCTGCAAAAAATACTTAACCCGTATGAGCAAAATTGATATGACTTTAGAGATAGAATTAGGTATCACTGGAGGTGAAGAAGACGGTGTTGATAATTCAGATGTTGATACCTCAAAATTATACACACAACCTGAAGAAGTTGCATTTGCTTACGAAGAACTTAAAAAAGTAAGTGATTGTTTTACAATTGCTGCCTCCTTTGGAAATGTTCACGGAGTTTATAAACCTGGTAATGTTAAACTTACTCCAAAAATATTAGATAACTCTCAAAAATATATTCAAGAAAAATACAATACTGAAAAAAACCCGGTAGATTTTGTATTTCATGGTGGATCAGGTTCAACCCATGAAGAAATTAGAGAAGCAATTGGATATGGTGTAATTAAAATGAATATTGATACCGATTTACAGTTTGCTTTTACTGAAGGAATTAGAGATTATATGGTTGCTAAAATTGACTATTTAAAAACTCAAATAGGAAACCCTGAAGGGTCAGACCTTCCAAATAAAAAATATTACGACCCTAGAAAATGGTTACGCGAGGGAGAAATAACCTTTAAAAATCGTTTAATTAAGGCTTTTAAAGACCTTAACAACGTAGATACATTGTAAACCTTATTAAGGTTATTTGTAAATATTTGAAATTGTTATTCTAAATTAATTTTAGAATCTTATTGGGTTAATTTTCAATATTTTAAGAACTTAAAATTCTATAAATTGAATGAAAAGTATTCTTTTTAGATTACCTCTTTATTTTTTTTAGTAATTTTACATTTCCATTTTCAACTAAAACAAACTATTTATGTCATCTTGGTTTAAAAGAAAAGATAAAGGAATTCAAACAGCAACTGAAGATAAGAGAGATGTACCTAAAGGATTATGGTACAAAACTCCAAGTGGTAAAATTGTTGACACTGACGAATTAAAACACAACTTCTATGTTAGCCCTGAAGATGGTTATCATGTTAGAATTGGAAGTGCTGAATATTTTGAAATTCTTTTTGATGATAACAAATTCAAGGAATTTGATAAGAATATGGTTTCAAAAGATCCTTTAAAATTCTCCGACAGTAAGAAGTATACTGATAGATTAAAACAAGCCTATGAAAAAACCAAACTAAAAGATGCTGTTAGAACTGCTGTTGGTAAATCTTATGGAAAAGACCTAGTTATTGCCGCTATGGATTTCAGCTTTATAGGAGGTTCAATGGGTAGTGTTGTTGGAGAAAAAATAGCTCGTGCAATTGATTATTCAATTAAACATAAAGTGCCTTTTTTAATGATTTCCAAATCTGGTGGAGCAAGAATGATGGAGGCAGCCATATCTTTAATGCAATTAGTAAAAACATCTGCCAAATTAGCTCAACTTTCTGAGGCAGGTATACCATATATTTCATTATGTACAGATCCAACAACTGGTGGTACAACAGCTTCTTATGCTATGCTAGGAGACATAAATATTGCCGAACCTAACGCCCTAGTTGCTTTTGCAGGGCCTAGAGTTGTTAAAGATACTACAGGTAAAGAATTACCTCCTGGGTTTCAACGTTCAGAATTTGTATTAGAACATGGATTTTTGGATAAAATTGTAGAACGCAAAAACTTAAAAAAACAGGTAAATTTATATATAGATTTAATTCAAAATTTACCCATTAGAAAATAAAGAGATTGTCTAAAAAGTGTCATTCACGTCAACCTGAACCTGTTTCAGGTTCTCATAGTGAATATCTGTATGATTTATTCTGAAATAATTCTAATAACCATTGGAACAGAATGACAAATTTTATGACTTTTTAGACAATCTCTTTACCCTCTTTCCCAAAAAATTAACTTTTAATGTATCTTTGACACTCGTACTAGTAAAAAGTTTAATTAGCTCAAAACAATTAAGTTGTTTACACAGTTAATTGTTAATCAAAATAATAATAGTATATTTGCGGGCTGTTTACTGATATTACAGTATTCATACATAAAAATTATTAATAAAAATTAATGTTAGCATGTACTTAACAAAAGAAAAAAAAGCAGAAATTTTTGCTAAACACGGTAAAACTGCAACAAACACTGGTTCTTCAGAAGGACAAATTGCCTTATTTACTTTTAGAATTAACCATTTAACTGAGCATTTGAAAAATAATCGTAAAGATTACAACACAGAACGTTCATTAGTTAGACTGGTAGGAAAAAGAAGAAATTTACTTGATTATTTAATTAAAACCGATATTGTGAGGTATCGCGAAATAATTAAAGAATTAGGTTTAAGAAAATAATTTCACAAATTAAGAGGCATATTTTGCCTCTTTTTTTTGAAATTTATCACACTTAAAAAAAGCATACATTAAACTTTTCATTGGTTCATATACAACACAACAACTAAAACCAATTGTTTAATTAAATTAAAACATTATTATGATACCAAAGGTATTTAAAGAAATTATTGATTTAGGAGATGGAAGAACTATCTCTTTAGAAACTGGAAAATTAGCAAAACAAGCACATGGTTCTGTTGTTGTTCAATCGGGGAAATGTATGTTGTTATGTACAGTTGTTTCCAATTACAAACAAAGTGATGTTGACTTTTTACCATTAACGGTAGATTACCGAGAAAAATTTGCAGCAGCAGGTCGTTATCCTGGAGGTTTCTTCAAAAGAGAAGCAAGACCAAGTGATGGTGAAGTATTAACAATGCGTTTAGTAGATAGAGTTTTACGCCCTCTTTTCCCAAAAGATTACCACGCTGAAACACAAGTGATGATTCAGCTAATGTCTCATGACGAAGATGTAATGCCAGAAGCAATGGCAGGATTAGCTGCATCTGCAGCAATTCAATTAAGCGACTTCCCTTTTGAATGCGCTATTTCTGAAGCACGAGTAGCTAGAGTTAATGGAGAATTTGTTATTAACCCAACACGTTCACAATTAAAAGAATCTGACCTAGAAATGATGATTGGAGCTTCCGCAGATTCAGTAATGATGGTTGAAGGTGAAATGGATGAAATCTCTGAGGAAGAAATGGCTGAGGCTATTAAGTTTGCCCATGAAGCTATTAAAGTTCAAATTGCTGCTCAAATACGTTTAGCAGAAGCCGTTGGTAAAAAAGAAGTTCGTGAATATCAAACTGCTGAAGAAAATGAAGACTTAGCAAAAAGAATACACGATTTAGCATACGATAAATGTTATGAAATTGCAAAACAAGGAACGTCTAAAGTAGAACGTACTAATGCTTTTGCTGCAGTTAAAGAAGAGGTAAAAGCCTCATTTACGGAAGAGGAGATCGCAGAATTTGGCCACCTTATTGGAGGTTATTACAGTAAAGCAGAAAAAGAAGCTGTTCGTGAATTAACATTAAGTGAAGGTTTACGATTAGATGGTCGAAAAACGGATGAAATTAGGCCAATTTGGTGTGAGGTAGATTATTTACCATCAGTACACGGTTCTGCTATTTTTACTAGAGGAGAAACACAAGCGTTAGCAACAGTTACTTTAGGAACATCAAGAGAAGCAAACAAAATTGATATGCCATCTTTCGAAGGTGAAGAAACATTTTATTTACACTATAACTTCCCTCCTTTTTGTACAGGTGAAGCGCGCCCATTAAGAGGCACTTCCCGTCGTGAAGTTGGTCACGGAAATTTAGCCCAGCGTGCATTAAAAGGAATGATTTCTGAAGACTGTCCTTATACTGTTCGTGTTGTTTCTGAAGTTTTAGAATCTAACGGATCCTCTTCAATGGCAACAGTTTGTGCGGGAACAATGGCTCTTATGGATGCTGGTGTTGAAATGAAAAGACCAGTTTCAGGAATTGCTATGGGATTAATTTCTGATGGTGATCGTTATGCTATATTATCTGATATTTTAGGTGATGAAGATCATTTAGGAGATATGGACTTTAAAGTTACTGGAACTTCTGAAGGAATTACTGCTTGTCAGATGGATATAAAAATTAAAGGTTTATCATACGAAATTTTGGTAAAAGCTTTAAAACAAGCACGTGATGGTAGATTCCATATTTTAGAGAAAATAACTGATACAATTGCTAAACCTAATACGAGTGTTAAAGCACATGCTCCAAAAATGGTTTCAAAAACTATTCCTGGAGATTTTATTGGAGCTTTAATTGGTCCTGGTGGAAAAGTAATTCAAGAATTACAAAAACAAACAGGATGTACTATTGTTATTAATGAAGACCCTGTTACAGAAGAGGGTATTGTTGAAATATTAGGAACAAACCAAGAAGGTATTGATGCTGTTTTAGCTAAAATTGATGCTATTACATTTAAACCTGAAAGAGGTAGTGTTTACGAAGTAAAAGTTATTAAAATGTTAGACTTTGGTGCTGTGGTAGAATACACAGAAGCTCCTGGGAATGAAGTGCTTTTACACATTTCTGAATTGGCATGGGAACGCACAAACAACGTTTCTGATGTTGTTAAAATGGGTGATGTTTTTGATGTAAAATATTTTGGTAGAGATCCTAAAACTCGAAAAGAAAAGGTTTCTAGAAAAGCATTATTACCAAGACCACCTAGAGAAGAAAGAAAAGAAAATAAAGATTAATTATTCTTTTTAAAAATAAAAAAGAGGTCGTCTAAAAAGTAATTTTTAGGCGATTTTTTTTGTGATAGAGTAATTTCTGTTATTTTCTCTCATTGATTTTAATCAAAGATTCCAATACACAAAAAAGGCTAAACTCTCTTTAGAGAGTTAAACTGTATTTTTTAAGGTTGTGTGCCATTGCAATTAGCCCTATTTCAACGCTTACTTTATCAATACCTCTTAACATAAATCGTTTAAAATTCATATTGTGTTTAATATTTCCAAAAACAGCCGTTCTCAATACAATTTTTTATTAAAAATTACCTGCCTGCCGGCAAGGCAGGCCTGCCTTGTCGGCAGGCAGGCTTGAACTGACGGAACAGTAGATTTAAAAAGTTATAATGCACAATAGGTCACTATATAATAATTTATAGTACTTTTTGTAACATTTTTGAAATTACTACGTATAATATAGTGTACACTTTATATAAACAATCATACACTAGCTAATTAAATGAGACAACTCAAAATTACAAAACAGGTTACTAACAGAGAAACCGCATCATTAGACAAATACCTACAAGAAATTGGAAAAGTTGATTTAATTACTGCTGAAATGGAAGTTGAATTGGCTCAACGAATTAAAGCAGGAGATCAAGAAGCACTAGAAAGGTTAACAAAAGCAAACTTGCGTTTTGTTGTATCTGTAGCAAAACAATATCAAAATCAAGGATTAACACTACCTGATTTAATTAATGAAGGAAATTTAGGATTAATAAAAGCTGCAAAGCGATTTGATGAAACTCGTGGTTTTAAGTTTATCTCTTATGCTGTTTGGTGGATTCGCCAATCAATTTTACAAGCGTTAGCTGAACAATCTCGTATTGTACGTTTACCTTTAAATAAAATTGGCTCTATCAATAAGATAAACAAAATGTACGCTTTTTTAGAGCAAGAGAATGAAAGACCTCCTTCTGCTGAAGAAATTGCAAAAAAGCTAGATATGACTGTTAATGACGTTAAAGAATCTATGAAAAATTCTGGCCGTCATGTATCTATGGATGCTCCTTTAATTGAAGGTGAAGACTCTAACTTGTACGATGTATTGAACACAGGAGAATCACCAAATCCAGACAGAGCATTATTACACGAATCATTAAAAGTTGAAATTGAACGTGCTTTGGAAACTTTAACTCCTAGAGAGGCTGATGTGGTTCAGTTATACTTTGGCTTGGGAGATGCACACCCTATGACTTTAGAAGAAATTGGAGAAACGTTTGATTTAACTCGTGAACGTGTTCGACAAATTAAAGAAAAAGCGATTAGAAGATTGAAACATACTTCTCGAAGTAAAATCTTAAAAACATATTTAGGATAATTTAAGTACGAATTAATAGCTATTAATTACGAATTTAAAAAGGCTGTTTGAAATTAAAATTTCAAACAGCCTTTTTCATATATTTGTAAAAACAATTCAAACAACAACCTACTCTAATGAATAAATTTATTGCTCCTTCAGTTTTAGCTGCAGATTTTGCCAACTTACAACATGCTATTGAAATGATAAACAATAGCAAAGCTGATTGGTTTCATATTGATGTAATGGATGGTGTGTTTGTGCCAAATATTTCGTTTGGAATGCCTGTTATTAAAGCTATTAAAAAACATGCAACCAAAACCTTAGATGTTCACTTAATGATTGTAAATCCTGATAGGTATATTTCAAATTTTAAAAAAGTTGGAGCTGACATTTTAACGGTACACTACGAAGCCTGTACCCATTTACACAGAACCGTACAAGCTATTAAAGCCGAAGGTATGAAAGCAGGAGTATCTTTAAATCCACATACACCTATCGCTGTTTTAGAAGATATTATTTGCGATTTAGATTTGGTACTTATTATGAGTGTTAATCCTGGATTTGGCGGACAAAGTTTTATTGAAAATACTTATAAAAAAATTGAGCAACTAAAAAATTTAATAGCATACTCAGATTCAAAAGCACTAATTGAAGTTGACGGTGGGGTTACAGATAAAAACATAGAACAACTCTCTGAAGCTGGAGTTGACGCATTTGTTGCAGGAAGTTTTGTTTTTAAAAGTGAAAACCCCTCTGAAACTATTAGTAATTTAAAAAAATTAGTTTCTAAATAATTAGTTTTCTTCTAATTCATATTGTTTTAATAAATATTTCAATATATCTGTAGTAGTTACAATACCAACAAGTATATCATTTTCAACAACTGGTAAAGCATGAGTTTCATTTTTAGATAAAATCTCTACAACAGATTTTACTGTTATACTAGAATTTATCTTTATTGGATTTTTAACCATAAGCGAACCAACACTTAACATACTGTAAACAGCATTATCTATTTTAATTTCGTTGGCATCATACGAATCTAAAAAGCTAATTCGTTTTAAATCAGAAAGGCTTAACATTCCTATAATATGCTCTTCTTCAACAATTGGAATATGGCGAATGTGATTTTCTAGAAATAATTTTTCAGCTTTATATAAATCATCTGACAAGGTTAACGTTATTAACTTTCTTGTCATTATTTTTGATACTGGCTCTAAACGTTTCATAATACATAATTTAATACCTATTATAAAGTTCTAAAAATAGTATGTATTTTTCTATGATTAAAATCAGCTATTAAAACCATTTTATAGTAATATCAGCGAGCTTTTGTTTTAAACTTGTGTAAGGTGGAAATAAAAATTCAATAGATCCTTTAAAATGTTGTTTTAAAACTGAACGCTGATTTGAAAATTCTTGAAAACCATAAAAACCATGACTTTTACCAATACCACTATTGTTTGTACCACCAAATGGAAGGTAATGATTTGAATATTGTAACACATTGTTATTAATACACGTGCTTCCAGCCCTTGTATTATTTATAATTTTGGTTACTGTTTTTCTATTTTTACTATAAATATATAATGCTAAAGGTTTCTCTTTTGAATTGACATAATTTATGGCTTCGTCAATGGTTTTATAAGTTATAACAGGCAAAATAGGTCCAAATATTTCTTCCTGTGCAAGAGATGCTTTAGATGTTAAATTTGAAACTACAGTAGGCTCTATATAGTTATCCTCTTCGTTGTATTTTCCTCCTACCTCTATTTTAACCCCATTTGTTTTAGCATTGTTTAAATGATTTACCAATCTGTTAAAATGCCTTTTATTAACTATCCTACAATAAGATGTTGATTTTGAAGGATTAGTTGTATAAAATAATTGTAATTGCTTCTTTAATTCTACTAAAAAATTATTTTTTATTTCTTCTTTAATAAGTAAATAATCTGGCGCAATGCAAGTTTGCCCATTATTTATAAATTTTCCCCAAGCTATTTTTTTTGCAGTAGACTCTAAATTGGCTGTTTCATCAATTATTGTTGGTGATTTACCTCCTAATTCAAGTGTAACAGAAGTTAAGTTATTGGCTGCAGCTTTCATTACCACCTTACCAATAGCAGGTGATCCTGTAAAGAAAATATGATTGAAAGGTAGTTTTAATAACTCTTGAGAAACTTTAACATCACCTTCAATTAAAGCAACTTCATTTTCAGAAAATAGTTCCTGAACTATAAGAGACATAACTGATGAAATATTTGGAGTTAGTTCTGAAGGTTTTATAATAACAGTATTGCCCGCTGCTATTGCAGAAATCAAGGGGCCAAAGGTTAAATTTAATGGGAAATTCCAAGGTGAAATAATTAAACAAACTCCTTTGGGTTCATATTTAACCCAAGATGATGACCCTATTAAGGCTAAAGGTGTTCCTACTTTATGTTTAGACATCCAATATTTTAAATGTCTTTTTACATATTTTATTTCACTTGTAATGGGATAAATTTCTGTTAAATCTGTTTCAAGAAATGGTTTTTTAAAATCTGCATAAATAGCTTTTCTTATGGCATTTTTATAAGTGTTTTCTACAGCATTTTTTAAAGCATTTAATTTTTTAATTCGCTGTTTACAAGATGTATTTCCTACTTCAAATTGATTATCTTTTTGCAAATAAAACAATGCTGAATACGTGTTCTTATCTATTTTAGATTCCATTTAGATTTTATTTACCTATATAAAGTTTATCTTTTTAATTTTATTATAAATCTAAGGTGATTAAGTCAGAATTAAAAATTTACAGTATTATATATTTAATTAGTTTACAAAGCTAAACCTCCTTTTCAAGACCACTTCATTCTTTGGAGGCGAACAGCGTTTAAAATGGCTAATAAAGCTACCCCAACATCAGCTATTACAGCTTCCCATAAAGTTGCCATACCAAATGCACCTAAAATTAGCACCAAGATTTTTACCCCTAGAGCCAAAATAATATTTTGCCATATAATTTTGGTAGTTGAATTACTTATTTTTATTGCTGTAGCAATTCTTGAAGGCTGGTCTGTTTGTATAACAACATCTGCTGTTTCTATCGCTGCGTCACTACCTAAACCGCCCATTGCCATACCTACATCTGCAATTGTAATAACAGGTGCGTCATTTATACCATCTCCAATAAAAGCAATGGTTCTACCTTCTTTTTTAAGTTTTTCAACTTCATTTATTTTATCCTCAGGTAACAACCCTCCTATTGCTTTATCAATTCCTAATTGATTTGCTATTTTATCTACCACAAGTTGTTTGTCTCCTGATAGCATTACAACTTTAGATATCCTTTTAATACTATGTAAAGCAACTATTGCATTTTTGGCGTCATCTTTTAGTGTATCAGCTATGGTAATATACCCCGCGTATACTTCGTTAACTGCTATAATTACAATAGTTTCAGTTATTTCTTTTAGTTTTTCGCTATAAGAAATATTAAATTTATCAAGCAACTTTGAATTTCCTGCCAAAATTTTGTAATTATTAACTTCCCCTTTCAATCCATAACCCGATATTTCTTCAACATTAGATGATTTGAATCTATTGTCTGTAATATTTGCATATTTTACAATAGCATCTGCAATTGGATGTGTAGAATTAGCTTCTAAAACAGCTGTTAAATTTAGCAGTAATTCTTTGTCGAAATTTTCAGAAACTACACTTTGAACTTCAAAAACACCTTTGGTTAACGTACCTGTTTTATCCATAACAACGGTATCAACTTTGGTTAATAATTCCAGAAAATTTGATCCTTTAAATAAAATTCCATTATGAGATGCGGCTCCAATACCTCCAAAATATCCTAACGGAATTGAAATTACCAAAGCACAAGGACAAGATATAACTAAGAAAATTAAAGCTCTTTGAAACCACATTTGAAATACGTAAGCATCACCAAGAAAAAAATATGGAATAATAACCAACGCAA
>JAKIVA010000040.1 GCA_021647265.1 Lutibacter sp.
TACTGTTAAACGAACTATTTTACCCGGATATACAAATTTAAATCAAACTGTTGGACGCGTTTTGAGAAAGTCTAATTTTTCAAATGTTCCTTATCCAATTACCCAAGGAAATGTGGTTTTTCAAGGAGCTGTTTTTTATGGAGCTGGCGGCCCTGTAACTAATAATTCACAACCTTACATCGCTTTAGGTTTTAAGGTAAATTAAATCGAGAGTGTAAGTCAAAATCTTTAAAATAACGTTAATTACAAGCAGCCTACATTCTCAAAGTAATTTTTATAGCAAATAATTTAGATAAACGGAACTATTCACACGCTAACTTCTTTAAAAGGAGTTTTTAAAAATCCCAGAGCAAGTGGAATTGAAACCTCAATTATACAATTAAAAAACGGACTGAGGATGGAGAAATCACGAACAGACTATTTTATAAGACCTAGCATCATAATTATTCATTAACTTAACAGCTGTAAAAAATCAAATACCTACTACATTTTTTAATTTAAAAATAAGTAGAGAACAATTAACATCTCATATTCTTTCTGTGGAATGTAAAATAGACAATAACAAATTTAACATTTCTAGTTTATCAGCTGAAGATTAAAATAGAATTTGTATACCCGTAATTAGTCACAAAAGGAAAGTTTGCTAAAATAATAAAAGAAAAAAAAGAAGACCTTACGGAAACCCGTAAGGTTTTCTTTTTTAATGGATTTATATTTGGACAATATAAAATCAAGGAAGCCGAAAACTGAATAGAGTAGGTAAATTTTTAATAGTTATTATGAAAAAGAGAGTAATTAAATCCATTTTTATTTTATCATTTGCCATTTTATTTTCAAGTTGTGCAGCAGGATTGACTGGAAGTATGACAAATTCAGCAGCTTTGAGCTCTAACAACTTTTCTTTTGTTGAAAGAAATATTAAGGGAATGTCCCAAGCGACTTATGTTTTAGGAATAGGAGGTATGAAGAGAGAAGCAATTGTTAGTGAGGCTAAACAGAAAATGCTAGCCAACAGTCCTTTAAAAAATAATCAAACATTAGCTAATGTGATTGTTGATTTTAAATATTCAAATTTCATGGGAATTGTTATGACAGTTAAATGTTATGTAAGTGCTGACATAGTAGAATTTAAGTAAATGTATGAACTACGCTAGGATTCTACTTTAACTAATTTTATTGAAAAAAATCTTCTTTTAAAATGAAAAATATAATTTTTAAATTAATTTCTTTTATTCTAATATCTTCAATTTTATTATCTAGTTGTTCAAGTGCTACTATTATAAGTTCTATTCCAAGCCAATCAAAACTTTATGTAAATGGAGAGTTTGTTGGTAAAACACCTTATAAATACAAAGATTTTAAAATTGTTGGAGCCACTAATACAATTAGATTAGAAAAAGAAGGATATGACAATTATATCTCTGAGTTTTCGAAAGATGAAGAAGTTCATGTGGGAGCAATGATAGGAGGTTTTTTTTTGTTAGTTCCTTTTTTATGGGTAATGAAATATAAAAAAGCTCACCTATATGAATTGAGGCCTATCGCTAAATAATTAATACCAAGACCTTATGGAAATCCATAAGGTTTTGTTTTTTTTATAGGTTTCCTGAAGGAGTTGCTGTAAAAGTTATTGATTGACCTATTTCATAATTCTTTGAAGAAGATGTAATCACTCCACTACCTGATGGGCTCACTTCTGTAATTAATAAAATAGTTTCTTCTGTTGGAATTGAGTCATCTTTAGAGCAAGTAATAAATATTAAAAGAGGAATAGATAACTTAGCAGAGTTCGAGATAATTTTTTTATAGTTTTTTTGTTAAAAATCTTGATGAAGATAACTAAAATTAAGTGACCTTAAAAAATTTAAGTTTTTATTTATAATAATCTTAAAGTAATTTCAAGAATTAAGAAAGTGATAATTTAAGTTTTTAGGTATTCTTTTATAAATAAATTTCTAATAAAATTGTGCTTTTTGCTTCAATTTTCACCTGATCTATACAAGCTGGCAGCAATATTGTTTCGCCGAGCCCTATGTTATACGACTTGTTATTACATTCAATTTTTCCACTCCCCTCCACACACATATAAATCACAAAAGAATCAAGATTTGCATAATTTTTTTCTAACACTCCTTTTATAATAATAATATTGGTTTTAAAATAGGATGAATGGACTAATTTATTAGACTTATTTTCTTTACAATTATAAGTTATTTTATAGTTGTTATAAAATTCAAAATCGATAGCATCTAGAGCTAAATCTGTATGTAATTCTCTTTTCTCTCCTGTTTTGGTGTCCAATCTGTCATAATCGTAAATGCGATAGGTAATATTGGAAGTCTGTTGAATTTCTGCAAGCAATACGCCAGCACCAATAGCATGAACTCGTCCTGCAGGAATATTAAAAGTATCTCCTTTCGTTACTTTCTCAATATTCAAAATCTTCGTTAAAGCTGAATTATCCAAATGATCTATATAGGATTCCCTTTTAACTTTTTGATTAAACCCAACTATCAATTCTGCATCACTTTCGGCCTGCATCACATACCACATCTCATTTTTACCAAAGGAATTATGACGCTCTTTTGCCAATGCGTCACTAGGGTGTACTTGGATTGATAAAGGCGCCTTAGCATCAATAAATTTGATAAGTAAAGGGAAGTTTTCTCCAAAAACATCGTACACCTTACCCCCAACAAAATCACCTTTAAAAGTATGTATTAATTGTTTTAAGGTCTTACCTTTTAATGCTCCTTCAGCAACCATGGTTTCGCTTTCGTCTATATCTGAAATCTCCCAAGATTCTCCGATGGAATTTTCATTATAGTTTTTATTTAATATCGTTTTCAACTTCTCACCTCCCCAGATGCGATAGAAAAAAAGAGAGGAAAATTTCAAGGGGTATAATTTCATATTATCAAATGTTTTAAAAATTTCCTATCTTACTTTTAACAATTAAAAAATTATTGGGTTTCAATATTGATGATCCCAGAAGAACTTTTTGATTCTCTTTTAAATTAATTTCTTCTGAATTTTCACTAAAATTAAAAAAACAATGAATCTTTTCCCCGTTATATTCCCTTGTAAATTGTATTATATCATTAGAAAAAATTAATTCCTTATATTCTCCGTAATGCAATACTGGCTCAGCATTTCTCAATGAAATGAGTTTTTTATATTTATTCAATAGTGAATTTTCTGTTTCCTCAAAGGCAGACACATTTACTTTTCTGTAATTTTGATGAACCTTAATCCAAGGCTCTTTGACTGAAAATCCGGCGTAAATACTACTATCCCATTGCATGGGACTTCGTGATTTATCTCTGTTATATTTATTTCCTAAGATAAGTGCATCTTCTTTAGATTTTCCTTCTTTTAAAGCTAATTTATACTGAGTATGACCTTGAACATCTTTCATTTCATCAATCGAATTGGCAATTATATTTTCCATTCCTATCTCTTCGCCATAATAAATAAAAGGAACTCCTTTAGCGGTTAAAATTAATGCTGCTAAAGCCCCAGCCCTTTCTGGATTACCGTCTGCTAAACGACTCATCAAACGAGGCATATCATGACTCCCAAAAAACAACGTTGGATAATTGCTCATATTATTCTCCATGCTTTGTAGTTCATTGAAAATTCGTTGAGCAGAAAACTCTTTAATACTCCCAAAATTAAAATTAAAAATAACATCTAATAAATCTGATCCTTGATATTGTTTAAGTATTTCAATTTTATCACTACCTATTTCCCCAACAATAAATCGGTTATCATATTCATTGATGGTTTTCTTAATAGTTTTCATAGCTTCTTTCACTCCTTTTTGATTAATATCATAAAGGTGCTTCTGCTTTCCGTTTTCATCAAATGGGTTGTCAACCGTTATGCCTTCAGTAGTCAAAAAATTAATTACATCAAGTCTAAAACCATCAACGCCCATATCGAGCCAAAACCTTAAGACCTCTTTAATTTCTTCCACAACCTTGGGGTTTCCCCAATTAAGGTCGGCCATTTTAATATCAAATTGGTGGTAGTAATACTCATTTGTCAAGCTGTCCAATTCCCAAGCCGATCCACCAAAAAAAGATTCCCAATTATTGGGCTTATCTTTCCAAATATAATAATCTCGATATGGATTGTTCTTTGATTTTCTAGACTCTTGAAACCAATTCATTTCGGTGGAAGTATGATTTACTACTAAATCCATGATTAATTTTATATCTCTTTTATGGGCTTCTGATATGAATTCTTTAAAATCATCAAGGGTTCCATAAGATGGGTCAATCATATAATAATCAGACACATCATAACCATTATCTACTTTTGGAGATTTTTGAAATGGAGTCAACCAGATTCCCTTAATCCCAAGGTCTTGGATATAATCCAATTTTGAGCTAACACCTTTAAAGTCGCCAAATCCATCTTCATTTCCATCTTTGAAACTCGGCATATAAATCTCATAAAAAACGGTTTCCTTCCACCATTGACTCCCTTCATCTCCTTCAGTATTAGAACTACATGAACTCACCATAAATAATACAAATAATAAACACAAAAAGACCCTCATAAACAGCTTAATAAATTATTTAATTGCATTTACAATTCATAGCGATAATCAATCACAACATTATCGGCATACAATTTACCATCTCTAATTTCTATCTTAGCATTCACTGGAATAAAAACCAATAGCGCAGAATTCTCTTTCTCTAAGCTAAATGAAAATAATTCACTTACTCCTTTCGAAATAAAGGCTCTTTTAACGGCATCATAAATTTTTACCTTATCATGACCTATATTAATTGTAACCACTTTCGAATCAGGATTAGGATTGTAATATAGGTAACTAGGGAAGGCCTTTTCCTTATAAAAATCTGTTACTAACACATCCAACTGCAGGATATTTTCAATATTAGTTTTCGAAATAATGGTTCCTGCTATACCTACATGTCCACTTCCATAAACGCTAAATTGAGATACTTTTGGATTGTCTTTATTCCAATGCATCCCATCTCCTATCGCTACTGGTGCTTTTATATATTCATATTGAGGGTAATGTGCCTTTTTTATTAATCCTTCATAAGCGATTACACCTTTAGTATGTTCTTTTTCTTCTGGAATTGTTTGGTGTTCATCTGGAATTTCATTCGGATAAAACAATCGCGATGCATTGGCAGCATTCAACATCCATTTCCCAATGGAATTTGCATAACGTTGATCATAACGAACCATTGCTACCAGAGGCCACATAGTATCGTAGGTGTTCATCAAAAAACCAAATCCACCATTATGAGTGGTACTACCCACTATTCCCGAGACATCATATCCATTCCAATTATCAACAAGAACACCCCAACCATCTCGACAAACAGAATCTCCATTAAAGGTCCAGTCTAAGATGTTTGAAAAATCATAATTAGTTCCTTGTTCTGCATTCATTCTCGCAGCGATATATGCGCCAAACGGCATTAATATTTCATAAAAATAATTCTCTTCTTGATTCAACAGTGCTTCTAAGGATGATTTAGCTCCAGCCAAATACTTAGGGTCTCCGAATTTTTTATATGCTGAATAAAGGACATACGCATGTCCAGCTGCAGCATCTTGCTGAGTACAAATCCAGTTTTTTTTTGCTTCCATTGTTGAGTAATCAAAAAAGGAGTATGCATAATCTCCATTTAAAACAGTATCTGCTTTATAAAATTGATTGGCAATAGTACGTAATAAAGTATCATAATCCTTTTCCTTGGGGTAGAAGTCAGCAAGAGCGTAAAACATTACATTTGGGTATACATCATACCACCAATCCCTAGCATATCCACCTCCTAATTGAGCAACCTCAGGCCCAGTATTATTCATAATGATGTTCCAATTATTCTCAGTGTTAAAGTAATTTTTCAACATTCCAACATAATTCTCACCTCCTTGATTAGACTTGTCTATACCAACCATACTAGCCCCTAATACTGAACCAATACTGGCCAAAGCCTCATGGAAAATCCCACCATAATTTTTAGCGCCTTGTCTAACATCACCCATTGCCGTATAGATACCAAAGGTTTCCTGATCGAAGTTTTTACGTGAATTATCCTTCCATATCAATGGCCAATACTCCCCTGTTTGATTTGGATCATATATCTTAGCATCATAATCTTTAGCCAATTGATTAAAATCTAAAATTTTAAAAGGTTTAGGAAAGTTAGGCATAGCATCAATGCGTTTGATATTTTTTTGAATAACAGGATTTACATTTTCAAATTGTGTAGTATTAGCACAAGAGATCAAAAATAAAACCCCAACAAGAATTAAAATACTGTTTAATTTAAATATTCTCATTTTCTAATTTATTTTGTATTTTTAAAAGTTGTTTTGTAATAACCATTGAAATTAATTGAAGCACTCCAATTATCAATAAGGCATATCTTAAAGCAATGTCTGCATTTACAAAAAATGCTAGAGTTAAAAATGTACCTGCTCCAATAAATCGCCCTGCAAACAATCCAAACTCATGATTCAGAATATACGAAAACTCATTTCTATTTTCAATTTTTGAAAGTAAATCTATCACTTTTAATTGGATAGGAAAATAAGCGATATCCAGTAATGGTCTTGCAATTAATAACAAAAACATAAAAATTATGACGCCTTCTGAATTAAACATTAAACCATTGATAAAAGATGCTAAGAAAAAGAATATAAGACCCGCACTAAAAATAGCCAATCTATGTTTAGGCTTAGAAATTTTACCTAAAATTAGCATTACACATGCCGCTATTAGTGCTCCTATAGACTGAGCTGTGCCCAAGGCGCCTTCAGACTCAAAAAATTTCATCATCAGCATAGCTGGAGCTGTTACGATAAATCCTTGTGCTAGTCCTTTTAAAAATGACAATTGAAGCATCTTACCCCAGAGTTTATGAAACTTGAAATATAAAAATTTCTCACTTTTAGGTTTTTCGTATTTCCCAAAGTGAAATACTATAGATGCTATAATCGTGATAATAAACACCACTCCTGTAACAACCTGATACCCTTTATTAATACCCTCATCTGAGGATCCGTTACCTTTTATCAAATACCAACCTATAATCAAAGGTACAACAGAGGCAATTATGGTGTAAAAAAAGGTTTCTAAACCATAATAAAAATTTCGTGTTTTATCCTTTGTAGTCGCCAAAACTAAATAATCTCTGTTAGCCCAATACAATCCAAATGACATTCCCATAATCAACCCTGCACCTACCAATCCATAATAACTAATTTCTTCCAATGACATCATAAACACCATGGAAACTCCGCTCAATATCATCCCAAGGGAAAACAATTTTTTGATATCTATTCTATTCAATAAATAACCATTGATATAAAAAGTGATTGGAATACCTGTATAAATAGCCAATTGATAAAACATTACTTTAGCTGGGTCATTTGAATTTCTCATGATATATGCCGCTACAAATATGTCAATTACGGGAAGTACAAATGCATAAATGACATTGGTGAATATCAATATTTTTGCACTTTTTGAAAAATCTTTAAATCCTACTTTTACTAGTGCTCCCATTATTGTTCTAGTGTTTTTAAAATCTCCTTGATAGAGAAAGTTGCTAATCCTACAAATTCATCGGCAGCACCATAATACATTTGAATTTCATCGCCATTTACAATATGACCATTAGTAAAGATAACCTCCCCAAAAAATCCTTTTTTTTCATATTCTGCTGTAGGCACCATGATAGGTTTTTCCGAGCGAGCTATTACTTTATATGGATCCTCTAAACTCAATAAAATAGCACCCAAACAATAGCGATTAGCCTCTGTAGCTCCATGATAAATTTCCAACCAGCCCTTTTCTGTTTTAATAGGTGCTGCTCCAGCACCCAATCGTTTACTATCAAATTTACCCTCTCTAGTTTTTGCCAAACATTTATGATTCCCCCAGTGTATTCCATCTTTAGATTCTGCCAACCAGATATAATTCCCTCCTAACTCAGGGCTGCTAGGTCTATGAAGTGCGTAAAATTTTTTATTTATTTTTTCTTCGAAAATTGCACAATCCTTATTATGTGGACTAAAAATCATTCCTCCCTTTTCAAAATTTTTCCAATCTTTAGTAGTTCTTAAACCAACACCAACTCCATTAGGAGAAACCATGGTATAAGTTAAATAGTAGGTGTCATTGATTTTAGAAACCCTACAATCCTCAATTCCATAGGATTCATATTCGTCCTCCCCAAATATTGGAGGAAATTCTTCTGACTCACAAAATGACACTCCATCATCACTAAAAACCAACCTAAGATGAGATATTGTAGTTAGATAATCTATGCCATCATAATTGATAACTCTAGCATCTGACGTATCTAATTTTGAGTCATTGAGATTGAAATTTAAAATTTTAACTTTCCCATAATCATCATAAACTGGAACAGACAATACACCTTCTTTTTGAATTGTTCTCTCGGCTACACGTATTAAAAGTCCTTTTTTTCCATTAAATTCGAACGCACCAGGATTTAACAAACACTCAATAATCATGTTTTCATTACTGGGCTTTAAATCTTTTGGAGATAAAATTGGGTTCTGTTTATATCTATTTGCTATATCTGTCATTTCTACATTTTATATGTTGTTTTTTTGTGAGCTAGAAAATCCAATTCTCATTTTCTTATCTTTTTATCTCTTCTAATTCTTATTCTTAGTAATCGAAACCTTCCATTTCCAATAAAATCAACAAACCTTCTATAGTTGATTCAGCTCCTGAATTTCTGTTTACCTCCGCTGGACCCACAATTCCATCAAAACAAATTCCAGTTGAAGGGTTATATATGGCTTTATTCGCTTCATTATTTCCTGAAAGCCATGATTTTAAATTTTTAGCCAAATCCAAATGCTTTGTATTATTCGAATATTGATACGCCTCTAATGACGCCCAAACCATAGGACGTAATCCATAAGTTATTTGAGGAAACTTATTTCTTTTAATTTCACTATAATTTTCTCCATCTTTTGTCAACCAAAAAGCTTCCGCATATCCATTCCTCAATATCTTAGGGTAAAAATTATCAATTTCTTTTAATGCACTTTCTATATATTCTATATTATCAAATTTTCTTCCAGCCTTCAACAAGGCATAGGATTGGGTGTTACCCCAGGCATGCCATAAATTCTCCCAACTCATAAAAGCTCCATAAGGATAATTATATTCATCGCCTTTTTGAGTTATTATAATGCCCTTTGCCATGGCATCGATTAGATTTTTTACTACAGCATCATTAGTTCTCTGATAATTCTTTAACAGCCCTAATATCAATAGTGCAGCCTGATCTGATGCATATTTTTGAGGTAACCAAGTAGGTAGTTCCAAATTTCCAAGATACTCTGTTTGTAAATTATCAATTGGGAGATCTCTTTTGATATTGGTAAGTACTCTATCAACAGCCAATCCAATTCTACTTGTTAATTCAGCGTCTGATTTCACCAAAGGATAAGCATATTCCAACGCCCATAAAGCTCTTAACGACCACCAATTAAGTTCAGCTATTGAAGTTTTATAGCTTGTGTTTATGGATAAATCACTCCAAATAAAATTATTAAAATATCCATTTTCATTCTGCATTTGCAAAACAAATTCAGTAAGTTTAAGTATTTGATTAATAATATTTTCATTGGTTCCAAATACTTCAATATGTTTTGACAACATTACAATTGCTCTAGCTATATCATCTACACATGTGAAGCCTTCATTAGGTTCAATTGCATACTCATAGGTTGGGTATTCACTATAGATATGAACTATACCTACCTCCTTTCCTTGAAAACTGATATCTTCATAAAGGTAGTTGAAATGATTTAAATTAATAACAGTTTTTAATGTAGGTGTGGGTAGCATCCCATCATTTGCATTGCAAGAGATAATTGCTATGGCAACTATAATTAATAACAAAAAATTCTTTTTAATTGTAAATAACATACTAAACTTATTTGTTTAAATTAATTCCATAAAAGGAAAAAGAATTATTACTTTTTATTAGAAAACTGTCTAAATATACACGTGAAATAAAAAAATAGAGAAGTGAATTATTACATTACAATTCTCTATTTTAACCCGTTGTGCATTATGCTAAAATTTCGTCAATTCGAGTAAATTTTAGCCTTTTTAGGCTTAAAATTAGTATCGAGAATAGGTTTTTTAGTTAAAAAACAGCCGTTCTCGATACAATTTTTTATCAAAAATTACCTTTTTTAAAAGATCATAAAGGGTTTTTAGTTAGGAACTTTTTCTGTTTCATAAATATTACTTACTTGAGATGCTGTAAGAACTGACTTGTAAATTCTAACTTCATCCATAGCTCCATGAAAATAGCCACCCCATGCTAAAGGAATAATTTTGTCAGTATCATAATTGTCTGCTGTATCAGCATATTGGCTAGATCCTACACCAAATACTAAATCATGACCTGTAACAGTAGCCATTGTTCCTGGCGTATTATCCCATACCATTGTTTCGATACCGTTAATGTAGAATTTCATATTTCCGTTACCAATTGTAACTGCTAAATGATACCATGTGTTTAATTCTAAACTTGGATCTGTGTCTCTATCATAAATACCTTCAGAAGTTGCTGCAGTAAAAAATGATTTGTTAGCTGATTGTAACTGAAATTTATACCCATTCCAAGAATGCAATCCCATAAAACGATTACTATCTCTATTCTCATCAGCTCTAATCCAAACTGAAATTGACATAACTGAAGGGTTTAATGCATTGTTATAAGGAACCGTAATTTTTGCTCCTAAATCAAAAAGAATTGCTTTATTAGCATTTCCATATCTATCAGTAGTCCACTCTGGAGTTCCACCACCAAAACCTGCAACGCTACCAAATGTTCCTGAAAAATTATTTCCTGAAAAATCAGCTACAGTTGTTCCTGCTCCATCATCAAATGTCCATTGTCCTACAAGATTTGCTGGATCAATTGGTACTATTGCATTAGCCTCAAATACATTTATTGCTTCATTTATAGCAATTACCGTATTATCAATTGCTGTTTGAGTTGAAGCTGAATTATTTAAAACTCCTTGTGCTAAATCTATTGCAGCTTGTAATTCAGCTATTGAACCATAAACATACTGACCTTCTGCTGTTCCTTCAACAGCAGAAGATATTGCAGCTTCAGCACTGTTTATAGCATTTTGTAAAGCTGCCTTTTCTATTACAACTGGCGCTGGATTTTCGTCGTCACTTCCGCCACAACTGTTCATTAGTAAGACACCTCCAAAAAGGATTGCCAGTACTACTACTTTCGATTTTAAAAATTCTGTTACTTTCATAATTATAATAGTTTAAATTAATTCTTATTATTTACATTAACATTAAATATTTGTATTTGTATCTATTTCACTTTGAGGTATTGGAAAATACCTGTGTTGGATATAATTAAATCCAGTATTTCTAAGTGCTTGCTCGGCATACGACATACCATACCTCATTAAATCATAGAACCTATGAAACTCTAATCCTAGTTCAACTCTTCTTTCATGACGAATTGCTTCACGTAGAAAGGACTGGTTTGTATTGGATATCTCTGGTAATAAATTTGATGGAATTGTTCCATAGCCAACTAAATCAGTATCGTATAAATAACTTTCACGAGCTCGTTTTCTAACTTTATTTAATGGTAAAACAGCTTCGCTACCTCTATTCAATTCATTCAAAGCTTCTGCTTGAATTAATAGTATTTCAGCATACCTCATAAAAGTATAATTTAAATCTCCATCACCAATAGGGCTGTCAGTTACAGGTTCCACATGTTTTTTTCCAAGAAAACCAGTTGCTGGCGACCATTCAGGTAAAAAATCTTGTCCATTTACCCATTTATTCCCATCTCTCCCAACTGTATAATCTAATCTTGGATCAAACACTTGCTCAGCAGTTACTTCAAATTCGTTAACAAAATCTTCTGTAGGTGCATTGAAAAAGTATCCATTGTCTTTAATAGGGGAAAAATATTGATTAAGTCTACTTCCTAAAAACGGCACCTGATCTTTTAAATGCTGTATCTCAAAAACGGACTCTTCATTATTTTCAAAGGCCACTTCAAAATTTTGTTTATAAAGTGGCGTTAGCGTATACCCTAACTCTTCAACTTGATTGGCTGCATCTAACGCTAAATTCCATTTTTCTTGAAAAAGATATACTTTCGCTAACAACCCAAAAGCTGCTCCTTTAGTAGCTCTCCCAATTTCTGAAGTTGAATAACTTATAGGTAATGCAGAAGCTGCATCTGAAAGATCTCGCTCTATTTGGCTATAAATTTGTTCAACAGTTGACAGCGGAACGTTTAATGCATCACTATTTAGTGCTGGCTCTGTTTTTAAAGGGATTTCTCCAAAAATATTTGTTAAATGAAAATAATAATAAGATCTTAAAAATTTTGCTTCACCTATAATTCGAGCCTTTAAATCTGAGTCCATTTCAATATTTGGTACATAATAAATTACGTTATTTGCTCTAGTAATACCTTCATAATAATGTTTCCAAATAGACTCAATAGTTCCGTTATCAGTATTTACGTTAAAGTCATTTACAAAACCTATGTCGCTTTGGTCGCCATCATTACCTCCTTTAACAGTATCATCAGACGCTACATCTCCAAATACCCAAATATTATTATTAGTAGATGAAAATGATGCTATTTGATACGTTGAATTTATTGCTAAAATTGCGTGCGCTTCTGTTTTATAAAATGTTTCAGAAGTATATTCACCTTCAAGTTGTACGTCTAAATACTCATTACAACTCACAAATAATACTAGCAAAAAGGAGATAGAAAGTATGTTATTTATTTTTTTCATCTTCATATTAATTAAAAGGTTATTTGTACTCCCATAGTTATTGATACAGCGTTTGGATAAGTTCCCCAATCGATTCCTGATGCTAAATCTCCTTCACCTTTAGAATTATCACTTGTAGAAAACTCTGGGTCTAAACCTGGATATTTAGTAAACGTAAATAAGTTTGAAGCTGAAATATAAATTCTTAGTTTATCCATTTTGAATTTTGAAGTTAACTTTTTAGAAAAATTATACCCTAACTGAATGTTTTTCACTCGTATAAAAGAGCCATCTTCTAAAAAACGTGTTGAAGGTTTTGTATTATTTCCTTTTGCACTCCAAGAAGCTCTCGGTTGTGTGTTACTAGTTCCTTCTCCTGTCCAGCGTTCATCATAATATCTTTTAGTTAAGTTAAAAGGTCTATAGAACCCTTCAATATCTGTAGCTATTTGATAATATAATTCTTGTCCGTAAGCACCTGCAACAAATATTGATAAATCTAAATTTTTATAGTTGAACTCTGTATTCAATCCAAAAGTTACATCAGGTATAGGGCTTCCTACAAAGGTTCTATCTTCATCATTTATAACGCCATCTCCATTTTGATCTTTATATTTAACATCTCCTGGAAGAATATTGTTTCCTTGAAAAGCAGATGTTATCACATCTGTTTCATTTTGAAAAATCCCTTCCATTTCGTACAAATAAAATGACCCAATAGATTGTCCAACCTCCGTTTTAGTAGCAAAAACACTGTTGTCAATACGTCCTCCTAAAATTGGCGCATCCAATTCTAATACTTCATTACGCAATAAAGCTGCATTTCCGTTTATGGAATAACTAAAATTTTCTGAAATACGATTGTTATATTTTACTTCAAATTCAAAACCGCTATTCAATACTTTTCCTGAATTAAAAACAGGTGCAGCAGCATAACCACTTGATGATGGAATAGAGATTTTTAACAACATATTATTAGTAGTTTTTTTATAATAATCAATTATAAATTTTAGCTTTCCTTGAAAAAGACTAATATCAGTACCTATATCTATTTGATTACTGGTAGCCCATTGTAAATTTTCATTTCCTAAAGAAACTGTTGCGCCACCTATTTGACTAACATTTCCAAATGGGTAATTAAAATCTAAGCCTATCAATTCTAAATATCCAAAATTTGGGATTTCTTGATCTCCTACAGATCCATATCCCATTCTCAACATCCAACTACTTATTAAATCATTGTTTTCAAAAAAATCTTTATCTATTCTCCATCCTAATGAAGCAGAATAAAATGTACCCCATCTATTACCATCTTTAAATTTTGATGATCCATCTCTCCTTAATAAAGCGGAAATAAAATATTTTTCATCATAATTATAATTTACTCTTCCAAAGAAAGATTGCAATCTATTTTCGCTTGTACTTTCTTTGGTAGTTCTAATTCCATTTCCATTTCCTAGATTAACTAATAAACTATTCTGATCCGAGAAATCTCTATCTGTTGCAATAACTGTTTCTGAAATATTTCCAATAGTTTCTGCACCAAGAATCCCGCTAAAATGATGAATTTCTTGAAAGGTACGATTGTAATTTAAAACATTACTCATTGACCAATTTGATACCAAGTTGGTAATAACCACAAGTGAATTAGGGTTGTTTATTCTATTAACCGTTCCCCATGTTTTATTAAATCTCCTTTGTTTATAATTTGATCTATCTAAACCAAATGTAGAGGTTAAAGAAAGTTGATTAGATAATTTTACATTAAAGTTAATATCTCCAAAAAGGCCATAATTATTTTTAACATTGTCCTGATTGTTTAATAAACCTACCGGATTGTATCCATCTCCAAAAAAGCCAGGTTCATCTGGTAAATCAACATATTCTCCATTGGAATCATAAATAGGAATAGCTGGTGTTCTAAAAAATGCATATCTAACTGCACTCCCTCCATTTCCTCCAAATCCATCTCCGGAGCTACCTACTATTTGATTTTCATCTTTATACACATTCAAATTTATCCCTGTAGTCAACCAACTTTTTACTTCGGTATTAATACTTATTTTTCCTGTTATTTTCTTATATGAACTTCCTAAGAGTATTCCTTCTTGATTAAAGTAACCCCCAGAAATATTATAGGTAGTATTTTCAGAACTTCCACTAAAGCCTAAATGGTATTGTTGTAATGGTGCTACTCTAAAAATTTCATCCAAATAATTTATATTTGGCAACGATTGTGCATAATCTGAACTTATCTTTTTCCTGAATAAAATAACTTGATCAGCTGGAAGTAAAGCGTTATCATTATCTGCGGCTTCATTGTAAAGTTCAACATATTCATTTGTGTTGGTCATTTCAGTTAATGCTCCTCTTTTCTGAACTCCAACAAGCGAACTAAATGTAATTTTTGAGGCTCTGCCTTTCTTCCCTTTTTTGGTTGTAATAATTACAACTCCATTATTTGCTCTGGATCCATATATAGCGGATGAAGCTGCATCTTTTAAGACACTAATATTTTCAATATCCAATGGGGATAGATAATCCATTGCATTCTTAGTAGGCACTCCGTCTACAATGTATAATGGAGTGTTCCCACCCGTTATTGAACCAATACCTCTAATTCTAATCTGCGCACCTTCTCCTGGAGCTCCTGTATTTGAAATTACACTAACACCTGAAACTAAACCTTGCAGCGCTTGTGTAGCATAAGGATATACTGTTTTTTCGAAAGTTTCAATATTTACTGAAGTAATAGCACCTGTAACATCGCTCTTCTTTTGTGTTCCATATCCAACCACTACAACTTCATCAAGCGATTGAGAATCTTCAGTCATTATTACATTTATTATCTCACTTCCATTTACTGCAATCTCTTTTGTGATATAACCCATATAACTAAAGACTAGAATAGAAGTAGCCTCCACATTTTCAATACTATATTTTCCATCATAATCAGTAGAAGTGCCATTTAAAGTTCCTTTTACAATGACATTCACTCCTGGTAAAGGGTTATTTTTATCCGAAACTATTCCAGTAACTTTCTGTGCTAATAAGCTACCACTGGATAGTAGGATGCATGTAATTAACAACGTATATAAAATATTTTTATTCATTAAAAATGATTTTAAATTGGAAACTAACTATATTCATTGTATTAAAATATTTAAGGAAAAATCAATTTAAATATAAAAACAGCTTAATCGATTTATACACAAATTTATAAGAAGGTGATTTTAACTATGTACACTATATCACCTAAACTGTACACTAAATAGTAATATCTTGGATATCAATAATTTACACCTATATATTAGTTGGAAGTATATTTTATTTGATAATTTTTAGGTGTGGTTTGATACTTTTTTTTAAATTCTCTATAAAAATAAGAACGGTTATTAAACCCACATTTATAACATACTTCAGAGACTGTTAATGAACTTTTTTGAAGAAGTTCAGCCGCATGCTTTAGTCTTATACTTCGAATTAAATCCCCAGGTGCAAAACCAAATAATTGTTTTATTTTTCTGTACAAATGAGAACTACTCATCCCTAATTCTTTTTCAAGATATAAACTCTGAAGATTATCACTTTCAATATTCCCTTGAATCAATTCTATAACCTTTTGCATAAATTCTTTATCCTTATCTCCAACAGAAAGACTTGTAATGTTTTTTATAAATGAGCCTTTCGAAAAATGATTTTTTAACATCTCTTTTTCCTCTATCAATTTTTGAACTCGTATGAGTAAATGTTCTGGATAAAACGGTTTGGAAATAAAAGAATTTGCCCCGCTTTCTATACCTTCAATACGATTTACAACAGAATTCTTTGCCGTAAGCATTATAACGGGAACATTACATGTTTCATTTTTATTTTTAATTCTTCTGCAAAATTCCAAACCATCCATTTCCGGCATCATTACATCGCTGATAATGAGATCTGGAACTTTCCTTTTAATGAGTTCTAAGGCCTCAACTCCATTAGATGCAGTTAGTATAGTATATTGTTCTTTAAGAAGTTCAATTAACAATTTTTGTATTTCCCTTTCATCCTCTACAATCAGCACTGTTTTTCTATTATTTAAAATAGATTCAAGGTGAGAAACTTTATTTAAATTTTCTTCCAAAACACCAGAGGGTTCAACAAGCATATTTTGAAGATGGTGAGAAATAAATACATGTTCACCATCCTTCCCTATTTCACTCTGATCAAAGACACCTTCATCAATAGGTAAAATAACTGTAAAAGTTGTTTGCTTATTCTTTTTGCTTTCCACTCTAATTTCCCCTTTCATTACATTCACAATTTTCTTAGTGTATGCCAATCCAATACCTGTTCTATACATTTCACTTTGTAATCCTTCTTCTTTTTCACCAAGGAAAAACCGATCAAATATTGAATCTAATTTATCTCTAGATATCCCTCTTCCAGAATTTACAATCGAGATTTTTATAGTATTTGATTGTGTGGTGTCATCTTTTGAAAGTTTAAATAAGACAGTGCCGTTATTAGGAGTGTACTTAAAAGCATTTGACAACAGATTGAAAATAATTTTTTCAATCTTATCCTTATCAAACCAACCTATCAGTTCAGTAGGCATTTCAACTTTATATTCAATATTTTTATGCAAAGCCCATTCATCAAACAACTCAACTATTTGTTCCATCAAATCAACCAGATTAAATTGCTTAACCACCACCTCTAAATGGTCATATTCCGCTTTTCTAAAATCTAGTAATTGCTGTGTTAATAGGAATAATCGAGATGAACTTCTCTGAATCATCTTTATAAACCTATGATTTTTTTCATCGGTTGGTATCGATTCAGAGAGCTTTTGAGCAGGCCCCACAATTAATGTTAATGGAGTTTGTAGTTCATGGGCTATATTAGTGAAAAATGTTAATTGATTTTGATGAATTTCCTCATCTCTCTCCCTAAAAAATATGGTTCTTTTTAAAGACTCACGTTTTTGATAATAACTTACAATAAACATTATCAATAAAATAAATAACACCAAATAAATTATAATTGCTATATTCGATTGCCAGAACACAGGTTTAATTCTCACATCTATCGCTCTGACTGGGTCTGACCATATTCCATCACTATTAGACCATTTCATCCATAATGAATAATATCCCTTTGGTACATTGGTAAAAGATATAATCTTTCTATTATTAATCTGCTTCCAATTTTGATCAAAATTATCCAATTTATAGGCATATTGGCATTTTTCACTATTAATATATGTTAATGTGGATAATTCAATATCGAAAAAATTTTGATCATGTTCTAAAATTATATTAGGGTATTCTGTCTGATTTGCCGATACCACCAGACCTTGATAATATGGAATCTCTTGGTTTTGTCCGCTAATTCTATCAATAAATAAATCAGGAATCACTTTGGATTCTTCAATTTTGGAAGGTAAAAAATAATTAAAGCCCTTTATTCCCCCCATAAATACAAAGCCTGTGCTGATGTCCTTATAATAAGCTCCATCTGCATATTCATTGTTTTGCAACCCTTCCTGTTTAGTGAAATTGATAAACTTATTATCTTGAACAATAAAATTAGATAAACCAAAATTTGTACTTATCCAGAGATTATCATTTTTATCTGATACCACTCCGTGTATGGTATTATTTGGAAGTCCCTCTTTAACAGTAAAACTCTTAAAAATTGCTTTACCTTCATTTACTTCTTTCAACAGATTTAGTCCAAAACTTGTACCAATCCAAAGATTTTTTTCAGCATCAACATGCAAGCTTAATATATCATCATTTGATAAACTTTGTGGATTATTCTTTACATTTTTATAAACCTTAAATGATTCTGACTTCTGATTAAACAAATTAAGTCCACCAAGTCTAGTACCAATCCAAAGTTCATCTTCATCTTTTGGAATAATTGAAAAAATAATATTACTGCTCAACACATTCTCTTTCTCAATTCCTGCTTGGTACATTTTAAAACCTGTTACCTTTAACTTATCTCCTAATCGCTCTAAGTTGAACCGGATAAGTCCATAACCATTTGTACCCAACCAAATAATCCCATTTGTATCTTGATAAATAGCATATACCGACTTGAAATAATCATACAATTCACTGTCCAGAATTTCTGTCCAATTGATTAATTTTGATTTTTTTAAATCAAAAACACTTATACCTTCACCATCTGTTCCAACAAATATAAGCTCATCCTGCCCATTAAAAAGAGAGAAAACAGAATTATCAATACCGCTATTATCATCATTAAAAACTTCATATGACAATGGAATTTTGGCGTTTAAATAAAAATTTGAAGGGAATTTAAACAAGCCTTTTCCTTTTGTACCAACAAAAAAAGATTTCCCTTTAGCTTCTGCAAAAGCCCTCACAATACCCACATCAAACTCAGAAACATTTTTTTCATATATTAAATTAAATGATTTTCTATATGGGTAAATTTTTAACAGTCCGTCTCCATCAGTACCAATCCAAATAACATTTTCAGACCCTTGAATCAAGGTAATAAGTTCTTGGTTTTTTAAGTGCTCAAACCAGGATTGTTTTGATATATTTCCTTCAGTATCAATGGAGAAATACTCAAATTTATCATATAAGACAATCTCACTATCGGTATGTCCAACAATTTTTTGAACGTTTGTCAATGACAGTTTCTGTTTTTTATGATCTGAAAGAGTATAAATAAAAACATCCCCATCAATAGTATTCATACAAATTGCTCCACTTGGAAATGTGTCAAATTCTCTAATTTGTTCAGAAAGCAATTTGACCTTCGAAATAATTTTTTTGCCAGATTTTTTAGTTTCCACTTCCAAAGAAAACAATTCATTATTCTCAAATAACAACAACAATTCACCTGTAGAAGAAAAACTCATTCTTTTTACTGAACTAGCAGGTAAATTCTTAACTCCTATTTTTAAAAACTCCTCTCCATCAAAATACCCAATCCCCCAATATTTTACAGCACAAAAAATTATTCCTGCCCCATCTGAAGCCATGTTAAACTCACTCTCCGAAAGGGTGAATTTATTTTTTCTTAAAAAATTATAACGCTGAAATGTATTCGTTTTTTTATGGTAACTATTAATGCCTCCCATAGTTAAAATCCAAATCAGCCCGCTATTATCTTCAGCAATTTTTAGAATTACCTGATTACTCAAGCTCTTTTCGTTGTTTAACTCTGGTCTAAATATTTTAAAATTAGTGCCATCAAATCTATTTAATCCATCCCAAGTACCTACCCACAATAAATTATCTGAGTCTTGAAATATTGTATTAACAGAACTGTTGGAAAGTCCCTTAGTGTTATCAAGTTGTTCACTAAAAAAATTTAGCTCAATTTTTTTTGATGTTTCTTCAGAAGCTATATTAGTTGTATCCGTAATTTCAGAATTAACATTCAAATGCAAATTTGAAGAAGAAGTACTTTGCTCAATTGAAGTTGATTTATTATTGCATGAGATAACAATGGAGATAAAAATAATAAAAAATAAAATTTTAGTTTTCAAAAGTAATTATTAAATATTTTCATTCTTTGTTGGTTGACCAATTTAAGAAATAAAAAAATTATAATAACTAAATCTTCAATTTATTATAAAAAGTGAGTTTAGAATTGAAGGTTGTATTGTTTAGGAAGTTCGTCATTATGAAAATTTGATTGTGATATTGAATTTTCAGAACCAATTTTACGAGGTTTAAATATTGGGAAATTTAAAAGGATAAACACATCTGACTCTACTACTTTTTTCGTAAAAGGACAACCAATTGTTTGGTATAGAAAATCTAATAATGCAGAAATTGAATACTTTAATTCAAGAGGAATACTCCCAATAACTTATAAAGAATTAAAAACTGATTACTAAATATCTAATTACTAAACCCGTTGGGGTTCAATACTAAAAGTGATAGAGTAAATTAAAATAATGGAACTTTGCTTTATAAAAGGCCTTTGTCTCCCTCAAATTTATTTTCTAATGTTTAGTAGTTACTTTGATAATAGAAGTACGAATGCTCTAACCAAATCTTTTAAAGCATAAATAAAACCAATTAGAGCCCAATTTAGAGGCGTTAGAAATGTTGAGTTTTTCTTTTTTAGACTTTCAATTGTTTTTGACTAAATCCTAAATTCTATAACTTTTGAAGTTAATCCATAGGAAACTAAATGATTACCATCATAAATACCGACACAAAAACATCTTGAAATTAAAAAAAGCCTGATAATCAAGTGATTATCAGGCTTTTCGCGGTCTGGACGGGACTCGAACCCGCGACCCCCTGCGTGACAGGCAGGTATTCTAACCAGCTGAACTACCAGACCGTTGCTCTTAGCGGATGCAAATATAATAGCGTTTTTTGTATTTGCAAAGGTTTTTTTAATAAATATTATAAAAATCGCTTTCTACTTATCAAATACGAAACTAATATTTCATAAAACCCTTTGTGAATATCTACCGGAACGTAATCAATTTTGTATTGCATACATTTCAATTTCAGGTTTTTAAAGTAATGTTCAACCGCTGTTTTGTACTGCTTCTTTATAGATGAAGCGTATAAATTTATTTGTTCTCCTGTTTCAACATCTACAAATTTCTTTGGAGTATTTTCAAAATCAAAATTTAATTCTAATTTTCCATCGTAGGTATGAAATAAAACTATTTCATGCTTATTGTACTTTAAATGACGTAATGCTTCAAATAATTCATGCTCATTTTTAGTTGTTTGAAACATATCTGTAAATAAAAAAATCAATGATCTTCTGTGAATATTTTCAGCTATTTCATGTAAAACTTTATAGGTATCTGTTGCTGTTTTAGATTTATGGGTTAAAAGTTTCTCTAATTGATTCAGCAACATTCTTCTATGCCTGTCACTTCCCTTTGCAGGTGCGTAGTATTCATATTCGTCACTGTAAATACTCAATCCTACAGCATCTCTTTGACGTTTTAAAATTTCAATCAACGCTGCAGAAGCTATTGTTGAAAATGCTATTTTTGATACGTTATTTACAGTAGGGTTTTTAACTATCGGAAAATGCATTGAAGCTGAATTATCAATAATTAAATGACAGCGTAAATTAGTTTCTTCCTCGTAACGTTTTGTGAATAATTTTTTTGTTTTTGCATATAATTTCCAATCTATATGACGGGTACTTTCTCCTTTATTGTACAATCTATGCTCTGCAAACTCAACTGAAAATCCATGAAACGGACTTTTATGCATTCCTGTAATAAACCCTTCAACAACTTGATTTGCCAATAACTCTAAGTTATTTAATTGAGAATTATTTTTTTCTATTATAAGGCTCATTTTATTTTTTTAACACTGGTAAATATAGTGTTTTAACAGAAAAGGCTTGACAAATTGTCAAGCCTTTTCTACAAAAATTAAAAAGTTACGTTTTTTTATAGATGTGCATTTATTTTTTGTTCATAAACCGATTTTGGGGCAACCCCTACTTGTTTTTCAACAACTTCTCCATCTTTAAAAACTAAGACTGTAGGTATATTTCTAACGCCGTATTTAGCAGCAAATTGCTGATTTGCATCAACATCAACTTTGGCTATAATTGCTTTCCCCTCATATTCTGAATGTAGTTGTTCCATAATAGGCCCTACCATTCTACAAGGCCCGCACCATGCTGCCCAAAAATCAACCATTACTGGTTTATCTGATTTCAAAACTACTTCGTCAAAAGTTGCATCTGTTACTTCTAATGCCATAATCTATATTTTTTTTATTATTAATTTCTTTAAATTCTTTACAAAAGTAAACAAATATTTTACCATAGCAATTTTACTTACATTACTTTTATTTATGATGCTATTATTAAAAGTAATTTTAAAAAACCTTAGAAGCTATTTCTTTTATATTATCTGATTTCCCCATAGAATAAAAATGTACTACAGGCACTCCTGCAGAAACCAATTCTTTTGATTGTTGTATTGCCCATTCAACACCAACTTGCCTAACTTCTTTATTATTCTTACATTTTTCAACTTCATGAATTAATGTTTCCGGTAAATCTAATTTAAATACTTGAGGTAATATTTGTAAATGACGTTTTATAGCAACTGGTTTTATACCCGGAATTATAGGTACAGTAATTCCAATATTACGTGCCTTTTTAACAAAATCAAAATATTTCTTATTGTCAAAAAACATTTGTGTTACAATATAATCAGCTCCCGCATCCACTTTTTCTTTTAATCTTCTTAAATCACTCTCTAAACTGGGTGATTCTAAATGTTTTTCAGGATATCCTGCAACACCAATACAAAAATCAGAATTATAAGGTGTTTCAATTATTTCATGTAAATACTTTCCTTTGTTTAAATTGTTAATTTGAGTCACCAATTCTGTAGCATACTGATGACCTCCTTCCGTGGCTTTAAAGTATTGTTCATGTTTCATAGCGTCACCACGCAAAGCCATTACATTGTCTAATCCTAAATAATGGCAATCTACCAATACATATTCTGTTTCTTCTTTGGTAAAACCTCCACACAATACGTGAGGAATTGCATCTACATTGTATTTATATTTTAAAGAAGCACAAATGCCAACCGTTCCTGGTCGCATACGCGTAATTTTACGATCTAACAACTCACCCTTTTGAATGTAAATGTGTTCTTCTCTTGATGTTGTTACATCGATAAAAGGAGGCTTAAATTCCATTAACGGATCTATATTGTCGTACAAGTCCTGTATATTTTGACCTTTTTGAGGTGGTACTATTTCAAAAGAAAATAGTGTTTTTCCATTGGCTTGTTTTATATGCTCTGTAACTTTCATTTTATGTTTGTTTTTTGGCGTTTCCTTTCAGGTCGCGCTTTCCGTTAAATCTTTTTCTTCGTTTCACTCAAAAAAGGATATCTCTTCAATCGCTAACGCAGTATATTTTACTTTTTTTTACACTTTAAAAGTCGTACTTCGACAAGCTCAGCATGACTGCCTTTTATCAAACCACCAACTCTTTATTCACTCATTATTGGATTAGATCAACACCTTATTTCAGACCTAACAGGATTTAAAACTTGTTAGGGCCATTACTACTTATTCTGCTAAATTAGGATTCAACCATTTTTTAGCCATTTCAATATTCATTTTTTTACGTTTTGCAAAATCTTCAACTTGTGCTATTGTTATTTTACCCAAACCAAAGTACTTTGCTTTTTCATTCGCAAAGTAATATCCCGATACTGATGCTGCAGGCCACATTGCCAAACTATCTGTTAACTCAACTCCAATGGTTTCTTTTACTTTTAACAACTTCCAAATAGTTGTCTTCTCTGTATGATCTGGACAGGCAGGATAGCCTGGCGCAGGCCTAATTCCTTTGTATTCTTCTTTTATCAATGCTTGGTTCGACAAAACTTCTGAGCTTGCATATCCCCAATATTTTTTACGTACTTCTAGATGTAAATATTCAGCAAAAGCCTCAGCCAGCCTATCGGCCAATGATTTTATAAGTATTGAGTTGTAATCATCGTGATCTTTTTCAAATTCAGCTGCCAATTCAGCGGTTCCAAAACCTGTTGACACACAAAAACTACCTATATAATCACTAATTCCTGTTTCTTTTGGCGCTATAAAATCGGCTAGTGCAATATTGGGAATTCCTTCTCTCTTTTTTAATTGTTGACGTAAGGTTACAAACGTTGCTTCAATTTCTGTTCTTTTTGCATCTGCATATACTTCAATATCATCCTTCACGGCATTTGCAGGAAAAATTCCAAATACTGCTTTTGCTTTTAACAGCTTTTCATCTAATATTTTCTGTAATAAAATGGTGGCATCTGCAAATAAATTTGTTGCTTCCTCTCCCACAACTTTATCAGTTAAAATTGCAGGGTATTTTCCGTGTAATTCCCATGTTCTAAAAAACGGACTCCAATCTATATAATCTAATAACTTTGATAAATCAAAATTATCAATAACGTGTGTTCCAATAAAATTTGGGGTGGATATTTTGGTTGAATTCCAATCAATTTTAAATTTATTTTTTCTTGCTTCGGTTAGTGTCAAATATTCTTTTTGTTTAGAACGATTTAAAAATCCTTTACGAACTTTCACATAATCATCTTTAATATCTCCAATATATTTTTGATTAGACCTTTTATTTAATAAATCACCCACAACAGTAACAGCTCTAGAAGCGTCATGTACGTGTACTACGGCGTTTTTATATTGTGGATCAATTTTAACTGCTGTATGCGCTTTTGAGGTTGTTGCTCCTCCAATTAATAATGGGACTTCAAAATTTTGACGTTCCATTTCTTTAGCTAAATACACCATTTCATCTAACGAAGGTGTTATTAAACCACTTAACCCTATGATATCAACATTTTGAGATTTGGCTGTTTCAATTATTTTTTCAGGCGCAACCATGACTCCTAAATCTAAAATATCATAATTATTACACCCTAAAACAACACCTACAATATTTTTTCCAATATCATGTACATCTCCTTTTACGGTCGCCAATAAAATTTTCCCATTAGATTTGCTAATTTCTCCTTTATCTACTTCAATAAAGGGTAATAGATAAGCTACTGCTTTTTTCATTACACGAGCAGATTTTACAACTTGAGGTAAAAACATTTTACCTGAACCAAACAAATCTCCAACTACATTCATTCCAGTCATTAGGTTAACTTCAATAACTTCAATAGGGTGCGGCGCTTTTTTTCTAGCAGCCT
>JAKIVA010000041.1 GCA_021647265.1 Lutibacter sp.
GCGGAGAAAGAGGGATTCGAACCCCCGGAGGTGTGACCCTCGCCGGTTTTCAAGACCGGTGCATTCGACCACTCTGCCATTTCTCCAGTGGTATGCGTATGGAGGCGACGTTAATCGCATTCGACCTCCCGATAATTATCGGGACTGCCATTTCTCCAGTGGTATGCGTATGGAGGCGACGTTAATCGCATTCGACCTCCCGATAACTATCGGGACTGCCATTTCTCCTTTAGCGAGGGCAAATATAAAACCCTTTTTTGTTTTGCTCAAACTTTTCACTCATTTTTTTAGTATTAATTTTAATAAATTTTAAACTACTTTTGATTTTTAATTTAGGATATGGATTCAATAGTAGAAATAATTGGTTTAATTTTTATTGGTTTTATTGCAGGAGGTATAAATACGATTGCAGGAGGAGGTTCTTTACTAACGTTGCCAATCCTTATTTTTTTAGGATTACCACCAAATATAGCTAATGGTACTAACAGAATTGCTATTTTATTTCAGAATATTTTTACTACAGCAGGTTTTAAAAGTAAAGGTGTAATTACATTCCCTTTTAGTATTTACATTGCTATTTCAGCCTTAATAGGTTCTTTAATTGGTGCTCAAATAGCAGTAGATATTAAAGGTGAAACTTTTAATAAAATATTAGCTATTATAATGGTTGTAATAGTGTTTTATATGGTTTTCAAACCCAAAACAACTGTTGAAGGTACTTTAGAAAAAACAACAGGAAAACAATTGTGGCTAAGTATTTTACTATTCTTTTTTGTAGGTATTTATGGTGGTTTTATACAGGCGGGAGTTGGTTTTATAATCTTACTGGTTTTATCTTCTGTAAACAATTTATCCTTAGTAAAAAGCAATGCGGTAAAAGTAATTGTAGTATTAATTTATACATTTTCAGCAGTTGTAATTTTCGCATATAACGGCGCTATTAATTGGCGAATGGGTTTGGTTTTAGCAATAGGAAACTCCGTAGGAGGCTGGTTTGCAAGTAGGTGGTCCGTTAATAAAGGAGATGGTTTGGTTCGGAAATTTTTAATTGTAATGGTTATAATTATGGCAATTAAATTATGGTTTTTTTAAGATCGGATTTCAAAAGATTTATAATATTTTAATTCACTTATTTTAAATGTTACTGTAGATACTTTTGATAGCGGAGATCCTTTATACAACCATTTTACAAACTCATTTAGTGTAACTAAATTACCTTCTGCTTCTATATAAACGGTGTTATTTATTTCGTTTCTAACAAAACCCTTTAATCCTAATCTAAGAGCTTCATTTAAGGTGTATTTTCGAAACCAAACTCCTTGAACTTTTCCTTCGACAACAATTTTATACAATACTTTTTCCATAATTATGGTCAAAAATAAACAATAGAACAAGTAATGTTATGCTATTCATCAAAATATTTTAACTTTGTTTTCGAAATTTATAACAACATATAATGAGTAATTCTTTTGGAAATTTATTTAGATTAACAACTTTTGGAGAATCCCATGGTGAAGCTATTGGAGGTGTAATTGACGGTTGTCCAGCAGGAATTGAAATAGATTTTAATGCTATTCAAAATGAATTAGACAGAAGAAAACCTGGGCAGTCTAAAATAGTTACCCAACGAAAAGAGCCAGATGAAGTTCAATTTTTATCGGGGATTTTTGAAGGAAAAACTACAGGTACTTCTATTGGTTTTATTATAAAGAATGTACACCAGCGTTCTAATGATTATTCACATATAAAAGATGCTTATCGTCCTTCACACGCCGATTTCACATATGATAAAAAATATGGACATAGAGATTACCGTGGTGGTGGAAGAACTTCAGCTCGTGAAACAGCCAATTGGGTTGTTGGAGGTGCTGTGGCAAAGCAAGTAATTTCTTCTATAAAAATTAATGCATTTACTTCTTCAGTAGGAGATATTTTTATGGAAAAGCCGTATCAAGATATAGATTTTGACAAGATAGAAAGTAACATTGTTCGTTGTCCAGATAATGCTACTGCTAAAAGAATGATTGCTCGTATTGAAGAAATAAAAAAGGAGGGAGATACTATTGGAGGAACGGTAACTTGTGTAATTCAAAATGTTCCTACTGGTTTAGGTGAACCAATTTTTGATAAGCTGCACGCACAGCTAGGAAAAGCAATGTTATCTATAAATGCCGTAAAAGGCTTTGAATATGGAAGCGGATTTTGTGGTGCTAAAATGAAAGGAAGTGAACATAACGATATTTTTAATGCTGATGGAACTACAAAAACAAATCTTTCAGGAGGTATTCAAGGAGGTATAAGTAACAGTATGGATATTTATTTTCGTGTGGCTTTTAAACCAGTTGCAACCATTATGCAAAAACAACAAACCATTGATAAATATGGTGCTATTGTTGAAATGCAAGGTAAAGGTCGCCATGACCCTTGTGTAGTCCCTCGAGCAGTACCAATTGTTGAAGCAATGGCTGCTATGGTGTTGGCAGATTTTAAGCTGTTAAATAAATAAAATTTATTTTATTTATAACGGAGGTAAATCACCCTCTCCTTTTGTAGGTAAATTGCTATACCCCATTAAATATTTATCAACTTCTCTAGCAGCTTCTCTACCTTCTGATATTGCCCAAACAATTAAAGATTGTCCTCTATGCATGTCTCCTGCAGTAAAAATATGAGGAATATTGGTTTGATAATTGTGAGCTATATAATTATTTTTAAAATCAGTTTTTATACCTAGCTGTTTGCTTAAAGTAGATTCTGGTCCTTCAAAACCAAGAGCTAGTAATACCAATTCACAAGGCCAAATTTTTTCGGTGTTTGGAATTTCTTTTAGGGTAGGTTTTTGTCCGTCGTTGCTAATCCACTCTACTTGAGCGGTTTTTAACGCAATTAAATTTCCAGAAGTATCAGCAATAAATTCCTTGGTTGAAATAAGCCAGTTTCTGTCACAACCTTCTTCATGTGAAGTAGTTGTTTTTAGTTTTAAAGGCCAAAAAGGCCAAGGAGTAGTTTCTTCGTTTCTGTAGATGGGAGGTTTTGGCATAATTTCAAAATTAGTCACAGATGTTGCTTTCTGACGATTTGACGTTCCAACACAATCGGAACCTGTATCACCACCACCAATTACAATCGCATTTTTATTTGTAGCTAAGATGTCTTCTTCATTAAAGTTAATACCAGCATCTCTTTTATTTTGTTGCTTCAAAAATGTCATAGCCTGTACTACACCTTTGCTGTTAATACCCTTAATGGGTAAGTTTCTGCGTTGCGTGGCACCTCCACACAAAACAATAGCATCAAAATCAGTTAATTTTTTAATTGAATAATTAACACCTACATGTGTATTTGTTCTAAATATAATTCCTTCTTCTTCTAAGATAGTAACCCTTCTATCAATAATATTTTTTTCTAATTTAAAATTTGGAATACCATAGCGTAGTAATCCCCCAATTTTATCATCTCTTTCAAAAATAGTTACCGTATGTCCTGCTCGGTTTAGTTGTTGTGCAGTTGCTAAACCTGCAGGTCCAGAGCCTACAATTGCAACTGTTTTCCCTGTTCTTTTACTAGGTAGTTGCGGTTTTATCCAGCCTTCTTTAAAGGCGCGTTCAACAATATTTTTCTCAATATTTTCAATTGAAATTGAATCGTCAATAATACCTAGCACACAGGCTTGTTCGCAAGGTGCAGGGCATAATCTACCTGTAAACTCAGGGAAATTATTTGTTGTGTGTAAAATCCAAGAAGCTTTTTTCCATTCATCTTTATGTACCATATGATTGAAATCTGGAATTAAGTTTCCAAGCGGACAAGCGCTATGGCAAAATGGAATTCCACAATCCATACAACGTGAACTTTGTTTTGTTAGCTCAATGTTATTTAACGGTACTGTAAATTCGTTGTAATGAGTAATACGTTCTTTAACAGACTTGTACGTTTCGTCTTTTCTTTTAAATTCTTTAAAACCTGTTACTTTCCCCATAATTTAAGCTGTTAATTCTTCTACCATTGGTTTTTCTGTTTTTAAACGCATTAATGCGCGTTTATATTCAATAGGCATTACTTTAACAAAGTTACTTAAGCTAGTATCCCAATCGTTTAATAATTCTTTACCTCTATTGCTATTTGTGTACAACACATGTTTTTCTATCAAAGTTTTTAACTCTTTGGCATCGGCTGTTTTAATAGTTTCTAATGCTATTGTTTCTGTATTACACAATCCGTTTGCGAATTTATTTTTAGGATCGTAAATAAACGCAATGCCACCACTCATACCTGCAGCAAAATTTCTTCCTGTTTCCCCAAGTACAATTATTTTCCCTCCGGTCATATATTCACATCCGTGATCTCCAACACCTTCAACAACTGCTGTTGCTCCTGAATTACGAACAGCAAAACGTTCTCCTGCAATACCGTTGATGTAAGCCTCACCTTTTACGGCTCCAAACAAACAAACGTTACCAATAATAACATTTTCTTCTGCAATAAAATCTGCTGTTGCAGGCTTTTTTACAATTATTTTTGCACCAGATAACCCTTTGCCTAAATAATCGTTTGCATTACCTTCAATTGTAAAAGTTAATCCAGAAGCTCCAAAAACCCCAAAACTTTGTCCAGCTGAGCCTGTAAAATGAACACTTAGTGTATCTTCGGGAAGGCCTAAATAACCATACTTTTTTGAAATCTCATTACTTACAATAGCGCCTACTGACCGATTGGTGTTGTGTATAGGGTAGTTTAACATCATTTTTTCTTTTCTATACAATGCCCGATGTGAATCTTTTAGAATTTGAAAATCTAGTACTTTATCTAAGTTGTGATTTTGTTTTTCTGAATTTTTTAATACCATTTTACCGTAACCTTTAGGTTTATGCAAAATTGAAGATAAATCTAGCCCTTTTGCTTTGTAATGATTAATAGCTTTATTGGCATTTATTTTTTGAGTTTGTCCAATCATTTCGTCCATAGTACGAAACCCTAATTGAGCCATAATTTTTCTTAATTCCTCAGCAATATAAAAGAAGAAATTAATGACATGTTCAGGTGTTCCCTTAAAGTTTTTACGTAACTCTTTATCTTGAGTTGCAATACCAACGGGACAAGTATTTAGATGGCATTTACGCATCATAATACAGCCCGAAGCTACTAATGGAGCAGTTGCAAAGCCAAATTCTTCGGCTCCTAATAAGGCGGCAATAGCAACATCACGACCCGTTTTTAATTGTCCATCACATTCAACTATAATTCTACTTCTTAAGTTATTTAATACCAAAGTTTGTTGTGCTTCTGCTAAACCAAGTTCCCAAGGTAGCCCAGCATGTTTTAATGAAGTTAAAGGAGATGCTCCGGTTCCACCATCATAACCAGCGATGAGAACTACATCAGCTTTTGCTTTAGCAACACCTGCAGCAATGGTTCCAACACCAACCTCAGACACTAATTTTACATTAATTCGTGCTTCTCTATTGGCATTTTTTAAATCGAAAATTAATTGCGCTAAATCTTCAATAGAGTAAATATCGTGATGGGGAGGAGGAGAAATTAAACCTACAAAAGGAGTCGAATTTCTAGCTTTGGCAATCCAAGGCAACACTTTTTCACCTGGTAATTGCCCACCTTCTCCTGGTTTTGCTCCTTGAGCCATTTTAATTTGAATTTCTTTAGCATTGGTTAAATAATGTGAAGTAACACCAAAACGACCTGAAGCAACTTGTTTAATAGCAGAATTTCGATTATCGCCATTTGTTTCTTTTTGAAAACGTCTTCTGTCTTCACCACCTTCACCTGAATTGCTTTTACCACCAATACGATTCATAGCTATGGCTAAATTTTCATGTGCCTCTCTTGAAATTGATCCATAAGACATAGCACCTGTTTTAAAGCGTTTTACAATGTTTGTCCACGGTTCAACTTCATGAATAGGAATTGGATTTAAATTGTTAAATTCAAACAACCCCCTAATAGTCATTAAATTTTCAGCTTGTTCGTTTATTGTTTTTGCATAAACATCATAACTAGCTTGGTCACTTAGTCTAACTGCTTGCTGTAATTTTGCTACAGTTGTTGGATTAAATAAGTGTTTTTCACCATTGCGTCTCCATCTATAATGGCCACCAATATTTAGCCCTAGTCTATTTTTTATTAAAGTTTTAGGGTATGCGTAATTGTAACGTTTAGAGATTTCTTTTTCAATTTCGTACAACCCAATACCTTCAATTCTTGAAGTGGTATAGGGAAAATATTTCTCGACAAATTTGGAGTTAAAACCTACAATTTCAAAAATTTGAGAACCTCTGTATGAATGTAGTGTAGAGATTCCAATTTTATTCATAATTTTTAAAATACCTTTTCCAATAGCTTTGTTAAAATTATCTACAGCTTGTTGTTCATCTAAATTTGTGATAAATCCCTTTTTAACCTGTAAACGTATAATTTCATTTACCATATAAGGATTAATAGCGCTCGCTCCATAACCAAATAACGTAGCAAATTGATGTGGTTCGCGAGGTTCAGCAGATTCAATAACAATATCAAAATACGAGCGTTTTCTAAGCCTGTTAAGAGAATGATGCACGTATGAACAAGCTAGTAAAGCAGGAATTGGTGCAAAATATTTACTGGCACCCCTATCTGATAAAATTATAATATTTGTTCTGTCATCTACTGCCTTTGATACTTGGTTGATAATATTTTCTAAGGCATCTTCCAATCCGTTGAGTCCTCTTTCTTTTTTGTAGAGTATTTTAATTGTAATGGCTTTAAAATCATCTAAATGGATGTTTCTTATTTTTTCTAAATCAATATTTGAAATTACAGGGTTCTGAATCTGGAGTTTTCGGCATTGTCTTTCAGTAATACTAAATATGTTTCTGTCTTTACCCAGCGATAAGCTAATATCTGTAACTATTTCTTCTCTAATTCCATCTAGAGGTGGATTTGTAACCTGCGCAAATAATTGTTTGAAATAATTTGAAATTAGCTGAGGTCTATCAGATAACACGGCAAGAGGAGTATCAATTCCCATTGATCCAAGAGCTTCTTTACCATTTTGAGCCATAGGCGTAATAACTACTTGAATATCTTCAGTAGTATAATTAAACAAACGCGAGCGAGTTTTAAGAGTGGTTTCTTCTATAGGATATACCTTATTTGTATTTGGTATGTCTTGTAGTTTTTTTCTTGTTTTGTCGAGCCATTTTTTATAAGGTCTTTCAGAAACAATTTTATTTTTTATTTCTTCGTCATCAATAATTCTTCCCTCATTCATGTCTACTAGAAACATTTTGCCAGGTTCTAATCTTCCATGTCTTTCTACATCTTCTGGAGCTATATCAAATACTCCAGTTTCAGATGACATGATTAGCTTACCGCTTTTTGTAATAGTGTACCTTGAAGGTCTTAATCCGTTTCTGTCCAATAAAGTGCCAATATAATCGCCATCTGTAAAAGGTATGGATGCGGGGCCATCCCAAGGTTCCATAATACAAGCATTGTATTCGTAAAAAGCTTTTCTTTCTTCAGACATGGTTAAGTGTTTTTCCCATGCTTCAGGTATCATCATCATCATTACTTCAGGTAAAGATCTACCGGATAATAAGAGTAATTCAATTACCATATCCATTGATGCAGAATCAGACCTTCCAGGTATAATAATTGGAAATAATTTTTCTATTTGATCTCCAAAAAGTTCACATTTCATGATTTCTTCACGAACGCGCATTCTACTTACATTACCTCGTAATGTATTTATTTCTCCATTTTGGCACATATATCTAAAAGGTTGTGCTAATTCCCATGAAGGCATTGTATTTGTAGAAAAACGTTGGTGTACAAGTGCTAATCGTGTTACCAAATCTGGCTGCTGTAAATCTGTAAAATAAAGTCCAATAGCTTCTGGCTTAATAATACCTTTATAAATTAAGGTAGTATGAGATAAACTAGGGATGTAGAAAAATGAACTTTCAGATATTTTAGAAGTTCCAATTGTATGTTCTGTTATTTTTCGAGCAGTGTATAGTTTTGCTTTAAAGATAAGCTCTTCATTTAGGAGACCTTTTCCAATAAAAATTTGTTCAATAGTTGGTTCTGAAGCAAGAGCAATTTCGCCCAATTGGGAAGAGTTAACAGGAACTTTTCTCCATCCTAAAACTTCAAGACCTTGATTTATTATTTCCTTTTCGAAGACTTTTTTACAATAGAGATATTGATTTTTATTCTGAGGTAAAAATATCATGCCAACAGCATACTCTCTTTGTTTAGGTAATTTGAAATCGCAAACAGTTTTAAAATAATCATGAGGGATATCTATTAAAATACCAGCCCCATCTCCCGTTTTACCATCAGAACTCACACCTCCTCGATGTTCTAATTTTACTAAAATTTTTAAAGCATCGTGGATAATTTGATTTGTTTTTTCACCTTTTAAGTTGCATATAAAACCAGCGCCGCAGTTTTCATGCTCAAATTCTGGTAAGTATAGCCCTTGTTTTTTTATCATAAGTATATTTGTAGAATAATTACAAAAATAGATAAAATAACGATGAAAATATTTTAAAATTACGAATACGTTGTAGTAAATTCAATAAAATATCATTAATATTGAATATAATTTAAACAATAAAAAAATATTATTTTAAATGAATAGGCTACTTAATTTACATCAAATATTTCCATAAAATTCGGAGTGCAACAAATGCAATTAGTAAGGCTGTTGCCTTTTTAAGTTTTATTGGAGAAATTAATTTAACACTTAACCTTGATCCTATTTGACCTCCAATTAAAACGGTAAACATTAAAATGAGAGTTATAGTTGGTTCAATTGAAAAGTTAGGATTTAAATATTGTCCGCCCAAACCGGCAATAGAGTTTACTAAAATAAAAAAACTTGAAGCTGCAGCAATTCTTTTTGGGGTATCCCATTTCGTTAGATGTAAAAGTGGTGATAAAAAAATACCCCCTCCAATACCAACCATTCCAGAAACAAATCCAATTGTTCCCCCGTAAGAAACATCTTTTACTGTAGATCTTTTAAAATTATTCTTTTTCGATTTTTTTGTAATATATTTTGAAGTCCACATTAAAATAGCAGCTATTAGGAGGGTAATTCCTAATAGAATAAAGAAAAAAGTTTGACTAATTTTTAAATATCCACCGAAAAATGCAAATGGAATACTCATAAAAACCAAAGGGATTATCTTTTTCCAATTAAACAGTTTGTTTTTTATATAAATGTAAGTACCTCCAGAAACTACTACAATATTACATAATAACGCAATGGCTCTAATATGTGTAAATGTCAATGAAGTTAAAGCAAGTACAGCTAAATAACTAGACCCACCTCCAAAACCAACCGACGCATATAATATGGCTATTAAAAAAAAGAGAACAACTATCTCCCAGTTTGAGGTGAATGTATTTAGAAGTAAAACAAATTCCATAAGGATTGAAAGTAAAGAAAGCTAAAATACAATAAATCCTCAACCTTAGGATAAGATCACTAAAATTTAAATATACTTACTTGAAGTATACTAAAAAGTGCTATAATGTTGTTATTATTGTATAAATATTAAAAGGGTTTACTAAATTTTAGTACTTTCCTAAGTTTTTAACAATTAAAATAAATTATTATCTTACAAAAAATAAAAATTATGAGTTATTCTAAACCAAAATTTAAAGAAAAATATGGGAACTTTATTAATGGAAAATTTGTTGACCCAGTAGGAGGTGAGTATTTTGAAAATAATTCTCCAATTGACAATTCATTAATAGCTAAATATCCAAGATCTAAAAAAGAAGATGTAGAAAATGCAGTTGCAGCAGCAAATGCAGCCAAAGAAGCTTGGGGAAATACTTCAGCAGCAGAAAGAGCAGCACTTTTAAATAAAGTAGCAGATATAATTGAAGCTAATTTAGAAGAATTTGCATTGGTTGAAACCTGTGATAATGGGAAAGCAATTAGGGAAACTCTAAATGCTGATATACCGCTATCAATAGATCATTGGCGTTATTTTGCCGCAGTAATAAGGGCTGAAGAAGGTACAGCAACAGAATTAGATGCCAACACACTTTCAATGAATATTAAAGAGCCGTTAGGAGTGGTAGCTCAAATTATTCCTTGGAACTTTCCACTGTTAATGCTGTCTTGGAAATTACCACCAGCTTTAGCAGCTGGAAATTGTGTAATTTTAAAACCAGCGGAACAAACACCTTCAACAGCAACATTATTAATGGAGAAAATTGCAGAGGTATTTCCTCCAGGAGTAGTAAATATTATACATGGTTTTGGTCCTGAAGCAGGAAAACCACTTGCATCTCATTCTGGAGTTGATAAGGTAGCTTTTACTGGAGAAACAACTACAGGTCAGTTAATTATGCAATATGCATCTAAAAATTTAAATCCTGTAACTATGGAGTTAGGAGGGAAATCGCCAAATATTTTCTTTAATAGTGTTATGGATGAAGATGATGCTTTTTTGGATAAAGCAATAGAAGGAGCTGTACTATTTGCCTTTAATCAAGGTGAAGTTTGTACTTGTCCTTCAAGAATTTTAGTTCAAGAAGACATTTATGATGCGTTTATGGAAAGAGTGATTGCAAGAACAAAAGCTATAAATCAAACAAATCCTTACGATACAAATTGTATGATGGGTGCGCAAGCTTCAAACGATCAATATGAGAAAATTCTTTCTTACATTAAGATAGGAAAAGAAGAAGGAGCGAAAGTTCTTACAGGAGGAGAAGCTTGTAAGTTAGACGGCGATTTATCAAACGGTTTTTACATTCAACCAACAATTTTAGAAGGACACAATAAAATGCGTGTTTTCCAAGAAGAAATTTTTGGACCTGTAGTAGCAGTTACTAAATTTAAAGATGAAACAGATGCAATTGAAATTGCAAACGATACACTTTATGGTTTAGGAGCAGGTGTTTGGACAAGAGATGCACATCAACTATACCAAATTCCAAGAGCAATTAAAGCAGGTAGAGTGTGGGTGAATTGTTATCATGCTTATCCAGCTCATGCACCATTTGGAGGTTATAAAAAATCGGGTTTTGGTAGAGAAAATCATTTAATGATGATGAATCATTATCGTCAAACAAAAAATATGTTAATTTCTTACGATAAAAATAAATTAGGTTTCTTTTAGGAGATAATTATTATAAATATATATGGTTGATTAATTATTTAATCAACCATTTTTTAATATAAATAACATGAAATATGAAAGGGTTGCAATAACTGATGAAGCAATAAAAATTGTTGAAGAACTTAAAGCTAAATATGGAGAGTTAATATTTCATCAAAGTGGAGGTTGTTGTGATGGATCTGCACCAATGCTTTTTGAAAAGGAGGATATGTATTTAGACGATAGTGATATCTTGTTGGGACAGCTTGCAGGTGTAAATTATTATATGAATCAAGATCAATTTGAATATTGGAAACACACACATTTAACGGTGGATGTTACGGAAGGAAGAGGTTCTAGTTTTTCACTTGAAATACCTTTAGGCGTTAGGTTTATAATTCATTCAAGGATATTAACAGAAAAAGAAAATAATGTTTTAAATAATTTGTAAAAATTATATTATTTTTGTTAAAAAAGTAATTTTAATTTAGTTTTAGTATAATAAATTTATGTATGTAACTGTATTTTTGATATTTATTCTAAGAAAACTATATTTTAATAAAATAAATTTTTACATTGCTTTGAAATAGTAAAATATTTACTTCTAACTCACCTTGATTTTATGGATAAACAGTATCAAAAAAAGTATTGGAAAAACAACTTGAAATATCTCACTATACTTTTATTAATATGGTTTTTAGTTTCTTATGTATTCGGTATTATACTTGTAGATACTCTGAATAAAATTAAAATAGGTGGCTTTAAACTTGGTTTTTGGTTTGCTCAGCAGGGATCAATTTATGTATTTGTAATTTTAATTTTTGTGTACATAAAACTGATGAATAAATTGGATAAAAAATATAATTTAGAAGAGTAAGTAAGATATGGATATTCAGACGTGGACGTGGGGTATAGTAGGTTTTACATTTACACTATATATTGGTATTGCAATTTGGTCTAGAGCGAGTTCAACAGGTGAATTTTACGTTGCAGGAAAAGGAGTGCACCCAATAGCAAATGGATTGGCAACTGCTGCAGATTGGATGTCTGCTGCATCGTTTATTTCTATGGCAGGGTTAATTTCCTTTAGTGGTTATGATGGCTCAGTTTATTTAATGGGGTGGACTGGAGGTTATGTATTGCTTGCTTTATTGTTGGCTCCTTATCTAAGAAAATTTGGAAAATTTACAGTGCCTGATTTTATTGGGGATAGGTATTATTCGGATGTTGCTAGAGTAGTTGCAGTAGTTTGTGCTTTAATTATTTCATTTACCTATGTTGCAGGTCAAATGAGAGGTGTTGGTTTAGTATTTTCTCGTTTCTTAGAAGTAAACATAAATACAGGCGTAATTATAGGAATGTTTATAGTATTATTTTATGCCGTTTTAGGAGGTATGAAAGGAATTACATATACTCAGGTTGCACAATATTGTGTGTTAATTTTTGCTTTTATGGTTCCTGCCATTTTCATCTCAATTCAAATGACTGGAAATCCAATTCCTCAATTAGGATTTGGAAGTAGTACAGATGGAGTTTATTTGTTAGACAAATTAGATGGTTTACATAGGGAATTAGGGTTTCACGAATACACTTCAGGGAATAAATCTAAAATAGATATGTTTTTTATTACTGGAGCTTTAATGGTTGGTACGGCTGGTTTACCACATGTAATTGTTAGGTTTTTTACGGTTAAAAAAGTAAGTGATGCACGTAAATCTGCAGGTTGGGCATTATTATTTATTGCAATTTTATATACAACTGCACCTGCAATTGCCGTATTTGCAAGAATAAATATGATTGAAACAGTTAGTAATAAAAAATATACTGAATTGCCTAATTGGTTTTCAAATTGGGAAAAAACAGGCTTAATTTCATTTGATGATAAAAATAATGATGGATTAATTCAATATGTTGCTGATACTTCAGTAAATGAATTAACAATAGACAAAGATATAATGGTACTTGCAAATCCAGAAATAGCATATTTACCAAATTGGGTAATTGCTTTGGTAGCTGCAGGAGGTTTGGCAGCTGCTTTATCAACTGCCGCAGGTTTGTTATTGGTAATATCTGCATCAATTTCACATGATATTATTAAGAAAATTGTGAATCCAAAAATTTCTGAAAAAGGAGAATTAGTAGCCGCAAGGTTATCAGCAGTAATTGCAGTAATTATTGCAGGTTGGTTTGGTATTAATCCTCCCGGTTTTGTCGCCGCAACTGTAGCATTAGCTTTTGGGCTTGCTGCTGCTTCTTTTTTTCCAGCTATTGTTTTGGGTATTTTTCATAAAAGAATGAATAAAGAAGGGGCTATAGCAGGGATGGTTGTTGGAATGGTTTTAATGCTGTATTATATGATGAGATTTAAATTTGATTGGTTTGGAGGAGGTACCAAAGATGATTGGTGGTTTGGAGTTTCTCCTGAAGGTTTTGGAACATTCGCTATGCTTGTAAATTTTGTAGTATCATTAATAATTGCTTCATTTACACCTAAACCACCAAAAGAAGTACAAGAAATAGTAGATAATATTAGAATTCCATTAGGTGCTAATGAAGCACAAATACATTAAAAAATATAAAAATGAGTAACTATCACATCAAACATTTAGAAGAATACTATCAAGTTTATAGAAAATCAATTCGGTATCCAGAAGTTTTTTGGGAGGAAGTGGCTGAAGAGCATTTTGTTTGGCGAAAACGTTGGGATAAGGTATTGAGCTGGGATTTTTCAAAACCTGAAGTAACGTGGTATAAAGGTGCTAAATTGAATATTACTGAAAACTGTATTGATAGACACTTAAGAATTAGAGGAGAAAAAACGGCTATTTTATTTGAACCAAATAATCCTGATGAAGAAGCACAACATATTACTTATCAGCAATTATATGAACGTGTAAATAAGTTTGCCAATGTGTTAAAAGAGCAAGGAATTAAAAAAGGAGATAGGGTATGTATATATTTACCTATGATTCCAGAATTAGCAATTTCTTTATTGGCTTGTGCACGTATTGGAGCAATTCACTCTGTCGTTTTTGCAGGTTTTTCATCAACAGCATTGGCGACAAGAATTAATGACGCTGATTGTAAAATGGTAATCACTTCTGATGGATCATATAGGGGAAGTAAAACCATAGATTTAAAAGGAATTGTTGACGAGGGAGTTGCACAATGTCCTTGTGTTGAGACCGTATTAGTTGCAAAGCGTATTCATTCTGAAATTAATATGAAAGAAGGTCGTGATCAATGGTTACAACCATTATTGGATGTAGCATCTAATGAATGTGATCCAGAAATTATGGATGCTGAAGACCCATTATTTATATTGTATACATCAGGGTCTACAGGAAAGCCAAAAGGAATGGTACATTCAACTGCTGGCTATATGATTTATACTGCATATACATTTAAAAATGTATTTAATTATAGAGAAAATGATGTCTATTGGTGTACCGCCGATATAGGATGGATTACAGGTCATAGCTATATTGTGTACGGTCCATTAGCTAATGGAGCTACTACTGTTATGTTTGAAGGAGTTCCAAACTACCCCGATTATGGACGTTTTTGGGAAATAGTGGAAAAGCATAAAATTAATCAGTTTTATACAGCCCCAACAGCAATTAGAGCACTAGCTAAAGAAAATTTAGAATTTGTTGACAACTATGATTTATCATCATTAAAAGTATTAGGAACGGTTGGAGAACCAATTAATGAAGAAGCTTGGCACTGGTATAACGATAATGTAGGGAAAAAGAAATGTCCTATTGTAGACACGTGGTGGCAAACAGAAACAGGAGGAATGATGATTTCGCCTATACCGTATGCTACACCTACAAAACCAACGTATGCAACCTTGCCTTTACCAGGGGTTCAATTGGCTTTAATGGATGAAAATGGAGAAGAAATAAAAGGAAACCAAGTAGATGGACGCTTATGTATTAAATTTCCTTGGCCTGCTATGGCGAGAACAATTTGGGGAAATCATGAACGCTATAGAGAAACATACTTTTCGGCTTTTAAAAATATGTATTTTACAGGTGATGGAGCATTGCGTGATGAAGTTGGATATTATAGAATAACAGGAAGGGTAGATGATGTAATTATTGTATCTGGCCATAATTTAGGAACAGCTCCAATTGAAGATGCAATTAACGAGCACCAAGCAGTTGCAGAATCTGCTATTGTTGGTTTTCCTCATGATATTAAAGGAAGTGCTCTTTATGGGTTTGTAATTCTTAAAGAAACAGGAGAATCTCGTAATCATGAAAATTTGCGAAAAGAAATTAACCAAATTATTACAGAACATATTGGTCCAATTGCTAAACTAGATAAAATACAGTTTACTACTGGTTTGCCTAAAACAAGAAGCGGTAAAATAATGCGTAGAATTTTACGCAAAATAGCTGAGAATGAAACTTCGAATTTAGGAGATATTTCTACCTTACTAAATCCTGACGTAGTACAGTCTATTATTAATGGCTCACTTGTAAAATAGACTATCTTCAGTAGTTAAAGATTCTAAAATACCAATCTGATGTTCATTCAAATTGGTATTTTTTTTGAAAATATTCCTTAAAAATAGACATTAAAAGATAAAAACATCTTTATATCGTTATTTAGATTTATTTTAAATTAAATATTAAAATTTAAAAACTGACATAAGTCATTTTTCCTGTTAAATAAATACAATTATCTTTGTAACAAATGTTACTAAACTAAGAAAATGCCAATAAAAAGTTATGTACTTCATTATGAAGAAAGTAAGCGGGAAGAGTTAGTTAAAGGGCTTCAAAAACTACAAGGTTGTGAAATTATCCCTGCACAAAATCATGCTGTAATAGTTTTAGTTACTGAAACTGAGACAGAAGAATTAGATAATAAATTATATCATAAATTATTAGAAATAAAAGGATTGAAGCACGTATCATTAGTTTCGGGCTTTGACACTAAATAACCTATAAATATGTCACAAAAAAATATAGACCGTAGATCTTTTGTTAAAAAAATGGCTACAGCAGCAGCTATGACAGCGGCAGCTTCAATGTTTCCTGGAATTATTTTTGCTTCTGAACAAATTGAAAACTTACCAAATGGAGGTAATTTGGAATGGAAAAAAGGACCATGTCGTTTCTGTGGTGTTGGGTGTGGAATTTTGGTTGGTGTAGAAAACGGTAAAGCTGTTGCAGTAAAAGGAGATCCAAATAGTTTTGTTAATAAAGGATTACTTTGTGTAAAAGGATACCATCAAACAATGTGTATTCAAGCAAAAGATAGGCTAACATATGCTTTGGTTAAAAAGAATGGAAGTTATGTTAAAACACCAATTAGTGAAGCCTTGGATATTGTTGCAAACAAAATGAAGGAAACTATAGAGAAGCATGGAAAAGATGCTGTTGCAATGTATACATCAGGTCAATCAACAATACCTGAGGGGTATGTAGCTTCAAAACTTATGAAAGGTGCTATTGGTACCAATAATTTAGATTGTAATGCGCGTTTATGTATGGCAAGTGCTGTAACAGGATTTTTAACAACTTTTGGAGCTGATGAGCCAATGGGTTGTTATGAAGATATCAATCACGCAGATTATTTTATTACCTGGGGGAATAATATGGCAGAAATGCATCCCGTATTATTTTCAAGAATGTTGGAGCAAAAAAATAATAGAGGAGCTAAAATTATAGATTTTGCAACCCGAACTACTCGTTCTAGTATGGCTGCTAATAAGTCCATTTTATTTGAACCACAAACAGATTTGGCTGTGGCCAATGCCATTTGTTATGAAATAATAAATAATGGTTGGGTAAATAAATTGTTTGTTGAAAAGCATTGTAATTTTAGTAAAGGTTCTACTAACATTGGATACGGAACTGAAGATAAATTTAAATTTAAAGACAAACCAGTAGGAATTAATTTTGAAGAATTTAAAAAGTTTTTAGAAGATTATACTCCAGAAAAAGTGGCTAAATATTCAAAAGTATCTGTAAAAGATATCAAGTATTTGGCAAATATTTATGGAGACCCAAATAAAAAAGTGGTTTCGTATTGGTGTATGGGTATGAACCAACATACACGTGGTACGTGGATTAATAATTTAGTATACAATATTCATTTATTAACAGGGAAAATATCACAACCAGGTAACGGACCTTTCTCTTTAACTGGGCAACCATCAGCTTGTGGAACCGCTCGTGAAGTAGGTACATTTACACATAAATTACCAAAAGGTGTGGTAATGAATGAAAAGCACCGAAGATTGGCAGCTAAAATATGGAAAGTACCTTATGAGAATATTCCTTCAAAACCTACATATCATGCAACTGAAATGTTTAGAGCGGTTGACCGAGGAGACATCAAATTTATTTGGACTCAGGTTACCAATCCGTTAGTGTCTTTACCTAAAACGAGTCGTTATCGCCCAGGAATGGAAAAAGATTCATGTTTTGTAGTGGTTTCAGATGTATTTCCTACACCAACTTCTGATGTAGCAGATGTTATTTTACCAGCATCTTGGCATATTGAAAAAGGCGGATTGTATGGGAATTCAGAACGCAGAACTCAACATTGGGATAAAATGATTGAAGGTCCGGGAGATACAACTCCCGATGCTTGGATGACTATTGAGGTTGCAAAAAGAATGGGTTATGGCGATTTATTTCCTTATTCAGAAGAAAATCACGTAGAAGAAATATATAATGAGTACATACAATTTCACGAAGGGGCCAAACATGGAATGGCTCCATTAGAGGTTTTAAAGAAAGAGTCTGGCGCAATTTGGCCTTATGTAAATGGAAAATCTACACAGTGGAGGTTTAATGCTAAGTATGATCCTGCTTGTTCTAATGGAGAAGATTTCCATTTCTATGGAAAACCAGATGGAAAAGCAGTTATTTGGCAACGACCTTATGAACCAGCAGCAGAATCTCCAGATCAGGAGTTCCCATTTTGGTTAAATACGGGGCGTGTAATAGAGCATTGGCATACAGGATCCATGACTAGAAGAATTCCTGTGTTACATAAAGCAATGCCACATGCCTATGTGGAATTTCATCCAGATGATGCAAAAACATTGGGAATTAGAAATGGTGAAAAAGTAAAAGTTACCTCTAGAAGAGGTTCTTGTACATTACCAGCTTCTATAAATCAGCGAGGTTTACCAACAAAAGGTCAGGTTTTTGTACCATTTTTTGATGAAAGTATGTTAATTAATGATGTTACCTTAGATGCATTTTGTCCTATTTCAAAAGAACCCGATTATAAGAAATGTGCAGTAAAAATTGAAAGAGTTTAACAAGGAAAAAATACACAAATGAAACGATTATTTTTAATAGTACTATTTGCGTTGTTAATGTTTGCTGTAATTTATATTTGGTCTAAAAGCTATTATACATCACAAGAAGAAGCTTATATTGAGCTTTCAATAGATACAGAACAGGCATTTATTCCATCAGAAAAAGGAGTATTTGAGCGATCTGAGTATGCATTGGATTACGCAAAAATGCCTGAAGATAAAGATCACCAAAGAACGTTGAAAACATATTATAACAATAGAGCTTTTCACGGAGCTCCTCCAAGCATTCCTCATCCAGTAATTGATGACTTGACAATAGGAGGGAAGAGCTGTTTAAAATGTCATCAAAATGGTGGTTTTGTATCCAAGTTTAAAGCCTACGCTCCTGTAGTACCTCATCCAGAAAAAGTAAATTGTCGTCAATGTCATGTTACTGAAAATACAAAAGGTGTATTTAAAAATTATACAAAGCAAGATTTTTATGTACCTATAGAAGACAATGCAGCATTTGTTGGAGCGCCTCCGGTAATTCCACATCAAATTCAGATGCATGAGAACTGTTTAGCTTGTCATGCAGGGCCAGCAGCACCAAAAGAAATTAGAGTCATTCATCCAGAACGTTCAAATTGTAGACAATGTCATGTGGTAAACAATAAAGAATTGAAGGATATAGGGAATTTTATACGATAACAAGATGAAATATTTAAAGATAGCTATAATTAAAAAAGTGATGTTAGGTACACTTATTTGCTTGTTTGTAATTTCTTGTAAACACACTGAAGAAAAATATCATAATGTGATGGAAAAAATAGAAGGTGAAAGTGTAAAATACAAAGCACCTTCTGTAAGTTCTCCTATGATAAATGCGGAAATTAAAACGGTACTAGTAGAGGAAGGTGAAACAGCGTTTTTAATTCCCGAACGTAAGAGCCAAATATCATCTTATAATTGTGTGGAGTGTCACACAGAACCATTGAGCGTTTTAATGCAAAAACAAGTTGATAAAAAGGCAGCACATTGGGATATTAAATTGAATCATGCAAATTCTGAAATAATGAATTGTGCTACCTGTCATACTTCAAATGATATGGGGAATTTACATAGCTTAACAAGTACTACCATTGATTTTAATTACAGTCATAAATTATGTAGCCAATGTCACCAAAAAGAATTTAAAGATTGGAAAGGCGGTGCCCATGGGAAACAGCTAGGAGGTTGGTCACCACCAAGATTATCTAATACTTGTGTGAATTGCCACAATCCACATGCACCACAATTTGAAAAACGTTGGCCTGTGCGTTTCAATACTGAAAAAGTTAAAGAAAGACAATAACTAAAGAAATTAAACAATGAGTAACAATACTAAAAAATGGTTTTCTTTAAACTTAAATCGAACTAAAAAATCAGAAGCCTGCGGTTGTGGAAACAATGCAAGTTCTTGCGAAGAGAAAACACCTAAAGACGGATACAATCAGGTAATGGATGTATCAATGAGCAGAAGATCGGCATTTAAAAAACTAACTGCAGGACTTTTAATTGGAGCAGGAGCAGTGAGTACATCTTGTAGTGTTATTAGTGGAGACGAAAGTAAAGAAAAATCGGCTATTGAATGGGACGAATACTTTAAGGGGAATTATAAATTAATGACCGATAAAGAAAAGAATGAAACGGTAAATCGTTTGGTTCGTTCCTATGAATTAAGAACTGGAAAGAAAATAAACCTGTCTTCAAAAGATGCTGAAGAGGATGTGTTGTTTGGATATGCATTTAATATCTCTAAATGTCAGGGATATATGGATTGTGTGAATGCTTGTATTGAAGAAAACAATCAAGATAGAGCTTCACAAATGCAATATATACGCATCCATGAAATGGAAGATGGTAAAGGTTTTAATTTTGAAGAATCTGATGATAATTACTATCATGAAGTTCCAGCTGAAGGACATTTTTATATGGGTACACAATGTTTTCATTGTGATAACCCACCTTGTGTTGAGGTTTGCCCAGTTCAAGCAACTTGGAAAGAAAAAGATGGTATTGTAGTGATAGATTATGATTGGTGTGTTGGATGTCGCTATTGCATGGCTGCGTGTCCTTATGATGGAAGACGATTTAATTGGAAAACACCAGAAGTACCAGAGGAAGAAGTAAATAAAAATCAACATTATTTAGGAAATAGATTACGAAAGAAGGGAGTGATGGAAAAATGTACATTCTGCATACAACGATCACGTAAGGGACAAAATCCGGCTTGTGTTGAAGCTTGTCCTACAGGTGCTAGAACTTTCGGTAATTTATTAGATCCAGATAGTACTATCCGTTGGGTTTTAGAAAATAAAAAAGTTTTTAGATTGAAAGAAGATTTAGGTACTGAGCCTAAGTTTTGGTATTATATGGACTAAGTTAAATAAATTAAAACTGCGTGAGGGATAGAGCGGTATGTTTGAGCTCTTTTTATTGGAAATAAAAAAGCGAGTAGCGAAAGCCCGACCTTTTAGAAGTAAAAGGACACGCCAAAAAAATAAATATAATGAAATCATTAAAAGTAGTCGGCTCTTTAATTAAAGATTCATTGGCTGAAATTACACACGGAAGCCGAGCATATCATATATGGATGGCAATATTAACTTTTGTGATGCTATTTGGAATGTACAATTACGGAATTCAATTAGAGCAGGGTTTAAGTGCAACAGGAATGACTGACCGCGTAAGTTGGGGGTTGTATATTTCAAACTTTACTTTTTTAGTAGGCGTTGCAGCAGCAGCTGTAATGTTAGTGTTACCAGCGTATGTGTTGAAAAATATAGATTTTAAGCAAGCAGTTTTAATTGGTGAAGGTTTGGCTGTTGCAGCGTTGCTAATGTGCTTAGCATTTGTAGTTGCAGATATGGGAGGACCGGCTCGTTTGTGGCATATGATACCTGTTATAGGTGTATTTAACTTTCCAAACTCAATGTTAACTTGGGATGTATTGGTCCTAAATGGATACCTTTTTATAAACATAACAGTACCATTGTACATTTTAATAATGCGTTACCAAGGTAAAACACCCAATCCTAAAATTTATATCCCTGGAGTATTTATTTCGGTATTTTGGGCGGTGGCAATTCATATGATAACGGCATTTTTATATCAAGGATTGCAAGCACGTCCGTTTTGGAACAATGCCTTGTTAGGGCCACGATTTTTAGCATCTGCATTTGCTGCAGGACCAGCACTAATTATTTTAGTTTTGGCTGTAATTAGAAAATTTACGGAGTTTAAAGTACCCGATAATACCATAAAAAAAATTAGTTTAATTGTAACTGTTGCAGCACAAATTAATTTAATTATGTTAATTTCAGAATTGTTTAAAGAATTTTATGCACCAACACATCATAGCATAAGTGCAGTGTATTTATTTTTTGGAATTGAAGGGAAAGTAGCGTTATTACCTTGGATTTGGACTTCTATTACTATGAATGTTATAGCAACTACGGTGTTAACATTTCATAAACTGAGAAGTAATTTTAAGATTTTATATGTTGCTTGTGGAATGTTATTTGTTGCCATTTGGATTGAAAAAGGTTTTGGACTGATTGTTCCTGGTTTTATTCCAGGTCCTTGGGGTAAAATAGCAGAGTACACTCCAACATTTGTTGAGATTTCTGTTACTATTGGTATTTGGGCTATGGGAGCATTTATTTTTACAATTCTTGCAAAAACTGGAATAGCTATTGAATTAGGTAAAATAGTTTATAAAAAGAAATAGCGAAAAAAGAATATTATAAGAGGCTGATTGAAGACGCTATTCTGAGCTTGTTTCAGAATCTTATCAAATTTTCAATCAGCCTCTTTTATAAAACTATGCCGCTTCCCATTCTTTTCTAAAACGAAGTAATTCTTTGTCAATTTGTTTTTTTGAAGATGTGATTAATTCATCTGCGTTGTTAGAAAATACAGGTTCTAGAAAGCTCACTTTAATTTCAGTACGCCATTTCCCAAAACAACGTAAAAAATGAGGAATAAAAGTATCATCACCAATCCAGGCGTCAGAGAGGTTTTTATAATCTATTGCAACAGGAATTACAGGCACACCTAATTGTGCTGCCATAACAAACGCTCCAGGTTTAAAGTCAATAGTTACAGGTTCAATATGTGTGGTTCCTTCAGGAGAATTTAAAATAGAAAAACCTTTTTCTAAAACTATGTTAATCTTATCTAGGGTTTCTAATCTACTACTTTTGTTATCTCTACGAACAAAAATTACACCAGTGGTTTTACAAACACTTCCTATTAATGGCCAAAATTCAACTTCTTTTTTAGCTATTGGATATGCTAAAATATTTTTTAAAATAACCAAGGGGTCAAAATAACTTCGATGGTTTGAGACTATTAACCCTGAAATCTTAGGTTCATTGCCATAAACAATAATTTTTGTGCCCAATATATAATGTAAAATTCGAATTATAAAGCGTCTGTAAATAATACCTCGTTGAATTTTTTTATCTCTTTTTTTATAAAATAAGTTAGTAATTAATAATAGACCATATATAATAATTGTCACTAATGAAAATAATAACAGCCTAACAATTGCAAGTAATGTATTGAATATTTTCACCTATTTAAAATAACTAAATGTTTCACCTTCTTCAATTGAAAGTAAAGTTTCATAAATTAATTTAATCACATTTTCTACATCCTCTTTATGAACCATTTCTACCGTTGTATGCATATAGCGAAGCGCTAGTGAAATTAAAGCAGATGGAACACCACCATTACTATACGCAAAAGCATCAGTATCGGTTCCTGTAGCTCTGGAAGATGCTAAACGTTGAAACGGGATTTTTTTAGCTTCAGCAGTTTTTACAATTAGTTCTCTTAAATTATTTTGAACAGCAGGAGCATAACTAATAACCGGTCCATCACCGCTTTTTGTTTCACCTTCTTTCTTTTTGTCAATCATTGGTGTTGTGGTATCATGACAAACATCTGTTACAATGGCAATATTAGGTTTTATAGTTTGTGTAATCATTTCAGCACCTCGCAAACCAATTTCTTCTTGAACAGAATTTGTAATGTATAAGCCAAAAGGTAGTTTTTTATTATTTTCTTTTAGTAAACGAGCCACTTCAGCAATCATAAAACCACCCATTCTATTGTCAAGAGCTCTACAAACAAAATTATGTTTGTTTAAAATAAAAAATTCATCAGGATAGGTAATTACACAACCAACATGAACGCCTAATTTTTCAACTTCTTCTTTCTTTTTACAGCCAACATCAATAAAAATATTGTCTAATTTAGGTGTATCTTCTTTCCCCTTCATGCGTGTATGAATTGCAGGCCATCCAAAAACACCTTTCACAATTCCTTTTTTTGTATGAATATGAACTACTTTTGAAGGAGCTATTAAATGGTCACTTCCCCCATTTCTAATCACATATATTAACCCTTCAGGAGTAATATAATTTACATACCATGAAATTTCATCAGCATGACCTTCAATAACAACCTTAAATTTCGCGTCAGGATTTATAATACCCACAGCTGTCCCATAACTATCAGTTATAAATGTATCAACATAAGGTTTTAGGTAATTCATCCATATTTTTTGTCCTTCCTTTTCATAACCAGTTGGAGAGGCATTATTTAAGTATTTTTCTAAAAATGAAATTGATTTTTTATTGAGAATTGATGTTGTTTTGCTCATGTCTAATTTAAATTTTCATCAAAAATAAGGAAGTTTTCTCATACTAAAAATAATTATTTGGGCGTTCCCTTACAGGTTCTGCTATTCGCTAAATCTTTTTTGCTATTTTACTGTGTTACATAACAAAAAAGGATAAGTTCATTCTGGGCGAAGTTGAAGGGTTGCTATCACTAACGCATACACCAATTTATTACAAGGAGTGTAATAACAACGTAATTTAATAAAAGAGAGTAGGCTTCTTCATCCTTTACCTATTTTAAGTGATAGCAAGTAAGGTTTAAATGATAGGGCTAAAAACAGTAAACCAAGCAATAAATAATTCGCTTAATTATTTTTAAAACTTAATTTGAAATCGATTTTTGAATGTTGTATTTTTGGAGCCCCTTACAAATAAATAGTAATGAACCAGTTTAAAACACTTTTTATTTTAACCTTTCTGTTAATAAGCACTACTCTTTTTTCCCAAGAAGAGAAAGAAAAAGATTCAGTACCCTTATCTGAACGTTATATTGTTTTTGAAGGAGATACCTTATTAATAGAGTTAAACGAAGTACAATTATTAAAAAAATTAAAGTTTAAAACAAGCTATGATAGAAGATATTATTACTGGTTTCGTAAAAAAACACTAAAAGCCTATCCGTATGCCAAATTAGCAGCAGATAGATTAAGTGTTTTAAATAAACGATTAGAAAAAATTAAATCTAAAAGAAGAAAGAAACAATATACGAAAAGAATTCAAAAATATTTTGAAAAAGAATTAACAGATCAACTAAAAAAACTGACAAGAACAGAAGGGCGTATATTAATTAAACTAATACACAGGCAAACAGGAGATACTTCATTTGAGTTAATTAAAGATTTACGAAGCGGATGGAAAGCATTTTGGTACAATACGGCGGCTGGTCTGTACAAGTTGTCATTAAAAGATGAATATGATCCTGTGAATAATAAGGAAGATTATTTAATTGAAGATATTCTACAACGAGCATTTGTTGACGGTGTGTTAGAAGAGCAGCCGTCAAAATTAGACTTTAATTATCTCGAATTAAGTAAAAAATGGATAGATGCACCTAATCCAAATCAAAAAAAGCACTAATACAGTTGATTAATATTGCAAGAAATAAAAATAATTCTTAAATTGGTAACCCTGTTTTTTTAAAGAAATCAATTTAGGTGTAACTTTTAACATTTTATAAATAACTTTGTTTCAGTGTTTTATTTTGGTGTTAGAAATAAGTAAAAAAAAACATTTAAAAAGTTACGAGAATATATAAAAAGGTATTACATTTGCAACCGCTAATAATTAG
>JAKIVA010000096.1 GCA_021647265.1 Lutibacter sp.
ATAAGGCATACAATGGAAGTGAAAAACGCTATTATGCCAATGCAACTGTTGCTTTGGGTAATAGGTTGTACTTAGATACGTACTTTAATGTTCTTTTTGGAAAGTATGACAACTTAAATATTGATAGCGAGTTAAGCGGAAGAGGACCTAGAGGAGGTACCACTACTTCAACATCTCCAACTGTAAGATATACAAATTTTGTTTTTGGAGGGGCTTTAACTAAAGCATCATACTATGTAAGAAGTACTGTAAATGTTTCTGTATCTAACTTAAATGGATACAATCAATTTCAGGGAGGATACACGTTGTCTCTATATCCTTTAGGAAGTACTTTAATAGTTCCTTTTGGATCTGTACAATATCAAAATGAAAACGCTAACTCAAATTTGGTTTATACAGGAGGTTTATCATTAAATACTGAAAAAATGTCAATTACTGGTTACGGAAACATAGGCAACATACGCAATTTTATAGCCAGTAATGGAGCAATAATATATAACCAAACAGAGACAGCCTTGAGTGAATATGGCTTAACACTTCAATTTTATACAAAAAAGGCTATTGTTAAAATTGGCTATTCTTTTATGGAAATGGAAGATAATTACAATAATCAAAATCAAGAAATTACAGCAAAAACATTTAATTTTAATCAACAAAATATTATAGCAGGAATCACATGGGAATTTTAAGAAAAACACTATTTTTAGGACTATTTATTTTAGGAATTAGCACAACAGCTTTTTCACAAACTACTTTTTTAAATTTACAAGAAGCATTTGCCAAAAGTTATACGCTAGAGGCCAAAGGAGATTTTAAATTAGCAGCCAATGTTTTAAAAACAGTTTATGAGGACAATTCATACGAAACAAATTTACGTTTAGGTTGGTTAAATTATATGGCGGGAAATTTTAATGAATCTATTATTTTTTATAAAAAAGCTATTGAATTAATGCCGTATGCTGATGAACCTAAATTTGGTTATATAGCTCCATTGGCAGCTTTAGGAAATTGGGATGAGGTAATTAATACATACAAACAAATTTTAGAAAATTCACCTCATAATACAAAGGCAATGTATTATTTAGGAACTATTTATTACAATCATTCACAATTTGACAAGGCCATTTCTTATTTTAAACAAGTAGCAGATTTATATCCATTTGATTACGATGGTTTGTTAATGTATGCGTGGAGTAATTTACAACTTGGAAAGAAAAAAGAAGCCAAAGTGTTGTTTCAAAAAGTGCTATTAAATAAACCAACTGATGCATCGGCAACTAAAGGTTTAGCATTGGCAAGTCAATAAAAAATAATCAAGTTAAAATTGAAGGTAAGTTAAAACCCTTTCAGCCCTCTTTAACCCCTTCAATTTTAACTTTTGTACTACTAAAAAGTGTGATTTATAATCATTTAATCATCCTATATTTACAATGTAGGTGTTTTTATGAAGTTTATTAAATTAGATACTATACAAAAGGTTTTTAAAGCAATATATAATTAATAATTTAGAATACTTCTTTTGAAACGGAAATAGTTAGTTCCTCGTTATTCATCAACGTTTTCGCTAGTCCTTTGGTTTTTATCAACTCGTAAGTATAGAAAAACTTCATAGTGTGAATTTTACTTTCATAAAAGGCATTGCTTTGATTTCCTACATTTTTCTCTAAGATTTCTTGTGCGGTACTTGCTGTTTTTAACCACTGCCAACCTACAACTATAGTCCCCAAAAAATCCATAAAAACAGTAGCATCGGCAAGGAAACGTTCGTAGTTACCTTTTAAGGCATGAGGCATTAAAATGCTAATTACTTTTTGAACTAAACCAACATTTTCTAATAACATAGTTGCATAAGGCTTTAAATTAGTATAATTGTTGGCACTATTTATAGTTTGTTGAATTTCTTCAGCTAACAACTTGAGAGCTTTTCCATTTTTTACTGTAATTTTTCTACCTAATAAATCTAAAGACTGTATGCCTGTAGTACCTTCATATAAAGAAATAATACGGATGTCTCTATAATATTGCTGTGGCATAAAATCAAAACAAAAACCATAGCCACCTAATATTTGAACGGCATTGCTTGTAGATTCAATACCTTTTTCAGCTGGATATGTTTTTGCAATTGGAGTTAATAATTCTAATAGTAGATTGTACTTTTCTTTATCTTCTTGTGATGTACTTGTTATTTCTTTGTCAGAATAATTAGATGTTTGAAAAATTAAACTCATAGAACCTTCAACTATGGCTTTTTGAGTAAATAACATTCTCTTAACATCGGGATGATTAATGATTAGTGTTTGTTCTTCCTCAATATTTTTTTGGCCAGAACTATTTAGTTTTCTTCCTTGAGGACGTTCATTTGCATATTTTAAAGATGCATAATATGCAGCAGAAGCAATAGCAGTTCCCATTCGTCCTGTTGCTATTCGGGCTTCGTTCATCATTTGAAACATATAGGACAAGCCTTTATTTGGCTCACCAACTAACCAACCTCTACAATCATTATTATCTCCAAAAACAATATGTGTTGTACAATAGCCCTTTTGTCCCATTTTTTCAAATTCGCCAACAATATCAGCACTGTTATAAATTAATTCTCCGTTTTTATCAGGTCTTTTTTTAGGAACAACAAATAATGAAACACCTTTAATTCCAGAAGGAGCTCCTTTAATTCGTGCTAAAACTAGATGTACAAAATTGTTTGAAAATTGGTGGTCTCCAGCCGAAATAAATATTTTTTGCCCATTAATTAAGTGGTAATCTTCATTTGTTGGTGTTGCAGTTGTTTTAATATCAGAAAGAGAACTTCCTGCCTGTGACTCCGTTAAACACATGGTTCCTCCCCAAGTTAAGTCTAACATATTAGGTACATATATATCCTTGAGTTTTTGACTACCAAATGATAAAATTAAATTGGCTGCTCCAGCAGTTAAGCCAAAATACCCAGAAACATGATTGTTGGCAGCTTCCATAATAAAATAAGCCGCATGAAAAATAGCAGAAGGTAATTGCAAGCCACCGTCATTGTAATCAAAGCCTAATCCTACTATACCCATTTCTCCACCTAATTTTATGATATTCTCAAATTGAGGGTGCACTTTAATACTACCATTTTCAAAATAGGATGGTTTTTCGTCCATATCTTTTATATATGGAAACAAGGCTGTATCAGAAAAAGTTTTAATTGAATCTAAAAAAATGTCTATTGCAGTTTTATCGTAATCACTAAAACGATCTCTACTTAATAAGTCTTCAGTTTGGTGTACATTATACAATAAGAATTTTAATGTATCTATGCTAACGTAGTTGTTTTCCATCTTTAAAATTTATAAGTCAAAAGTAATGAATAAATAGTATGAATTATTTATTCTAAATATACGACATTCATCGTATTTATATATTCTATAGTTTCATTTATTTTTCTATCAAAATAATCAACTAAATTAAAATTAAATATGTTCAATTTTAACTTTTGTTCCACTAAAATCAGCATTACCTGTTAAATTATCAATGTTTTTGTGATTGGTTAAATCGTTAATACTAACACCGGCGTGTTGTTGGGCAATATCCATATTGGTTCCCTTTCTGTGATGCCCCCATCCGTGTGGAATACTTACAACTCCCGGCATTATTGAAGTTGTTATTTCAACAGGGAGTTGTGCTTGTCCAACATCAGAAGTTACTTTAACTAGCTGATTTTCTTTTAAATTTAAAGCCTTTGCATCTTCAGAATTTATGAGTAAAGTACAGCGGTTTTTTCCTTTTACCAATCGGTTGCTGTTGTGCATCCACGAATTGTTAGAGCGTAAATGAC
>JAKIVA010000042.1 GCA_021647265.1 Lutibacter sp.
TTGGTAAATATTGTGGCAGCTTTAACAGCGTATTGTTTCTTCCCTAAAAAGCCTTCTTTAAATATAACACCTATTAAATCTAATCAATTATGTTTATGGGCTGCTTAAACATTATTCACGTTAATTACATATTATAACAACAATAGAGACATACTGTTTAAATATAAAATTCGTTTGTAGCCTAAAGTTTATTTTAATAAACTATATCTGCGTTTTTACTTATAATTACAAGTCATTTCAATTAATATTATATAAATAATTGGAGATAAGCAAAAAGTTATGCTACCTTGATTTAAGAATTAATTCACAAACTATTTATTAACCTAAAATCTATTAGTATGATTACAATTTTTGTGCTAGTAACCAAACTAGCATTAACTATTATTAACATCTTATTTTAAGAAATATAAATCCTACTTTTTGTAGGATTTTTTTATTGTGTATTTTTACAATATGGTTAAGCAACTTTTTAAAATTTTAGCAAAAATTAATAAAATAGTATTTCCTAGTTTTTCTAAAAGGGGACTAGACATGTCTAAAGCTAAAAAATGGCAATTAGCAATAATTGGCTGGAGATACTTTACAACAAAAAATAGTTTGTAAATAATTAAAAAATAGTATATTTGCACCCGCAAAACGGCCTCGTGGCGCAACTGAATAGCGCATCTGATTACGGCTCAGAAGGTTACAGGTTTGAATCCTGTCGAGGTCACTAAAAAATAAAGCAATTATCTAATAATAAGATAGTTGCTTTTTTAGTACACTATATTTAGACCGTAACTACTTTTCTATTTTTCTACTATTTAAATGCTATATTATCAATATCATTTTTACGTATTCCTAAATATTTCAACTAAAAATCTCTTTAAAAAATATTTTATCCAAAAAAACCTAACTTTAATCAATATTTATTCAAAAAAAATTCAATATCTTTATCTAATTCAAAATCATAAATTAAAACCTATTATTTTTAATAATTATGGCTCAAAATTTCAAAGTAACAGTAGACAACTCTTTTGAATATGACTTTAAAGATTCTGAAGTAAAAAGTTTGGATGCATTAAAACTATCCGAATCTAAATTCCATGCAATCCACAACAATAAATCTTTTAATGTTGAACTTGAAAAATCTGATTTTTATAATAAAGAATATATCATTCGTGTAAATTCAAATAAGTTTACCGTTAAAATCTCAAACCAATTAGATTTACTTATTAAAAAAATGGGATTTACAGTGGGAACATCCAAAAAATCTAATGATATAAAATCTCCTATGCCTGGACTTATTTTAAGTATAAATGTTGAGAAAGGACAAAAAGTAACAGAAGGAGAAACCTTATTAATTTTGGAGGCCATGAAAATGGAAAATACAATTAGCTCTCCAAAAGAAGGTGTTGTTAAATCCATACACGTTAAAAAAGGAGAAACTGTTGAAAAGGGTGAACTAATGATTGAGTTAGAATAACAACTACTCACTCTACCTAAAAACCACCAACATATTGAATTGTATTAAGATGAAAAAAATATTAATAGCAAATAGAGGAGAAATTGCCATTCGAGTTATGAAAACTGCTCGAAAAATGGGTATTAAAACAGTTGCCATTTATTCAAAAGCCGATAGAAATGCACTACATGTAAGATTTGCAGATGAAGCCGTTTATATTGGTGAAGCTCCTTCAAACAAATCATATCTTTTAGGAGATAAAATTATTAAAGAAGCCAAGAAACTATACGTAGATGGTATTCATCCTGGCTACGGTTTTCTTAGTGAGAACGCACATTTTGCTGAATTGTGTGAAAAGAATGGAATTATCTTTATAGGGCCTAAATCTAAATCAATTAAGATAATGGGAGATAAATTGGCCGCAAAAGACGCAGTAAAGCATTACAATATCCCTATGGTTCCCGGTGTTGACAGAGCAGTTACCAACCCCAAAGAAGCTGCTGATATTGCGAGGGAAATTGGATTTCCAATATTAATAAAAGCCTCTGCTGGTGGTGGCGGTAAAGGAATGCGTATTGTTGAACAAGAAAAAGATGTTGAAGAACAAATGGCTAGAGCCATTAGCGAAGCAACTTCAGCTTTTGGTAATGGCTCTGTCTTTGTTGAAAAATACATCACTTCACCCCGACACATTGAAATTCAAGTACTTGCTGACAGTTACGGAAATACACTGCATTTATTTGAAAGAGAGTGTAGCATACAGCGTAGACACCAAAAAGTAGTTGAAGAAGCTCCTTCTTCAATTTTAGACCCTGAATTAAGAAAAAAAATGGGAGATGCTGCAATTAAAGTTGCAAAATCTTGTGACTATCTAGGTGCAGGTACCGTTGAATTTTTAGTAGATAAAAATTTAAACTTCTATTTCTTAGAAATGAACACCCGTTTACAAGTTGAGCACCCTGTAACCGAATTAATTTCGGGTATAGATTTGGTTGAACAACAAATAAAAATTGCACGTGGAGAAGTCATTTCTTTCAAACAAGAAGATCTAAAAATCAAAGGTCATGCACTAGAATTACGCGTTTATGCTGAAGACCCTACAAATAATTTTTTACCTAGTGTTGGAAATTTAAACATTTATAAAATTCCCACAGGTAAAGGTATTAGGGTTGATAATGGCTTTGAACAAGGAATGGACATACCTATTTATTACGACCCAATGCTATCAAAATTAATTACTTATGGAAAAACACGTGAAGAAGCCATTCAACTTATGATTGAAGCCATAGATAATTATAAAATTGAAGGAGTTAAAACTACATTACCATTTGGTAAATTTGTTTGTAATCATGAAGCCTTCCGTTCTGGAAAATTTGATACACATTTCGTTAAAAATTACTTTACTGACCAAGTACTACAAATAAGTTTAAACGAAGAAGCGCAAATTGCTGCAACAATGGCTCTAAAAATTTACTTGGAAGATCAACAAAAATTAAAAATTCCTATTAATTAATCACCTAATAAAATTCAACGAGATGGATTCAAAAATTGAAAAATTAAATAAAAAAGTTGCATTGGCACATTTAGGTGGTGGAGAAAAAAGAATTGCAAAGCAACATGCTAAGAAAAAATTAACTGCTAGAGAGCGTATCTCTTACCTTTTAGATGAAGAATCTTTTGAAGAAATGGGTGTTTTGGTTACTCATAGGACAACAGATTTTGGTATGGAAAAAGAAATTTACTTTGGTGATGGCGTTGTTACGGGCTATGGAACAATTAATAAACGATTGGTTTATGTTTTCGCTCAAGACTTTACAGTTTTTGGAGGTTCACTTTCTGAAACTCATGCTGAAAAAATTTGCAAAATAATGGATCAAGCTTTAAAAGTTGGAGCTCCTGTAATAGGATTGAATGATTCTGGCGGTGCAAGAATTCAGGAAGGTGTAAAATCTTTAGGTGGTTACGCTGATATTTTTTATAGAAACGTACAAGCATCGGGGGTAATCCCGCAACTTTCTGCAATTATGGGACCTTGTGCAGGTGGAGCAGTTTATTCTCCTGCAATGACTGATTTTACTTTAATGGTTGAAAATACCAGTTATATGTTTGTTACCGGCCCAAATGTTGTGAAAACAGTAACAAATGAAGAAGTTACCGCAGAAGAGTTAGGTGGAGCAAGTACTCATTCAACAAAATCTGGAGTTACACACATTACCTCAGCAAATGATATTGAATGCTTGGAAGATATTAAAACTTTATTGAGTTATATTCCACAAAACAATAGAGAAACAACTAAAAAATTACCTTATAAATTACATGATGAAATTAGAGAGAAGCTGGAAGAAATAATCCCAGAAAACCCTAATAAGCCCTATGATATGCATAAGATTATTAAAGGTATTATTGACAAAGATTCATTTTTTGAAATTCATAAAGATTATGCCGAAAATATAATTGTTGGTTTTGCTCGTTTAGCTGGAAGAAGTATTGGTATTATTGCAAATCAACCTATAAATTTAGCAGGTTGTTTAGATGTAAATAGCTCCAAAAAAGCAGCTCGTTTTACACGTTTTTGCGATAGTTTTAATATCCCACTATTGGTTTTAGTTGATGTACCTGGTTTTTTACCTGGAACAGATCAGGAATGGAATGCCATTATAACCAATGGAGCAAAATTGCTGTATGCATTAAGTGAAGCAACAGTACCAAGAATTACTGTTATTACACGAAAAGCTTATGGTGGCGCCTATGATGTAATGAACTCTAAACATATAGGTGCCGATATGAATTTTGCTTGGCCTACTGCAGAAATTGCCGTAATGGGAGCCAAAGGTGCAGCTGAAATAATTTTTAAAAATGAAATAAAAGCTGCAAAAAATCCGAAAGCAAAATGGAAAGAAAAAGAAGCTGAGTATGCTGAAAAATTTGCCGACCCTTACCGAGCAGCAAGACGCGGTTTTATAGATGAGGTTATTTATCCTAAAAATACTCGGAGAAAATTAATTAAAGCTTTTCAAATGCTTGAGGGTAAAAAAGTAAATAGACCTAAGAGAAAACATGGAAATATTCCCCTATAATTAATTTTTAAAACCTAATTACAACATCGTTTTTTTATATTATTTCAGCAGATAATCCCTTTGTTAACAACATAATACAACGAGGCTTTAAATCGTTATACTCTCCCGTTTTAACGGTACATTTCCCTTTATAATGGACTAAAATAGCACATTGCTCCGCCTGTTCTAATGTATGGTCACAAATATCAATCAACGAATCAATTACATGGTCAAAAGTATTTACATCATCATTAAACAAAACTATTTCATTTTGATTGGTTTCTTTTTCTAAAGTATCTACTTCTTCTTTTATTTTTTTCTTTGTACTCATACTGCTAAATTAATAATTATTTCAAATACTTCAAAGCTACCCAGTTATTTCGCTCAATAACTTCATCAAATATTAAACCATATTTAGATACTTCAGCATCAATAATAGGAACATCTTTTTTATAAAACCCACTAAGCAGAAGAACACCTATATCACTCAAACAATTTATATATACTTTCATATCATTTAATAAAATATTTCTGTTAATATTAGCTATTATTACATCATACTTTTTATGCTTTAACAATGAAGCATCTCCTTCATAAACGGTTATCTGCTTACAATTATTTCGTTCAACATTTTCTAAAGAATTTATATAGCACCAATTATCTATATCAATTGCATCAATTGGCCTAGCTCCTTTCATTTCAGAAAAAATGGCTAAAACCCCTGTTCCACACCCCATATCTAACACCTTTTTATTTGTTAAATCTAAACTTATTAAATGCCGTACCATCATATGTGTGGTTTCGTGGTGTCCCGTTCCAAAACTCATTTTAGGCTCAATAATAATATCGTATTTTATCCCGTTATTCTTCGGGATTGGGTTTTCATGAAAAGGAGCTCTAATACTTACTAAATTAGCTACTTGAATTTGATTAAAGTTCTTTTCCCATTCACTATTCCAATTTATTTGTTCAATAATTTCTTTTTTAAAAGTAATTTCAAATTCATCAGAGTTTAAAATTTGAATATTTTCTAAAATTTCTGAATTCCAATCTTTTTCTTGAATATAAGCAGTAACTCCATCTTCATTTTCAACAAAACTTTCAAAACCGACATAGCTTAATTGTGCAATTAGAATTTCTGTGGCTGGTTCTTTTGGCATTGCCTTAAATGTATATCCTATATATTTTATATTCATTATTATTGTTTTAAATGCAAAAATACGGTTTCCTTTTACAATTAAAGAAAACCGTATCTATTGTACTAATATATATTTGTTTAAACTTATTTAAAAAGATTTGACTAGAGCTACAAAATTATCAGCATCTAATGCTGCTGCTCCTATCAGCCCTCCATCAACATCTTCTTTTGAAAAAATCTCTTTCGCATTGGCTGGTTTTACACTTCCTCCGTATAAAATTGATACATTCTCTGCTATCTCTCTATTGTATTTATTACTGATAATTTTTCTGATAAAAGCATGCATTTCTTGCGCCTGTTCAGGTGAAGCAGTTTCGCCGGTACCAATTGCCCATACAGGTTCATAAGCTAATATAATGTTTTCCCAGGCTGACGCCTCTAGATGAAACAACCCATTTTTTAGTTGACTTTCAACAATATTAAACTGATTTTCAGATTTTCTATCTTCTAAAACTTCACCAAAACAAAAAATAATTTCCATATTGTTTTTCAATGCTGCATCAACTTTTTGAGCCAAAATAGCATCTGTCTCACAAAAATATTCTCTACGTTCAGAATGACCTAAAATAACAATATTTACACCAACAGATTTAAGCATTTCTGCCGAGATTTCGCCTGTAAAAGCACCTTTTTTTACTTGATGCATATTTTGTGCAGCCACTTCAACTTTCGTTTTTTTAACCTTCTTGGCTACTTTTTCTAAACTAACAAACGTAGGAGCCACAATAACTCTTGTATTCTTTAACGAATTGTTTTTTAGCTTTTTTATAATTTGCTTCACCAAAAATTTAGAAGCTTTTAAATCATTGTTCATTTTCCAATTACCTGCTACTATTTGTTTTCTCATAGTATTCTAATTTACTTTTACAGTTTATTTTAACTCAACAAATTTATGATATATTGTTTGGAAATCAACTTGAAAAACGGGTTGATTACGCAATCGTTTTCGACAAAAATTAATTTAAAAAAGATTATTTTATTAAAAAATCATATCATAATTTGTTGAACAAATATAACTTAAAGTATTAAAATTATTACTTTTGCTTAATTCTTTATCTGAATCTATGAACAAATCAGCACTAATTGCTCAAATTAAACAAAAAAAATCTTTTTTATGTATTGGTTTAGACGTTGATTTAGCAAAAATTCCAACACATTTGTTGGAAAAAAAAGATCCTATTTTTGAGTTCAACAAACAAATTATAGACGCTACACATCACTTAACAGTTGCGTACAAACCCAATATTGCCTTTTATGAAGCTTACGGAATTAAAGGTTGGAAAGCATTAAAAAAAACAATTGATTATATCAATAAAAAACATCCTGAAATTTTCACGATTGCAGATGCGAAACGAGGTGACATAGGCAATACCTCAACTAGGTATGCTAAAGCTTTTTTTGAAGATTTAAATTTTGATTCGGTAACTGTTGCTCCATATATGGGAAGCGATTCTGTAGAGCCTTTTTTAGCTTTTAAAAATAAAACAACAATTCTTTTAGCCTTGACTTCAAATAAAGGAGGGTTAGATTTTCAGGGGTTAGAAACAAAAACTGGAGAGGTGTATAAAGAGGTCTTAAAAACAGCGCTAACTTGGAAAAATGCACAAAATTTAATGTTTGTTGTTGGCGCTACCAAACCTGAACATTTTTCAGAAATAAGAAAAATAGTTCCCAATCATTTTTTATTAGTTCCTGGTGTTGGTGCACAAGGTGGTAATTTACAAGACGTTTGCAAATACGGATTAACAAAAGATTGTGGCTTACTTATTAATTCTTCAAGGAGTATTATTTATGCTGGAAATGATATAAATTTTGCCGAAGCAGCTCAAAAAGAAGCCTTTAAATTACAACAAGAAATGAAAATTATTTTAAATGAAAATAATTAACGACCAACTTGGACGAAAAATTTCAATAAAAATACCTCCTAAAAGAATCGTTTCTTTAGTTCCATCTCAAACAGAATTATTGTATGATTTAGCTTTAGAAAATGAATTGGTGGGTATTACAAAATTTTGTGTTCACCCTTATCATTTAAAGTCTACAAAAAAAATTGTTGGTGGTACAAAAAAAGTAGATTTTAATAAAATTAAATCATTACAACCCGATTTTATTTTATGCAATAAAGAAGAAAATTCTTACGCCTTTCTCCCTGAATTAGAAAAAATAGCTCCAACATATTTTTCTGACATTAATTCAATTGAAGATTCTATTCAACTAATAGCAGATTTGGGAATTATTTTAAACCGAAGAACAGAAAGCATTAATTTAATTGAAAAAATTAACTTCAAACTAACCAACTTCAAACATTTTATTAAAGAGAAGCCCACTAGAAAAGTTGCTTATTTTATTTGGGCAAACCCGTGGATGGTTGCAGGAAATAACACCTACATTAATGAAATTCTAAAACTCAATAAGTTTGAAAATATTTATCAGAATATGAATCGTTATCCAAAAGTTGAAATTAACAAAATTAGACTTGAAGGTGATCCTGATGTAATTATCCTATCCTCAGAACCCTTTTCTTTTAAAGATGAGCACGCTATGGAAATAGCAACATATTCAAACCGCTCGGTTACTGTTTTTGCTGATGGAGAATTATTTAGTTGGTTTGGGTCTAGATTGTTACTTTCGTTTGATTATTTTAAAGAATTACACAAACGAATTGAAAGTCATTTTTAATATTTCAATATGAATTATCTAAAAGGTAATTTTCTAGTCTTGCAAAGCAAAAACACGTTTTAACAAATCTGTTGAACGTTTATTTACATTTGCTCTAATTTCTTTTTCTTCAACCTCAACCATTGTATAAACTCCTTTTAAGGCTTCTTTGGTTACATAATCTGTTAAATTTGGATTCACATCATTTGTAAAAGGCAAATTATTGTATTTTGTTATTAAATTTGTCCAAATTTTATCAGCCCCAACTTTATTAAATGAATTTTTAATTATTGGATTAAATTTCTGATACAAAGCAGTAAAAGTTACTCTCTTCAAATAAACTGTTGCCGCATTATTATCTCCTAATAAAATATTTTTAGCATCTTTAAAAGTCATTCCTTTTATAGCATCTACAAAAATAGGAATTGCTTCTCCAACAGCATCTTCTGCCGCTCTGTTTAGTGTTCTCAATCCTTCATCTGCAACTTTAGACAATCCTATTTTTCGCAATGTATTATCTACTTTTTGTAATTCTTCAGGCAATAAAATTTTAACCATTTCATTTTTAAAAAAACCATCTTTCATTGCCAAGGTGGTTACTTGATCTGAAATTCCTTTATTTAAGGCTTCTTTTAAACCATCAGCAATTTGAATATTTGTAATACTCTGTGTGGGAAATTGATTTACAACTTGCTGCAACTCGTTACAAGCTATAAATTGAAATATTATAACTATCAAAATTATTCTTTTAAACACCTTACAATTTGATTTTTAGTTAATATAAATTTATTTTTTAAATGAATCCGTCTTTTTATCATATCCAAACGGACAATGTTTACAACCACTTTTACAACAATACCCTCTTTTTAAATGATATTCTTCTGTAAAAACACGGTAACCCTGCTCATTTATATAATAATCTCCTTTTTCTAAAGGAATTGGTTTTTTAAAATCCATAGCACAAAAATAACAAAAAAGCATTCTAAAATTTAGAATGCTTTTTATTATGATAATTTATATTTTTCTAATTCGCACTTGGCGGGTAGTTTGCCATAATTTGGGCTACAAAATCTTTGATTTTTTCCTCTTTTTTAGCTACATTCCTTGAGCTATTTAATGCACCACTTCCTATCCCTTGCCAAGCTAATTCTTTTTTATTAGCGTCTATCAAATCTATAAATAATGTTCCTTCTGTATATTTTGAAATATGTGTTCCAAAATTAGAGCCATAGTACCAAGGGTGCCATCCAAAATAAAAATCGTTATTATAAATATCTATTTTTTGACGTGATTTGGTAAAAATATTTACCAATAAATCTGGATTTTTAGACTTTTTAAATCCTTTTGCTAGTAATTCGCTTTCAACAGCTTTTAAAATTCTTCGCTTGTCTAAATCTGAAATTTCGACTTTATCAATTCCCTTTTTATAAAAAGCAAAAGTTTTAAATTTTGAAAAATTAGTGTTTGTATCATAATCACTTGAAACTCTTATAGAACTACAAGATGCTACTAAAAATAGCAAGGCTAACGGAAGTAATTTGATGGCTTTCATCTTGAATAAAATTTTAATATTAAAACAACTTTTGTAATAATGAATCATCAACTAAATTTGGTAGCGTAATTTTTAATTTAGGATTTGCTTCCATTGCCCTTTTAATTGCAAAAGTTGCTCCATCATTACGCGCCCAGTTTCTACGAGCAATTCCATTATTAACATCCCAAAAAAGCATACTTTTCAATCGCTTTTCTGCTTCTATACTACCATCAAGAACCATACCAAAACCGCCATTTATTACTTCACCCCAACCTACTCCTCCTCCATTATGGATAGAGACCCAAGTTGCACCTCTAAAACTATCCCCAATTACATTTTGAATAGCCATGTCTGCAGTAAATTGAGAACCGTCGTATATATTTGAAGTTTCTCTATAAGGTGAATCTGTTCCCGAAACATCGTGATGATCTCTACCTAATACAATAGGAGCTGAAATTATCTTGTTTTTTATTGCGTTATTAAACGCTTCTGCAATTTTCATTCTTCCTTCGGCATCTGCATATAAAATTCGGGCTTGAGAACCCACTACCAATTTGTTTTCTTGAGCACCTTTTATCCATTGAATATTATCAGCCATTTGTTGCTGAATTTCTTGGGGTGATTTTTTCTTTAGCGCTTCTAGAACTTCACAGGCAATTGCATCTGTTTTTACAAGATCAATAGGGTTTCCACTTGTACAAACCCAACGAAAAGGGCCAAAACCGTAATCAAAACACATAGGCCCCATAATATCTTGAACGTAGGAATGATATTTAAAATCTCTACCGTTTTCCGCAAAAATTGCCGCACCAGCTCTACTAGCTTCTAGTAAGAAAGCATTTCCGTAATCAAAAAAGTAAGTGCCTTTTGCTGTGTGCTTATTAATAGCTTCAGTTTGTCTTCGTAAACTTTCTTGTACTTTTTCCTTGAACAATTTTGGGTTATTGGTCATCATATCATTTGCTTCTTCAAACGAAATACCAATTGGATAATAACCTCCAGCCCAAGGGTTATGAAGTGATGTTTGATCTGAACCCAAATCTATATATACATTTTCTTTATCCAGTTTTTCCCAAACTTCAACTACATTTCCTTGATAAGCAATTGAAACTACTTCTTTATTGGCTTTTGCTTTTTTAATTCGAGTTACTAAATTATCTAAATTCGTAAAAACCTCATCTACCCAATGTTGCGAATAACGTGTGTGTACAGCTTTCGGATTTACTTCAGCACAAACCGTAATACAACCTGCTATATTTCCTGCTTTTGGTTGCGCACCACTCATGCCTCCCAAACCAGAAGTCAAAAACAATTTACCCGCCAAACCCTCTCCTTCTTTGGCTATTTTCCGACCTGCATTCAATACTGTTATAGTGGTTCCGTGAACAATTCCTTGTGGACCAATATACATATAACTACCTGCTGTCATTTGTCCATATTGTGTAACGCCAAGTGCATTGTATTTTTCCCAATCGTCTTGTTTGCTATAATTTGGAATCATCATTCCATTAGTAACTACCACTCTTGGAGCATTTCTATGGGAAGGGAATATTCCCATTGGATGTCCTGAATACATAACCAATGTTTGATCATCTTCTAATTCAGCCAAATATTGCATTGTTAATAAATATTGTGTCCAATTTTGAAAAACGGCACCATTTCCCCCATAAGTAATCAGTTCATGTGGGTGCTGAGCAACTGCATAATCTAAATTATTTTGAATCATAAGCATAATTGCTTTTGCTTGTTCACATTTCCCAGGATATTCATCAATTGGGCGAGCGTACATTTTATAATCTGGACGAAAACGATGCATGTAAATTCTACCGTATTCTTTTAATTCATTAGCAAACTCTTTGGCTAAAACGGCATGGTGTTTTTTATCAAAATAGCGTAGTGCATTTTGAATTGCTAATTTTTTTTCTTCTTTTGATAAAATCTCTTTTCGCTTTGGCGCATGATTTATATCCAAATCATATACTTTTACTGAAGGTAATTCAGATGGTATTCCTTGTTTTATTTGATCTTTAAATGTCATAATAGTTAATGCTTAAATTTATAGTTTCATTTTTAATACAAAAAATTAAGCTATGGATAGCGAATAGCAACTCTAAAATGAGTTAACGCAATACCTATTTTATACATAAAGTGAAAAATATCCAACATATTCTAATTACTTGGTTTGATGCAAATATAACGCAAATTGCTGTTCTTTTTTTATAAAATTTCAAGGCAACAAGAACAATATTCAAACTATTTATTACTTGCACTTTTTAAAATATATTCAATCTTTTAGTTGTTTTTTTGTACTTTATAGTACTAATTTAATTTTCTAACTATTTTTTTTTATAATTAATCTCTTTTTATTAAAAACAAAACAACAACAGCCACAATTTTACTTATAAATTTTGGCTAAATTGCAATACTGAATTTTATACATCCATGGAAAAAATAACGCCTTACAAGCCAAAAAATAAAGTACGAATTGTAACAGCCGCCTCATTATTTGATGGGCATGATGCTGCCATTAACATTATGCGCAGAATTATCCAATCTACTGGTGTTGAAGTTATTCATTTAGGACATGATAGAAGTGTTGAAGAGGTTGTAAACTGTGCAATTCAAGAAGATGCAAACGCCATTGCTATGACCTCTTACCAAGGAGGACATAATGAGTATTTTAAATATATGTACGATTTATTACAAGAAAAAGGTGCCTCACAAATTAAAATTTTTGGCGGTGGAGGTGGCGTAATTCTTCCTGAGGAAATCAAAGATTTAATGGCGTATGGAATTACAAGAATTTATACTCCTGATGATGGCAGATCTATGGGATTGCAAGGTATGATTAATGATATGATTGAGAAATGCGATTTCCCAACAGGTAAAAGCATAAACTTTAAACTTTCTTTTTTAAAAAATAAAAACACAACTCAGATAGCACAAACTATTTCTGCCGCTGAAAATTTCACTTCAAAACATAAGAAATTTCTTGATGAAATTAGACAAATAGCAAGCAATTCTAAAACCCCAGTCTTAGGAATCACAGGAACGGGAGGCTCTGGAAAATCATCTACCGTTGATGAAATTGTACGTCGGTTTTTAACTGATTTTCCAACAAAAACATTAGGGATTATTTCTGTTGACCCATCAAAACGTAAAACTGGCGGTGCATTATTAGGAGATAGAATTAGAATGAATGCCATTAACAACAACAGAGTTTATATGCGTTCTTTAGCGACAAGAGCATCAAATGTTGCTTTATCTAAACACGTAAGTGATGCTATTGATATTTTAAAAGTTGCTGGCTACGATTTAATTTTGTTAGAAACTTCAGGAATTGGACAAAGTGATACTGAAATATTAGATTATTCTGATGTTTCACTGTATGTAATGACTCCCGAATACGGTGCTGCAACTCAATTGGAAAAAATTGACATGATTGATTTTGCTGATATTATTGCATTGAATAAATTTGACAAACGCGGTGCCTTAGATGCCTTGCGAGATGTTAAAAAGCAATACCAACGCAACCACAATTTATTTGAGAAAAATGTTGAAGACATGCCCGTTTATGGCACAACGGCTTCACAATTTAACGACCCTGGAACCAACGAATTATATAGTGTTTTAATTAAACAATTAAACAAAAAAACAACTGCAAATTTTAAAAGTACTTTTCATGCTAAATACAAACTTCAGGAGAAGCAACATATTATTCCGCCTAACCGAACTCGCTATTTATCTGAAATTACCGAAAACAACAGAAATTATAGTAAAACAGCTTTAAGTCAAAAAGAAATTGCTCAAAAACTATATGGCATTTATAAAACCATTGAAGCAGTTACAGCTGTCAAACTGAGCCTATCGAAGTTTGGTATAGATAAAGTAAGTCTTCGACAAGCTCAGACTGACAATAATAACGACTTTTTAAAATTATTAATTTCAGAATTTTCAAAAGTTAAAATGGATTTAAATCCACACAACTGGAATACAATTTTAAATTGGGAAACTAAAAAACAAGCTTATAAAAATGAAATATATTCCTTTAAAGTTCGCGATAAAGAAATCAATATAAAAACACATAGTGAATCACTTTCTCACTTACAAATTCCAAAAATAGCTTTACCAAAATACGAAGCTTGGGGTGATATTTTACTTTGGACTTTAGAAGAAAACGTATCTGGCGAGTTTCCTTACACTGCTGGTTTGTTTCCATTTAAAAGAACGGGTGAAGACCCAACCAGAATGTTTGCCGGTGAAGGTGGTCCGGAGCGTACCAACATACGATTTCATTATGTAAGTTTAGGAATGCCTGCCAAAAGATTATCTACAGCTTTTGATTCGGTAACATTGTATGGAAATGACCCTGATATTAGACCAGATATCTATGGAAAAATTGGAAATGCGGGAGTTTCTATTTGTTGTTTAGACGATGCTAAAAAATTGTATTCAGGATTTGAACTAACCAATCCTATGACTTCAGTTTCAATGACAATTAACGGTCCAGCTCCAATGATGCTTGGTTTTTTTATGAATGCAGCCATTGACCAGGAATGTGAAAAATATATTCTTAAAAATAAACTAGAAAAAGAAACGGAAGCAAAAATAAAAGCCATCTTTAAAAATAAAGGAGTTGAACGACCTAAATATCAGGGGAAACTTCCCGAAGGAAATAATGGTTTAGGTCTGTTGTTACTCGGTGTTACAGGTGATGAAGTTTTACCAAAAGAAGTGTATCAACAAATTAAAACCGAAACCATTGCAAAAGTTCGCGGAACAGTTCAGGCTGATATTTTAAAAGAAGATCAGGCTCAAAATACGTGTATTTTTTCAACTGAATTTGCCTTGCGCTTAATGGGTGATGTACAAGAATATTTTATTGAGAACAAGATTCGTAATTTTTATTCTGTTTCTATTTCAGGATATCATATTGCTGAAGCCGGTGCAAACCCTATTTCGCAATTAGCATTTACACTGGCTAACGGATTTACCTATGTGGAATATTATTTATCAAGAGGAATGGATATTAACAAATTCGGCCCAAATTTATCGTTCTTCTTCTCAAATGGAATTGACCCTGAGTATGCAGTAATTGGTAGAGTTGCACGTAAAATATGGGCAAAAGCTATGAAGGATAAGTACGGTGCAAACCCAAGAGCCCAAATGTTAAAATATCATATTCAAACTTCCGGTAGAAGTTTACATGCGCAAGAAATAGATTTTAATGATATTAGAACCACATTACAAGCTTTGTATGCTATTTACGACAATTGCAATAGCTTGCACACTAATGCTTATGATGAGGCCATTACAACTCCAACAGAAGAAAGTGTACGAAGAGCTATGGCCATTCAATTAATTATTAATAAAGAATTAGGCTTGACAAAAAATGAAAATCCAATTCAAGGTGCTTTTATTATTGAAGAATTAACCGATTTAGTTGAAGAAGCCATTTATGTTGAATTTGACAGAATTACAGAACGTGGTGGTGTTTTAGGTGCTATGGAAACCATGTATCAACGCAGTAAAATACAAGAAGAGAGTTTGTATTATGAAACGCTAAAACATACTGGAGAATTTCCAATAATTGGTGTAAATACTTTTTTAAGCAGTAAAGGATCTCCAACCATTTTACCACAAGAAGTAATTAGAGCAACAGAAGAAGAAAAGAAATATCAAATTACAGTTGTTAAAAACTTAAATAAAGGAAATGTAAAAAAAGTGGAGGAACAGCTTACTTTATTAAAACAAAAAGCTATTAATAATGAAAATATTTTTGAACAATTAATGGAAGCTTGTAAAGTTTGTTCTATTGGTCAAATTACTGAAGCTTTGTTTAAAGTTGGAGGACAATACCGTAGAAATATGTAGCACTACGGTTTCTAAACTACAACATAGAATTTACGTAGTGACTATGTATTTTACGAAGTTTTTTTAATTCTTTTCTAAGTAGTTTTACAAAATCTTTTCCATGAGTAATGGTATGCTCTAATTTTAAACAGTCTTGATTCAAAATATCAATAAAATGTCTAAGTGACTTCGCATATTTTAATTTTAAACTAGGATTTTCTTGTATTTCTGTCTCTACAATTTTAGGTACTAATCTATAGGCATTCATCACCAAATTATCTGCATAATTATCTGTTTTATTTCCAGATCTATACATAGAAATCATATCCTTATCATCCGTAACATACGATGCTATACGACGTGACAAATTAAAAATATCTAACGATTTCTTGTAGATAACTGAATGATTGATATTATGCTGTGATGAAGTAAACATGCTTTAAAGTTATTTTACCCAAAATTACTAAGTAAAAAATGAATTTATATTTAATTTTTAAAGTAAAACTGTTAATTTTATTTAAAAAATAATATATTTATACACTAAAATTTTAATTATATGAAATTAGACGATATTAACTGGAGTATCTTACATTGTTTACAACAAAATGCTAGACAAACAAATACTGAAATTGCTCGTAAAGTTGGTATTAGTTCTCCAGCTGTTTCAGAACGTATTCGCAAAATGGAAGATATGGGAGTTATTGAAAATTATTACGCAAAAGTATCTTATTCTGAAACTGGGCATCAGCTCAAAGCAATGATTACTCTAAGAGCCTTTATGGGAAAACTAAAACCTTTTATACATAAAGTAACGTCATTTAATGAAGTTATAAATTGCTATAGAATAACGGGAAATGAAAATATTATTATGGAAGTTGTCTTAAATAATCAAAAACATTTAGAACAATTTATTGACCAATTAATTACCTATGGTGAAACTAGTACACATATTATTTTATCAAATGTAATTGAAAATAATCCTATTGTAGAAAGAATAAATTTATAGTCGTTTATTCTAAATTAAACTAGCTCACTACTTGAAAAATAGCAGCTCCATAAATTGCAAAACGAACAAAACGTAACAACCCAAACAACAAAACTCCCTTCAGCGGGTATTTAATCATACCTCCAGCCAAACAAGTCATCGAAAAAGGCACTGGTAATAAAGCCCCTACAACAATTAAAAACCCACCCCATTTGGCAGTGTTTTTTAATTGTTTTGCCATTTTAATTTCTAAATAGTTCTTTACACTCTTTATTCTTAAAACTGCCTTTCCTATGAAATAAGAAATAATTCCACCTATATAGGATAATGTTGCTAAAAAAACTAAATTTAAAATTGGCTCAGTTGTTTTTTTTGTCCAAGCAATAAAAATTTCAGGAGGTATTAATCCAAGAAGAGACTCTGAAATAAAAAACAACGTTAAAACTCCTAAGGTTGAAAACATTTCAGTAAGGCTGTGCAAGCCTTCATTAATGTTAAATATAAATTTATTGAACAATAGCAACCCAATAACTATTATGCTAAAAGGAAGAATTGCTTTTTTTAAATTTTTGCCAATAAAGGTATAAAAACCAGTATAAGAATAATACTGATGTAATAATTTAAATTTCGACTTTTTTTGAACTTTAGTGGTTCTCTTCATATTTAATTATATAAAAAGGGTGTTTTAATTTAATCTTTCCTCATTAAAAAAATCAGAAAACTTAATTTAACTTTCAAATGTCCTATTTTTTCTAATCTTAGTTTGCAAAAATACAAGATTCTAAATTTAAATTGATAACAAAATATACTTTAAATCCTTTTTTAGAAAAGTTTAACACTTTAATCTTTTAAAAACAGTATCTAGCCTTCATTAGCTATAATTGTCAACGCTAAACGTATTTTAAAATATGCAACTTCAGAATTTAAATATTCAAAATATGGTTTTAAAGCATTTGGATTTTCTAATATTTCTTTCGTTTTTCTTACTTTTTCGACTTCCTCTTTCGTTACAAAGTTATAAATATTAATATCTTTTCCATCTGTATATAATTTTGCTAAATGAGAAAATATGGTAGTTGATTTTAAGTTTCGTTTTTTCGAAATTTCATCTATGGAAAAACCTTCTTTATATAATTCATACGTTACTTTGTGAGTATCTTTCTTCTTTGTTGTTTTAATTTTTTCTTTTGAAAAAGAAGCTATTTCAGCAATAAAATCCTCACCATACACTTCTAACTTTCGTTGTCCTACTCCGCTTATATCTAAAAAATCTGATTCACACAATGGTCTTGCTCTTTCCATTTCTTTTAATGAAGCATCACTAAAAACCAAGTATGCAGGAATATTTTCTGCCAATGCTATTTCCTGACGTAGTTTTCGCAATCGCTCAAATAAGGTATCTTTTATTGCCTTTTTTGGTTTTGTTATTTTCTGTATTGCTTGCTGTTCTTTATATGCTATTGGACGTGTTAAATTCACTATTTCATTTTCAAACAATACTTTTTTTGAAAAAGGAGTTAACTGTATTGCATTACTCTTATGAAAAGCTATTTCACAATACCCTTGATTTATTAACTGAACAAGATATTGTTGCCAATCTCTCCAAGAAATATCACTTCCAATACCATGCGATTTTAATTTATCGTATTGTTTGTCTATAATAGTTGCATTTTTTGCACCTCGTAACACATCAATTATAGTTCCTATTGCTTCTTGTTCTTTTAAACGAGTAATTACCGAAAGTGCTTTTTGAGCAATGATGGTACCGTTAAAAAGTTGAGGTGGATTGTTACAAACATCACAATTACCACAATTTTCAGATAACAATTCACCAAAATAACCCAACAGTATTTTTCTTCGACAAGTGGTGGCTTCAGAAAATTGCTTCATTCTTTCCAGTTTAGCTATTTGAACTTCTTCATTACTTGCTCCACTAGCAAATTTTCGAAGTTGAATAACATCGCCATAACTATGAAATAATAAAGCTGTAGCTTTTATTCCATCTCTACCACAACGACCAATTTCCTGATAATAGCCTTCTATATTTTTAGGCATATTATAGTGTATTACCCAACGAACATTTGATTTATCTATTCCCATTCCAAATGCAATGGTAGCACAAACTACTTGCACCTTATCATATATAAAATTTTCTTGTGTTTTTGTACGTTGTTCTGAACTTAAACCGGCGTGATATGCTTCAGATTTAATTCCTTGCTGGTTTAATTTTGATGCTAATTGTTCTGTAGATTTTCTACTTAAACAATAAATAATACCTGCCTCATTTGGCTTATTCTTAATAAATTTAATTATTTGAGAGACTCTATCATTTGCAGGTCGAACTACTAATTCAATTTTTTTCCTATCAAAAGAAGCTAAAAATTGTGTAGCTTCAGGAATACTTAACTGCTGAAGAATATCTTTTCGTGTAGCTTTGTCGGCTGTTGCTGTTAGCGCGATAATTGGAGTATTGGGTAATGATTTTTTTAAGAACCCTAATTGCTGGTAAGATGGTCTGAAATCATGTCCCCAAGAAGAAATACAATGTGCTTCGTCAATAGCTATACAACTAATATATTCTTCATTCAAAATATTTCCTAATAAAAATAAGCTTTCGGGCGCAACATAAACTAATTTTATTTCTTTCTTAATTACTTTTTCAAAAATAGCTTGTTGTTCTATTTTTTCTTGACTGCTATTATAAAAAGCCGCTGAAATTCCATTTGCAATTAAACCATCAACCTGATCTTTCATTAATGCAATTAATGGTGAAATTACCAAGGTAATTCCATCAAAAAGTAATGCTGGTAATTGAAAACAAATGGATTTCCCTCCACCAGTTGGCATAATAACCAAATTATTATTTTTAGAAAGTACCGATTCTATAATCTCTTGTTGTTGCTCACGAAAATTATCGTATCCAAAATATTTTTTTAGTGTTGGTAGTAATTTTTCTTTTGTTTCTTTTAATAGCATATCTTTTTCAGTAAATATAAAATAGGCTAACTAAAAAGTAATGACTTATGCTGTGAGCTTGTTAAAATACTGACAATCCATGTAAACTTCGACAAGCTCAGTTTGACAAAATTAATACTAATTGCTTTTTAGTCAACCTCAGCAAAAATACTGTTTTAAAATTAAATTTTAGTTTTAATAAGCATCATCATGAACATTAGCTACTGCTCTACCAGAAGGATCGTTCATGTTTTTAAAACTCTCATCCCACTCCAAAGCAATTTTTGTACTACAAGCTACGGATGCTTCTTGTGGCACACTCCAAGCTGCAGTATCAGAAGGAAAATGCTTTGCAAAAATAGAACGATAATAATATTCTTCTTTACTTGTTGGCGTTTGAATTGGAAACTTATAGTTGGCATTTGCCAATTGTTCATCTGTAACTTCTTTATCCACTACCTCTTTTAGAGTATCAATCCAACTATAACCCACGCCATCTGAAAATTGTTCTTTTTGTCGCCATGTAACACTTTCAGGTAAATATTTTTCAAATGCCTTACGCACAACCCATTTTTCCATACGTTCACCGTTAATCATTTTATCTTGTGGATTTATACGCATGGCTACATCTATAAACTCTTTATCTAAAAATGGTACACGTCCTTCAATTCCCCAAGCAGCCAGACTTTTGTTGGCTCGTAAACAATCGTACATATGCAATTTACTTAATTTACGCACCGTTTCTTTATGAAATTCTTCTGCGTTAGGTGCTTTATGGAAATACAGATAACCACCAAACAACTCATCAGCTCCTTCTCCAGATAACACCATTTTTACGCCCATAGATTTAATAACTCTTGCCATAAGGTACATAGGTGTTGAAGCACGAATGGTTGTAATATCGTATGTTTCTAAGTTATAAATTACATCTTTAATAGCATCTAACCCTTCTTGAATGGTAAATTTAATTTCGTGGTGTACCGTACCAATATGGTCAGCTACCAATTGTGCAGCTGCCAAATCTGGTGAACCTTCTAGTCCTACTGAAAATGAGTGTAATTGTGGCCACCAAGCATCTTGTGTATCACCACTTTCTATTCTTTTTTCGGCATATTTTTTAGCGATAGCAGAAGTTACCGATGAATCCAAACCTCCTGAAAGTAACACACCATAAGGCACATCGGACATTAATTGGCGATGAACGGCAGCTTCCAATGCATCGTGAATTTCATCAATGCTAGTTTGATTTTCTTTTACCGCTTTATATTCCATCCAATCTCTTGAATACCACTTTGTAAGTTTACCATCTTTACTATGTAAAAAATGTCCTGGAGGAAACAGCTCAATTTTTCCGCAAACACCTTCTAAGGCTTTTAATTCTGAAGCCACATAAAAAGTGCCATTTTCATCCCAACCCATATATAAAGGAATTATTCCCATATGGTCACGCGCAATAAAATATTCATCTTTTTCAGCATCATATAAAGCAAAGCCAAAAATTCCATTTAATTCATCAATAAAATCAGTACCTTTTTCTTTGTACAAGGCTAAAATTACTTCACAATCAGATTCAGTTTGAAAATTATATTTCGGTTTTGACGAGCTCAATGCATCGCCTTCAAATTGCTTACGTAATTCTCTATGATTGTAAATTTCACCGTTTGCAGCCAATACCAATTTTCCATCTTCACTAAACAACGGTTGTTTTCCTGAAGCTGGATCAACAATTGCCAAACGTTCATGAGCTAAAATGGCTTTTTCATCAGCATAAATTCCACTCCAATCCGGACCGCGATGACGTACTTTTTTAGACATCTCCAATAATTGAGGACGTAACCCATCGCTCTTTTCTTTTAAATCAAATGCACAAACAATTCCACACATAATTATTTTCTTTTGTTGTTAATTAGAATGCAAATGTGATTAAAACATTACTATTTAGAAATGCAAACATTAAAAATAGTTACAATTTAATAGTTTAGTGTGCTTTTTAAATATAATATGTAATTACGAGAAGTATTACAACTATCAAAACTTTTATATTAAAAGAAATCTGTTTACACAGTTAAAAGTATTTAATATAATAAGTAAACTATCTTTTGATAGAGTTTGTCTATTCGAGAAATTTTCACTCATAAAAATGAATAATTACATTTAATTAAACTATGTATTCTCAATTATTTGAAGGTGATAATAAGGGAATAATTTTTTCCTTTAACATAAAAGAATCATCTCTCCAATCATATTTTTTATTGTCTTTCCAATTAGTTACCATAATTACATCTCCTTTTTTATTTATCAATATGTATTTAGACATTCCATTGATGTTTTCAAACTGTTGAGGAGTAATTTTTTTCAAAAATCGTTTATATTTTCTATTTCTATTTTTTTCTGATTCATCTTTTAAAATAGCAATATTGATATCCTCTCTTGTCTTCTTTAAATAATTAACCGTTAGATTAATAGTTTTAAAATCATCTTCCTTATCTATTAACAACACATACAAATCTAAATTATAATCTTGAGCAAGTTTTAATGCATTAGGTAAGTGCAAAACACAAGGAGAACACCAAATTCCAAAGGTATAAATAAGAACTCCATTTTTATTAGTGTGCCTAGAAAGGCATATTACATCTTCTTTATTAACTTTTATGATTTCTTTTGAACCTTTTGTAATATTACAATTATTTTTTTGACTATACATCATATTGCTATATAGTAACATTAAAATATAAATTAAGCGTATATACATTTTGTTAATATTAAAACTGGGGTGTTTAGATTATAAAACCCCAGTATAGTTGATCAATCCTTTACTTATCTAAATAAATTCTATACCCTCCAAATTCACTTAAAGAATTATCATAAAAATATTCACCTTTATTAAAGGTTAAATTTTGTGAAATTATTTCTTGAACATCTAAGTCAAAATTTTCATCAATTTTTAACGTTAATGCATCTGTTGGTATTTCTAAAGGTGGTGTTTTGTCTAACAAAATATCAATATAATATTTATCTAAACTATTGTCAAATTCAAGTAGTGTAGCGCCGCCACTAGAAAAGTTTGAAGATTTATTTTGAGGAAACCATTCGGCATTACAAAGCCCCCATCCATTACATTGTTTTTTCTTTCTCCCCCATTCATCCCACCTAACAATGATAATTTTAGCAAATGATTTTGATGCATTTTGTTTATTTGCAATTCTATCATTAACATCAACAAAGGTAAGCATTTTCGCAATTTCATTTTCGTCAAAATTTGATAATATCTCATCACTATTACAAGAAGTGAAAACACCTAATGAAAGTAATAGGCCAAAAATAATTATACTTTTTTTTTCATTTTAATAAAATTTAAATTAGTTACTAGCTCATAATTGCGCCTTTTTATTTTGTTAAAACTGCGAGGTGTATTACTTTTGCAACACTTTCCTCTGTTTGTTATAGTAGCTATGTCATAGTTAGTGGTTTAAGGTTAAACAATGTATTCGCATATTTTGTTCTTAAAATGTTACAAACAGAGGATTTTTACTTCGACTTCGTTTAGTAACCATACTTCTATTTTTTTATTATTAGATAAACAAACGTATTTATGCTAGTAATCATAAGATTCCTGCCTTTGCTTCGACTCCGTTTATCTTGAGCGAGAGTAGAAAGGCTCAGCAACCATATTTAATAGTATTTAAAGGGAAATTTATAGCAATTACTTTTTTCATTTTTACAATT
>JAKIVA010000003.1 GCA_021647265.1 Lutibacter sp.
CTTGGAATATTTTTAATAAACTCCTTTATCATTTGTTCCGAAGCTTCAAAATCAGCAATTACACCATCTTTTAGAGGTCTTATTGTTTTTATATTTTCATGAGTTTTTCCCTGCATTAAACTAGCAGTTTTGCCAGTTGCAATTATTTTACCTGTAGATCTATCTCTTGCCACAATTGATGGAGCATCAACAACAACTTTACCGTCGTGTATTATTAGTGTATTTGCAGTACCTAAATCAATGGCAATGTCTTCGGTTAGAAAATCGAAAAAACCCATATTGTATTAATTTTTTTTAGTTTTTAAATCGGAACTTCACAAAGTTACTAAAATTAGTGTTTAAAATGACGTGTTCCTGTAAATATCATTGACATTGAATGTTCGTTACAATAATCAATTGATAATTGATCTTTAATTGATCCTCCAGGTTGAATCACCGCTTTAATCCCAGCATTATCTGCAATTTCAACGCAATCTGGAAATGGGAAAAATGCATCACTAGCCATTACAGCTCCATTTAAATCAAATTTAAAGTGATTGGCTTTAGTAATAGATTGATTTAAAGCATCAACACGACTGGTTTGGCCAGTGCCACTTGCAATTAGTTGTTTGTTTTTTACTAAAACAATTGTGTTTGATTTAGTATGTTTACATATTTTTGATGCAAAAAATAAATCTTCCATTTCTTTATTTGTTGGCTCTTTTAAAGTAGCAGCGTTGATAACGCTCGCATCATCTGTTTTGTTGTCTTTCTCTTGAAAAAGAACACCATTAAGTGCGGTTCTATATTGAGTTTTAGGTAATTCAATATTTTTTTGAATTAAAATAATTCTATTTTTTTTACCTTTTAAAATATTTAATGCTTCACTGTTATAACTAGGTGCAATTACAACTTCACAAAAAAGTTTATGGATTTCTGTAGCTGTTTCTACATCAATTTCTTTATTCGAGATTAGAACTCCACCAAAAGCAGAAATAGAATCACCCGCTAATGCATCAATATAGGCTTGTTTTAAAGTATCTCTTTGAGCCAATCCACAGGCATTATTATGTTTTAAAATAGCAAAAGTAGGAATGTCATTTTTAAATTCTTGAATTAAATTTACAGCGGCATCAACATCTAATAAATTATTATAAGAGAGCTCTTTGCCGTGAAGTTTGTCAAATAGAGCTTCTAAATCACCAAAAAAATAGCCTTTTTGATGAGGATTTTCACCGTAACGTAAAGTTGAGACAGTATTAAAACTTTCTCTAAAAGCAAGTTCGCTTTTATTTAAATAGTTGAAAATTGCACTATCATAGTGACTTGAAACGGCAAAAGCTTTTGCTGCAAACCTCTTGCGCTGATCTAGGGTTATTTCACCGTTAGCTTCAGTGAGTATATGCAAGAATTCATTGTATTGGTTCATTGAAGAAACACAAAAAACGTCTTTAAAATTTTTTGCTGCGGCTCTAATTAGTGAAATACCTCCAATATCAATTTTTTCAATAATATCTTGTTCAGAAGCACCGTTTTTAACGGTTTTTTCAAATGGATATAAATCGACAATTACAATGTCGATTTCAGGAATTTCATACTCTTTTAATTGTAATAAATCATTTTCATTGTCACGCCTTGATAAGATTCCCCCAAAAACTTTTGGGTGTAGTGTTTTTACTCTACCTCCTAAAATAGAAGGGTATGAAGTTAAGTCTTCAACAGGAACAACTTGAATATCTAGGTTTTTAATAAATTTTTCAGTTCCTCCGGTTGAGTATATTGTAATATTGAGCTCTGCTAGCTTTTTAACGAGAGGTGCTAAACTATCTTTGTGAAATACAGAAATAAGTGCAGATTTGGCTTTTTTAGTAGTGTTCATAAGTAGTGTTGTTGGTGTTAGACAAAGCTAATAATTATCAACAGTAAAGCAATATTAAATTAGTGTTAATTTCACTTTGTATTTTTAATTTTACCATAAAAACTATTTACCATTTCACTATAGTTTTCAGAAGTATGTTTAGGTTGGCTTTTACGTAGAATTTTATCTAAAAAAGGAATTTTTTTCAACAAACTTTTATTTTTAATATGCTGTTTCTGATGAGTTTTTTGCATTTGTTGGGTGGTATTTTATTAAAAATTAATCAAATAAAACTTGTCTAATTCACAGCTACCTTTTCAAAGCAAATGTAATACTATTTTAAAATAAACTGGCTACTTTTTTGCATACAAATTCAAGTAATAATTCATCATTTTTTGTAAATGGATTAACTGTATGAGAATCAATATCAATTTGACCAATATTTTCACCATTTACCAAAATTGGAATTACAATTTCACTTTTTACCTTAAAACCACAAGAAATATAATTGTTTTGTGCTTTTACGTCTGGTACTATGAAATTTTTATTACTAATAGCAACTTGGCCGCAAATACCTTTTCCAAAAGGAATTAATGTATGCTCAGTAGGTTCTCCAGAATATTCAGCCAGTTTTAATTCTTTTTTGTCACCGTTTTTGAAATAAAAACCAACCCAATCATAATAATTAATTTCTTGTTTTAAGTAATTGCAGATAGATTGAAGTTTATTAGAAGTGGTATCATCACCTTCAATAATTGTAGTTATGGCTTTTTTTAATTGAGGAATGTTCATATTAATTTGTAGTTTTATGCAAAATTAAAATTCTTTTTTAGTGAAAAGCAATAAAACAGTAATATTCTTTTTGATTAAATTTTTTGGAGTATATTTTCTGTTGTTCCTATTATATTCAGTTTACCTGAGTAAAAATCAGAAAACTGAAGGTATTTTTGCTTGTGCTCCCATAACTAAAACAGTAGCTAAACAAACTCAATTTTTATTAAATAATTTTGGGTATAGTGCAGGAATTGAACAAAATACAAATGAAATTTCTATAAATTTATTTATAAATGATAAATTAGTAGCTCGTGTAATTGAAGGATGTAATGCCCTAAGTATAATTATTTTATTCATTTCCTTTATTGTTGCTTTTGCAAGTAATTTTAAAACAACTTTGTTATTTGTTATTGTAGGTAGTTTACTTATATATTTTACTAATATTTTTAGAATTGCTATCATAGCAATTGCATTGTATAAATATCCTGAATATCAATATTTTTTGCATGATATTTTATTTCCAGTAATAATTTATGGTATCACATTTTTACTTTGGTTTGTATGGATACAAAAATTTTCAAAATTGAAAAAGTGAAAAGAAAGTTTCAAATATTATTAATTGTATTATTATTTTTATTGCTAATTGCTGTTAGAGTTTTTGTACAACCTTATTTTTACGACCCGTTAATTGAGTATTTTAAAAACGATTATTTACATACTGAAATTCCAAATCTAGATTTTTCTATATTTTTCCTTAATATTTTTTATAGATATACTTTAAATACTGTAATTTCATTGGCAATTATATATCTTTTTTTCAATGATTTAAAAATTACCTTTTTTTCAATTAAGTTTTATGTAATTGCTTTCGTAATTTTTAGTTCTGCACTTTTTGTGTTTCTTAAATTAGATTTTGATTATAAATTGATATTTTATACTAGAAGGTTTTTAATTCAGCCATTATTTGTATTCCTATTACTACCAGCATTTTATTATCAACAATTAAAAAAGTAAAAGATTTTTATTACTTTAGGCACCTAATTAATAAATTAAAATTATGAAAAAAACACTTTTTATATTTGTTGCAATTTTTTCATTTTCACTTCTGTTAACAGCTTGTAAAGGAGACAAAAAGGAAGAAGTTAAAAAAGTGCAAGCAACGGAAGAAATGAAAATGGGAAGCCATGAAAATCATGACCACGAAACTAAAAAAATAGCTTCAAAGGTTGTGTATCAATGCCGAATGGATTGTGAAAAAGGAAAAACGTATGACAAAGAAGGGAACTGCCCTGTTTGTAATATGCCTTTAAAAGCAAAAATGGTTAATACTGAAGAAGTGAAAGAATAAAACGATAACAAAAAAATGAGGCTGTCTAAAAAGTGTCATTCTGAATGTAAATGAAGAATCTTCTTAAAATTAAACGCTTATATATCAAGATGTTGAGATTTTTAACTTTGTTCAAAATGACAAGTATAATTACTTTTTAGACAGCCTCATTTTTTTGTTACAATAAATTCAGTTCGCCTATTTATTGCATGCTCAGCGTCAGAGCATTTTACGTTATTTTTACATTTGTTAAGTAATTTAGTTTCTCCAAAACCGGTAGCTTTTATCCTGTTTGAATCAATTCCTTTTGAAATTAAATAATCTTTTGTTGCATTGGCTCTTTTTATGGATAGTTGTAAATTATAATCATCAGGTCCTCTACTATCTGTATAATAATTTATTTCTATTTTAATAGAAGGGTTCTGATTCATATTATATATCACTTTATTTAGTTCAAGCTTAATTTTAGTATTAATTTTAAACTCATCCAATCCAAAAATTATAGGTTTGGTCTCAATATATTTAATGCCATTTTTCTCTTTAAAGGGTATTATAGGTTCTATGCTAAGGTCTAAATTGTAATCTAAATTATTTTTATCAGATAGTAAAATAGTTTGTTTTGTATAATTTAATTTTGTTACGAAAACAGTATAAGGTTTACGGCATTTAGCATTAAAATAAAAAGCTCCTATAGAATCTGTTAATGTTTGTTTAATTTCTTTTGAGTTAAATTTTAAGAATACAGAAGTATTGGGAATAGGATTGTTTGTAATATTTTCTTTAACTACTCCTTTAATATAATTTTCACAGCTGAGAGCCTCAATATCAATATTTAAGTTTAAAATTTGATTATTTTGATTATCAGTTTTAAGCTGAAATGATTCTAAATAATTGTTTTTAAAAACCGAAAGTTTATATGTTGAAGAACAGTTTAATTTTAAGGTATAAACTCCATCTTCTCCAACAGTATATGAACTAACTACATTGTTGTTTTGGTACAGAGAAATTGCGGTGTTTGGAAGTGGTTTTTTGGTTGTTTTGTCTCTAATAATTCCAGTAATTATTTGGCTACAATCCTTTTTTTCTAAATTAAAGCTTATGCTGTTTGTTGTGTTTCTGGCTTTGTTAATTGCTAATTTTATAGAATTTGTTTTATATTTTTTATGAGTTGTTACAATTTCATACTTAGAAGCACAATTTACATTAAAGAAAAATTTTCCATGATTATTAGTTATGGTTTTTAATACTTCATAACCTTTTTCAAGTAGAACAACTTGAGTATTCGCAATAGGAAGTTTGGTAACCTTATCTAAAACAATTCCGTTCACAGTTTGACTACAGTCTAACAAATTAAGTTCAATAGTTTTATTGACTGTAATATTTCCCCTTTTTTCTGTGTCAAAATTAATTGATGTAGTAAAGTATTTGCTATTACTAGCTATTATTTTATAACTAGAATTACAGTTTAAACCAAACGAAAAAGTACCATTTCCATCGGTAATTATTTTTTTAATTTTAGTTTTTCCTTCGAATAACGTAATTTGAGTATTAATTAACCGAGCCTTCGTTTTTTCACTTATAACCATTCCATTTACAACCTGCCTACAATTTGTTACTCCCAAATAAATATCTTGTTTTGTATTGATATTCTTTAAAGAAGATGTTTTAACATTTATTGTTTTCACAAAATTATTATCTTTAAAAATTCTCAATTCATAATTTAAATTACAGTTTGCTTTAAATGAATATGAGCCATTTTCGTTAGTTTTAAATGATTTAATTTTAGTGTTTTGATAATATAATGAAACGGTACTGTTTGGTATAATTGTATGTGTATTTACATCTAAAACAGTTCCTGAAATTTGTTGGTAACAATCATTTCTTTTTAAAAATAAATCTTTTTTTAAATGAAAATAATTAGGTTGTTTGTTTTCAATATAATCTGTTAAAAAATAATAAGAATCATTAAAATAGTAAGGTTTACTTGCTACAATTCTATAATTTGTAACACACTGAAATTTAATAAAGTAACTGCCGTCATCTTTAATTTTAAAAGTTTCGACCTCAACATTGTTAATATAGAGTTTTAAGTTAGCACTTATAGGTTTTTTAGTTTCTTTATCTAAAATATTACCACTTATTGTTTGAATACATTCAGGTTCTAAAACAAAATCATGAATAATTATTTTATTGTTTTTTGATGTTGTTTTAAATTCGTAAATATCATTTATAAAGTTTAATTTGTGAACTTTAATGTAATAATTGGCGTTGCACTTAATTTTAAAATTATAAGTACCATCTACTCCAACTTTTAAACTTCTATCTTCCTCTCCATTTAAGTAGATAGTTACCTTTGTATTATTGAGAATCTCTCCAGATAATTTGTTGCTTATTTTCCCTGTTATTGTTTGAAGACATTCTTCATTTTCAAAAGTGCGTGAGCGAGATTGAAAAATAATTGTATTTACGTTATTGTTGAGTTTTTTTTCTAAAGTAATAGGAGTATAATTTAAACTATTTGCAAATAAAGTTGTAGATTGTTTCACTTCACTTTTAGCGAATAAATTCACAATCAATAAAAAAGGTACAATTAGTTTTAAAGGTTTCATTTTACAATACTCTTTTAACTATTTTAAAATAATATCAAATAAAAAAAATAATTACTACAATTCTATTTGGGCATTTAATTATCATTAATAATTTAAAGGGGGTAAGAAAATAAACAGAGAGGATTATGCACATAAATATAGAATCTATTTTTACAAGAATCAAATATTTTATTGTAAAACCTATTGAATGTCAGTTTTTTAAATTAAATGGTAAGAAATTTTAATTGAGGAGCTTATTATGCAATATGATAATTCTTAATAATTATATACTTACCTGTTTTTTTAAATTACAACTTTTATCTAAACCCTGAGATTTATGTAGCGTAAATATTATGTTTAGGCACAAAAAAATCCGATGTTTTAGCATCGGATTTTTTTATAGAATATAAATTTTATTTTTACATCATTCCTGGCATTCCACCACCCATTGGAGGCATTCCACCACCGGCTGGAGCATCTTCTTTAATATCAACTAACGTACAAGCTGTTGTTAAAATCATACCAGCAACTGAAGCTGCATTTTCAAGTGCAATTCTAGTAACTTTGGTAGGGTCAATAATACCTGCTTTTAGCATTTTAGTATACTCATCAGTTTTTGCGTTATAACCAAAGTCTCCTTTACCTTCAATTACCTTAGCAACAACTACCGAACCTTCACCTCCTGCATTTTCAACAATTTGACGAAGAGGTTCTTCAATGGCTCTCTCTAAAATTTTAATTCCAGTTGCTTCATCTAAACTGTCTGTTGTAATAGATTTTAAAACTTCTTTGGTTCTAACTAAAGCAACTCCACCACCAGCAACAATACCTTCTTCAACCGCTGCACGTGTTGCATGAAGTGCGTCATCAACTCTATCTTTCTTTTCTTTCATTTCAATTTCACTTGCAGCACCAACATATAAAACTGCAACTCCACCAGCTAATTTAGCTAAGCGTTCTTGTAATTTTTCTTTGTCGTATTCTGAAGTTGTAGTTTCAATTTGCGCTTTAATTTGCGTTACTCTTGCTTTAATGTCATCAGCATTCCCAGCACCATTTACAATTGTGGTATTATCTTTATCAATGGTAACTCTTTCAGCAGTTCCTAACATTTCTAGTGTAGTTTTTTCTAATGTCAACCCTCTTTCTTCAGCAATAACAGTTCCACCTGTTAAAATTGCGATATCTTCTAACATTTCTTTTCTTCTATCTCCAAAACCAGGAGCTTTAACTGCTGCAATTTTAAGTGCACCACGTAATTTATTCATCACTAGAGTTGCTAAAGCTTCACCTTCAACATCTTCAGCAATTACTAATAGTGGTTTTCCACTTTGAGCAACTGGCTCTAAAATAGGTAGTAAATCTTTAAGGTTTGTTATTTTCTTTTCAAACAAAAGGATGTAAGGATTTTCCAAGTCTGTTAACATTTTGTCAGCATTGGTAACAAAATAAGGAGATAGATAACCTCTATCAAATTGCATTCCTTCAACAATGTCAACATAGGTTGAAGTTCCTTTAGCTTCTTCAACAGTAATAACACCTTCTTTTCCTACTTTTTGAAATGCTTCAGCAATTAAATCACCCACAACTTCATCATTATTTGATGAAATTGAAGCTACTTGCTTTATTTTACTCGATTTATTTCCAACTTCTTCAGATTGTTCTTGTAAATTTTTAACAATAGCTTTAACAGCTTTATCAATACCTCTTTTTAAATCTAATGGATTGGCTCCTGCTGCAACATTTTTTAACCCTTCTTTCACAATTGCTTGAGCTAAAACAGTTGCTGTTGTAGTACCATCACCAGCCAAATCGTTTGTTCTTGAAGCAACTTCTTTTACCATTTGTGCTCCCATATTCTCTATAGCATCTTCTAATTCAATTTCTTTAGCAACAGTAACACCGTCTTTGGTAATTATAGGCCCGCCAAAAGCTTTACCTATTACTACATTTCTTCCTTTTGGTCCTAAAGTTACTTTTACGGCATTTGCCAATGCATCAACTCCACGTTTTAAACCATCACGTGCTTCTATATCAAAAATTATATCTTTTGCCATTTTTATTTTCTTTAAAATTTAAACAATTGCTAAAATATCAGCTTCTCTCATAATTAAATACTCAGTACCTTCCAAAACTAATTCGGTACCTGCATATTTCCCAAATAAAACAGTATCACCAACTTTTACAGTCATTGGTTCGTCTTTTGTTCCATTACCAATTGCAATAACAGTTCCTTCTTGTTGTTTTTCTTTTGCTGAGTCTGGGATTATTAATCCTGAAGCTGTTGTTGTTTCTGCTTCAATAGGTTTTACCAAAACTCTATCAGCTAATGGTTTGATATTAATTTTACTCATTTGTAATTAGTTTAAAATTTATTAATTCTGTGAATTAAGTTCTCTAAAAGTATGCCAATTCAGTAAAACTGACAAATGTACTTTTTAATTGAATTTAGAATAAAATAAAAATGCCAACGTGTCATTTCCGTTGGCATTTTTATGTTGTATTTTATTAATTTCTACTGAGCTGAATCCTTCAATGTAGTACTAGTTGCAGGTTGTTGTGCAGGAATATCTTGAATTTCTCTATTCTCAATAGTATTTTGAATCTCTGAACTTGTATCAGCCTTGCCCACTGTTGGAGCTGCAAAATTTGACAACAAAATTAATGCTAATAGAACAATAGATAAAGTCCAAGTACTTTTATCTAAAAAGTTAGTGGTGTTTTGAACTCCACCTAAAGATTGAGTTCCAGTACCTCCAAAAGAAGAAGATAATCCTCCACCTTTAGGGTTTTGTACCATAATAATTAAAATTAGCAAAAATGCTACTATCATAATTAGAACTAAAAATAATGTGTATGTCATGACTTATTATTTTGTAAATTTTTTATTGCTTTAATTCGGTCTGCAAAGAAACCACTTTTTTCTGGATATTTCAAACTTAAGATGTGATAAGCTTTAATGGCATTTTCATACTTTTTTTGCTCTAGATATACTTTAGCTAAAGTTTCGGTCATTAAGCTATCATTTGCAGTTGAGCTTTCAGGTGAAATGTCAATATTCTTTGCCGTTTTGTCAATTGCTTTTATTTTAGGGTTGGTTTTGATAAATGTATCTATAATATTAGATTTAGTTGCCTTTTTTTCTTCTCTAGTAATGGTTTTTTGTGTAATTAACTGCATCCATTCATTGAATGAATGAGGTTCAGTACTGTTGAATTGTATAGGCTTTCCTATTTCTAATATTTCAGTACCTTCAATTGTTTCTTTTTTAGTATTTGAATTTTTGCTTAGAACGGTATCTGTTATTTTTTTATGTAGAACTTTAATGTTTTCTAACGGTTTAATTTTGGGGGTATTTTTTGTTATAAAAATTGGAGATGTAATAAAGTTGAAAAGCACTTCTCTGTCAACAGTATAAGCTGCTGTTTTTTTTAATGATATATTGTATTTGTAACTACCGGTTTTATTTAGTCCTTTTAATAATAATGATCTTGCCGATTGAAAGTAGGGAAATTCAGAGATTATTTCTTCTAATTTCATCGTTTTAGAAGTATCAATATTTTCAGGATTTTGTAGTATACGTGTAAAATCGGTACTATTCATAGTATTACCATTTTGCTACAGAAGCATTAAAAATATCTTGTGTTATTCTTTCTAGTATCTCATTTAGAGCATCGTCTAACAAACCACCCGTTAATTGTGCATTTGCATCAAAATCATAAAAATGAGAAAAAGTTTGTTCAAAATTATCTTCTTCAACTTTATTATTATAAAAACGAACATTTACCGTTACTGTTAATCGGTTTTGAGCAGCTGTTTGTTGAGCTGTTGCAGTCATTGGGTTAATTTTATAACCAGTTATTTCTCCTTCAAATTGTAAATCACCACCAGATTTTACAAGGTCTAAATTTGTTTGTTGCAGAAATAAATCTTGAAGTCGTAATGTAAACTCTTGACTTAGTACGGGTTCAATTAAAACTGCATTGTTTGGGAAGTAGTCTATTTGTACTGTTTTTACATCTGGATGTAAATTTGTTCCTGTAAACGAATAAATGCCACAACTTTGAGCGGTGAACACCAATAAAATTAAGATGGTAAAATTAAATTTTTTCATTAAAAATTAAATGTTTTTTGTGAAGCTAAAAAATTAAATCCAAAGTTACATATAATAAGTTATAAATTGTATTGTTTGATTTTACGGTACAATGTTCTTTCTGAAATACCCAACTCTTTTGAAGCTAATTTTCGTTTACCGTTATTACGCTCGAGCGATTTTTTTATCAATTCAATTTCTTTTTCCTGTATTGATAAACTTTCATCAGCATCAATAGTTTCAGCAAATTCATAACTGTCGTCTTTGTCATTATCGTATCTTTCATTGATTCTTACAACTTCAACTTGATTTTCATCTTGTTGATTGAAAACGGGTTCTTCTTTATATATTTTTTTAATCAGATTTTTATTGTCTTCCTGAACTTTATTCGTATCGCCACTTTCCATTAAGTCAAGTGTTAATTTTTTTAAATCATTGATATCATTTCGCATGTCAAATAAAATTTTGTACATAATATCTCTTTCATTTGCGAAATTATCATTAGAATTTTTGTGTTCAATAACTGAAGGTAAATTACTACCTTTACTTGGTAAGTATTGTAATAATTTCTCGGCTGTAATTTCCCTTTTTTCTTCAACTACAGATATTTGTTCAGCAATATTACGTAATTGACGAATATTTCCCGGAAAATTGTAATTTTCTAAAACTTTTATAGCGTTTTCGGTAAGCCTAACCGTTGGCATTTTATATTTTTGAGCAAAGTCTGCAGCAAATTTTCTAAATAATAAATGGATATCACCTAATCGATCACGCAAAGGAGGTAAATGTATTTCAATGGTACTTAAACGGTAGTATAAGTCTTCTCTAAACTTACCGTTATTTATAGCATGTTGCATATTTAAATTGGTAGCGGCAACTATACGGATATTTGTTTTTTGTACTTGAGATGAACCAACTTTAATAAATTCACCATTTTCTAGTACACGTAATAATCTAACTTGTGTGGTTAATGGTAATTCACCAACTTCATCTAAAAAGATGGTGCCGCCATCAGCTACTTCAAAATAACCTTTTCGTGTAGTTGATGCACCGGTAAAGGAACCTTTTTCATGTCCAAAAAGTTCACTGTCAATTGTCCCTTCTGGTATTGCACCACAATTAATAGCAATATATTTTGCGTGCTTTCTATGAGATAAATGATGAATTATTTTTGGAATACTTTCTTTACCAACACCACTTTCCCCGGTAACTAAAACAGATATATCAGTTGGAGCAACTCTAATGGCTTTTTCCAAAGCTCTATTTAAATGAATATCATTTCCAATTATTTCAAAACGTTGTTTTATTACTTGTAGAGGTTCCATAATATTAAATTCTTTTTCCAATGAGCGTTGCTGATGTACAATCTTCAATATAAACATTTACAAAATCACCAATTTTTTCATTTCCTTTAGGAAAAACAGCCACGGCGTTTTGTGAATTTCGGCCTTTCCAATGGTTGTCAGATTTTTTTGATGTTCCTTCAATTAATATTTCAACAGTTTTTCCAATAAATTTTTTTAAACGATACAAACTGTGTTGTTGTTGTAATAAAATTATTTCAGCCAATCTTTTCTTCTTTGTTGAAAGAGGAACGTTATCTTCCATTTTTTTTGCAGCGGGTGTTCCAGGTCTTTCGGAATAAGCAAACATAAAACCAAAGTCGTATTTTACGTACTCCATTAAACTCAATGTTTCTTGATGCTCTTCATTAGTTTCACCACAAAAACCAGTCATTAAATCTTGTGATAAAGCACATTCTGGAATTATTTTTCTAATATTATCTATTAATTCCATATATTCTTCACGGGTGTGTTGGCGATTCATTCTTTTCAATACCGATGTGCTTCCAGATTGTACAGGTAAGTGAATGTATTTACATATATTTTTGTGTTTTGCCATGGTATGAATTACATTTAAATTCATATCCTGTGGATTTGAAGTTGAAAATCGAATACGCATTTTTGGAAATGAGATAGCAACCATGTTTAATAATTGTGCAAAATCTACAGCGGTAGTTTGCGCAATTTCAGAGGCTTTTTTAAAATCTTTTTTTAAACCGCCACCATACCAAAGGTAACTATCTACATTTTGACCTAAAAGAGTTATTTCTTTATAATTTTTAGTGTAAAGTTCTTTAATTTCTTCTAAAATACTTTTAGGATCTCGGCTTCGTTCTCTCCCACGAGTAAAAGGAACAACACAAAATGTGCACATATTGTCGCAACCTCTGGTAATTGAAACAAAAGCTGAAACACCGTTACTATTTAACCGAACTGGAGAAACGTCAGCATACGTTTCTTCTTTAGATAAGATAACATTTACAGCATCTCTTCCTTCGCTTACTTCTTTTAGTAAATTAGGTAAATCTCTATAAGCATCTGGACCTACAACTAAATCAACTATTTTTTCTTCTTCTAAAAATTTTTCTTTCAATCGTTCGGCCATACAGCCTAAAACACCTACTTTCATAGTAGGGTTTATTTTTTTAATGGCATTGTATTTCTCTAAGCGCTTGCGAACTGTTTGTTCTGCTTTTTCTCTAATGGAGCAAGTGTTTACTAAAACTAAATCGGCTTCCTCTAATAAATGTGTGGTATTATACCCTTGCTCTGAAAGAATTGAAGCTACAATCTCACTGTCATTCAGATTCATTTGACAGCCATAACTTTCAATGTATAACTTTTTAGTATTCCCTTCTTTTTGTTGAGTTAAAAGTGCTTGTCCCTGCTTTTTTTCTTCTATTATTTTTTCGCTACTCATATATCATAACTATTCGGCTGCAAATATAAATAGTTTTTTTAAAATAGTGACAAATTGGCAGAATTTTAACAAAGAATTTGTAATTTATTAACTAAGATAAATTTGAAATAGCCCATTTCAACAGACTGTTATTTTCATTAGAAAGGCTGAGTTTTTTTGAAATATTGTATCTGTGATTTCGAACTGTTTTAGATGAGATATTTAATGCTTTTCCTATCTCAATACTGCTATATCCATTAGCTATTTGATGGGTGATTTTTATTTCGGTAGGACTTAATTTACTTAGGGAAACACTTGTTTTTCTAAGTTTTAAATTTAGTAAATTTAATGCTAAATGAACGGCAATTGTTAATTGTTTTTTAGTAAATGGTTTTAAAATGTAGTTTAGCGGTGCAATTTTTTTTACGCTAGAAATAGTTTTAGAATCATTAAAAGCAGTTACAAAAATGACTTCAACAAAAGGATTTGTATTTTTTAGTTGAGTTACAAAATCATTTCCGTTTTTTGGAGTACATAAATTAATATCACATAAAACCAATTGTGGTTCCCAAGTACTTGTTTAACGTTACCTTTTGCTTAAAGGATGGACTGTAATTTCTGTGTTGTCTTTTCATAATTCAGAGTTAATTTATGTAACTCTAATTCTCGCAACTTTATGTCCAGTCTAATATAGTAAGCCCAGTCCAATGCCAGAGCAATTTCAGAAAAAGACATTACACTAAAATATTTTAAAAATATTATTGGAAGAGCCTGGACAGGTTCAGAAGGAAAGAAAGCGAGTTTAATTAATGTATCTGTTGGATTAAAAACAAATGAATGGGTTGAAATAATGAAACAACAAGAAACGAGGTTAGATGCACTTGAATTAAAAATTGAAAAGTTAGAAAAACTAATAAATAATATGAATACGCTATAGTTTAGAAAAATAATAGCAAAGGGAATTTATTTAATTTTTGTTAATTGAGTTTAAAACCGTTTAAAAATAATATTTAAGCGGTTTTTTTGTTGAAGAAGTATCTTTATATGAGTAAAAAATACATTTGCGACACACTTATTTTTAGAAGTTAAAACCATATTAAATAAATTCTATATACTTTTGCAATCCTAAAAACACTATTTTAAAATATATTCACTCATTAAAATAGACGAGAAATTATAGTGTTTTAATAATTATATAAAAAAATATGGCTAAAAATTTAGTAATAGTAGAGTCTCCGGCAAAAGCAAAAACCATTGAGAATTTTTTGGGTAAAGATTTTCAAGTAGAATCAAGTTTTGGACATATAGCCGACTTACCTTCAAAAGAGATAGGAATAGATGTAGAAGGTGATTTTAAACCGAAATATAAAGTGCCAACTGATAAAAAAGCAATTGTTAAAAAGTTAAAAGATTTAGCTAAAAAAGCTGATACAGTATGGCTAGCTTCAGATGAGGATCGTGAAGGAGAAGCTATTGCGTGGCATTTATTTGAACAACTAAAACTAAAAGATGCTCATACAAAGCGTATTGTTTTTCATGAAATTACTAAAAAAGCCATTTTAAAAGCTGTTGAAAATCCAAGAAGCATAGATTATAATTTGGTGAATGCGCAACAGGCAAGAAGAGTTTTAGATAGGCTAGTAGGTTATGAGCTCTCACCAGTATTATGGCGGAAAATTAAAGGAGGGCTATCTGCCGGTAGGGTTCAATCTGTAGCTGTTCGTTTAATAGTAGAAAAAGAACGAGAAATAAAAAATTTCAAACCAAAAGCATCATACAGGGTTGTTGCTGAATTTTTGACTGAGGAAGGGAAAAAATTTAAAGCTACACTACCCAAAAATTTTAGCACTAAAGAAGAAGCAAATTCATTTTTAAATTCTTGTGTAGGAGCAAACTTTAAGGTAGCTGATTTACAAAAAAAACCTGCTAAAAAATCACCGGCAGCACCATTTACAACTTCAACATTACAACAGGAAGCTTCAAGAAAATTATATTTCCCAGTTGCTAAAACAATGATGATTGCTCAGCGATTATATGAAGCAGGTTTAATAACCTATATGAGAACAGATAGTGTAAATTTATCTGAAGATGCAAAAACAAATGCGCAAGAAGAAATAATCTCATCATTTGGAGAAGCCTATAGCACGCCAAGAAACTTCAGCAATAAATCCAAGGGAGCACAAGAAGCTCACGAAGCAATTAGACCTACTAATATGGGTACACAATCGGTTTCAGTAGATTATGATCAAGACAGGCTGTATAGTTTAATTTGGAAAAGAACCATTGCATCTCAAATGAGTGATGCCCAACTAGAACGTACAAATGTGAAAGTTACAAACTCTAATAACAATAAAGTTTTTACTGCAAATGGTGAAATGATAAAATTTGATGGGTTTTTAAAAGTGTATTTAGAAGGTACAGATAATGAAGATGAGGAACAAGAAGGAATGTTACCTAAAATGAATACTGGGGAAGTTTTAACTACTGAATATATAACGGCAACAGAAAGGTATACAAAGGCTCCATATCGATATACAGAGGCTTCTTTAGTAAAAAGGTTAGAAGAACTAGGAATCGGTCGTCCATCAACATACGCACCAACTATTTCAACTATTCAAAAAAGAGAATACGTAGAAAAGGGAAGTATTGAAGGCACAGATAGAAACTATATGCAATTAACATTAAAAAATGATAAAGTAATAGCCAAAGAACTAACAGAAAAAGTAGGTTCAGATAAAGGTAAATTAATACCTACAGATATAGGGAATATTGTGAATGATTTCTTAGTCGAAAACTTTTCAAATATTTTAGATTTTGGTTTTACTGCAAAAGTAGAATCTGAATTTGATGAAATTGCAGAAGGTAAGGAAGATTGGATTGCTATGATTAAAGAGTTTTATAATAAATTTCATCCAATAGTTGAAGATGTAGCAGCCAATGCTGAACGTGCAAAAGGAGAACGCTTGCTAGGTGTTGATCCCGCTAGCGGTAAAAATGTGTATGCACGTTTAGGGAGATTTGGTGCAATGGTTCAAATAGGAGAAGCTACAGATGAAGAAAAGCCTAAATTCGCTAGCTTACAAGGTAATCAAACCCTATCATCCATCACTTATGAAGAAGCAATGGATTTGTTTAAACTTCCAAAAACTATTGGAGATTATGAAGATATTGATGTAATTGTTGCCAACGGTCGTTTTGGTCCCTACATTAAATATGACTCTTTGTTTGTTTCAATACCTAAAGGAGAAAACCCGATGTCAATAGATATTAATAGGGCTATTGAGTTAATTCAGGAAAAACAAAAAGCCGACGCCCCAATTGCTGAATATGAAAATTTGCCTGTTCAAAAAGGAGTTGGTCGTTTTGGTCCATTCTTAAAATGGAATGGAGTTTATATCAACGTGAATAAAAAGTACGATTTTGATAATTTAACGAAAGAAGATATTGTTGAGTTAATTGAAGAAAAAAAACGTAAGGATATTGAAAAAGTACTGCATAATTGGGAGGAAGAAGGAATTAGAGTTGAAAAAGCACGTTGGGGTAGGTCTAATATTTTAAAAGGGAAAATTAAAATTGAATTACCAAAAACAGTTGATGCAACTAAATTAACTCTAGAAGAAGTTAAAGATATTATTGCCAAAAAATCACCTAAAAAGAAAACAACAAAGCGTAAAACTACTAAGAAATAATTTTTTTGATTATCTTGCAATTGAAAAAGATAGAATTTAACCCCAAAAAATGAATTTTGATTACCTTACTCCTGTAAATGAAACATTGTTGGCTTATGCCAAAATGTTATCTAATTTGTCTTTTGGGCAATGTATGGATATCTATACTACACAAAACAAATTTCCTAATCTTACCAATAAAAAAATTGCAATAATAGGCGTTGAAGAAAGAAGAGCCTCTGTTGGAAATTATAGTAGTGATTTTAATTTAGACGAAATACGAAAAGAACTTTATAAATTATTCCCTGGTAATTGGCCAATGAATGTAGTTGATTTAGGTAATATTTCACCGGGAAATACTATCGAAGACACTTATTTTGCTTTAGGTGAATTATTGTCTTATTTGATAAAAAATAAAATTATTCCGGTAATTATTGGTGGAGGTCAAGATTTAACTTATGCTAATTACAGAGCCTACGATAAGTTAGAACAAACTGTAAATATTGTAGCAGTTGATAATAAATTTGATTTGGGAACTATTGAAGATCAGTTAACTTCTCAATCTTATCTAAGTAAAATAGTGATGAATAAGCCCAATAATTTATTCAATTACAGTAATATTGGCTACCAAACATATTTTAATCCTCAAGATGAATTAGATTTGTTAGACAGTTTATATTTTGAGGCACACAGACTTGGAGAAGTTTCAAGTTCAATTCAATTAGTAGAACCTATTTTACGCGATTCAGATATTGTAAGTGTTGATCTCTCTTCAATAAGAAGAGCTGATGCTCCCGCAAATAATAACGCTACACCTAATGGTTTTACAGGTGCTGAAATTTGTGCTATTTCTCGTTATGCAGGTATTAGTGATAAAGTAACCTCGTTTGGCATATATGAGTATAACCCTAAATTAGACAGTAACAATCAAACAGCACAATTAATTTCACAAATGATATGGTATTTTATTGAAGGTGTAAATTATAGAGCAAATGATTACCCGTTTGGTTTGAAAGAAAACTACAAAAAATATATTGTTCCAATTGAAGATCAAGTATTAAATTTTCATAAGAGTAATAAAAGCGGACGTTGGTGGATGGAAATTAATTTAAATGAAAATAATAAATTTAAGAGACATGCGTTAATACCTTGTACATATCAAGATTATATTAGCGCCACAAATCAGGAAATACCCGATAGATGGATTAAAACGCTAAAAAAATTAGTGTAAAAAAGGTTGTTTAAATATAATAAAACCTATTTTTTGTTGTTTTAAACACAATAAAGAAAATATTGGTTTTTAAAATAATTAGTAATAGGTTTGCCTTAATAGATGAAGAAAATTATTATGAAGAAAATATCATTGTATATTTTAGTAGCTTTTTTAGCATATAGCTGTGGCTCTAATGATCAAGGAGAGTTAGTTGGAGTTAGATCAAAAAGCACTTGGCATACAAAAAAACCACTTGGAATGGTCTTAATTCCAGGAGGTTCTTTTACAATGGGAAAAGAAGATGAAGATGTAGCGGCATCTTTAAATACACCAACCAGAACAGTTACCGTTAGACCGTATTATATGGACGAAACTGAAATTACAAATGCTGAATATAAAGAGTTTGTATATTGGGTTAGAGATTCTATTGTAAGAACACAATTAGCACTGTTATCAGAATTAATGTCTGATGATGCCAACAAGGTGTTAGAGAATTATCAGTTTAAAAATATTGACACTACCAAAATGACTCCATATCAAAAGTATATGATGAATAATTATGGTAGCTTAGGAGACGTAAATTCTCCATTACAAGGAAGAGCATTAAATTGGGATGAAGATTTAATTTGGGACCCAAATGATTTCCCAGATGAATATTACTCTGAAGTAATGGATACAATGTATGTACCAATTGAAGATAGCTTTGATGGAAAAAGAATTTTGGATACCAAAAAACTTAAATATAAATACTCTTGGTTAGATAGAAGTTCTGCAGCAAGAAAAAAAGGAGCAAGAAAAGACTTTATAAAGCAAGAAACAGTTGAAATTTATCCAGATACAACCGTATGGGTAAAAGATTTTAATTATTCTTACAATGACCCTATGCACCAAGATTATTTTTATCACCAAGCTTATAATGGATATCCTGTAGTTGGTGTGACATGGAGTCAAGCAAAAGCATTTTGTAGTTGGAGAACAAAAAAGAAAAATGATTTTTTACACTCAAGAAAAAACCCAAGTTCAGTACCAGCTTTTAGACTGGCTACTGAAGCTGAGTGGGAATATGCTGCACGAGGTGGCTTAGAGTATGCAACATACCCTTGGGGTGGCCCATATACTACAACTGATAGAGGATGCTTTTTAGCAAATTTTAAACCTAGCAGAGGGAATTATGCTGTTGATGGAGCTTTATATACGGTAGAAGCTAAATCATACAATCCAAATGATTATGGCTTGTACAATATGGCAGGTAATGTTTCAGAATGGACAAACACAGCTTATAGTGAAGCGTCATATTACATTGGCTCAACAATGAATCCAAATGTGGAAATGACAAAAAATCATAGAAAAATAATTAGAGGAGGCTCATGGAAAGATGTTGCTTACTTTTTACAGGTAAGTACGCGTGATTATGAATATGCAGACTCAGCGAGAAGCTATATTGGATTTAGAACAGTGCAAGATTTTCTTGGTACGAACATAAATGGAAAAAAAAATTAACCCTAACCAAAAACTTTAAAACTTAAATTATGGCACAAAGTAGAAACACAAAAAAATTATTTAATTATGCTTATGGGATTGGAGCAGCAATAGTAATTTTAGGAGCGTTGTTTAAAATTCAGCACTGGACAGGTGGAGGTACAATGCTTTCAATAGGTATGATTGTTGAAGCAGCTGTATTCTTTATTTCTGCATTTGATTCAGTTGATGAAGATTTAGATTGGTCTTTAGTTTACCCAGAACTAGGGACTGGAAATAAAAAAGATAAAGAGAGAAAAGACGTAAGAGAATCACAGAGTCTTTTATCCCAAAAACTAGATGAAATGCTTAAAGATGCCAAATTGGATGCCAGTTTAATGTCTAGTTTAAGTGAAAGTATTCAAAATTTTAAAGGGGCTGCTGAAAACATTGCGCCTGCCGTAGATTCAATTGCCGCAACAAATAAATATAGCGAACAACTTTCGTTGGCTGCTACTCAAATGGAATCATTAAATAGTTTATACAAATTACAACTCGATAGCACTAGTAGACAAGCTGAAATTAACGAGCAGGTAACTATAAATGCAGGTAAATTAAAAGAGCAAATGGAATCTTTAGCTACAAATTTATCCTCATTAAATGGTGTGTATGGAGGAATGTTATCTGCAATGTCAAGCAAAAACTAATTAGTTGAAAAACTATTTTATTAACCAAAAAACTAATTAGAATGGCTTCAGGTAAACTCTCACCAAGGCAGAAAATGATAAACCTTATGTACTTAATTTTCATTGCAATGTTAGCAATGCAAATGTCTAAAGAGGTACTCTCTGCTTTTGGTTATATGAATGAAAAACTGACAGAAAATAATATTACTACCGCTGCAAAAAATGCGGCTACTTTACAAAATTTATCAACTAAAGCTCAAGAACAACCAGAAAAATATGCTAGTTTGTTTGCAATGGCGAAAAAGGTAGATGAACTCTCTAAAAATTTTAGTGATTATCTAGCTAAGGAAAAAGATTTTTTCTTAAAAAAAGTTGACGATCCCACCAATTATGAAACAATGGATAATGCCAACATTGTAAATGAATACTTTTTTAAAGGTGATAATTTTACCGCGGAAGGACAAGAATTTTTAGACCAAATTAATAATTATAGAAATGCTATAGTTAAACTATTAGGAGATAAAAACCCATTGACAAAAAATGTGAATAAGAGATTTGACACATCTGACCAAGATACAGCAGATGGTAAACAGTCTTGGTTAGAAAATAGGTATGAAGGATTTCCTTTAATATCCACAATAACCAATTTAACGTCTTTGCAAACAGATATTGTAACCACACAGTCTGAAATTTATGGAAGTCTTTTAGGTGGGCAATTAGAAAGTGACGTTTCTATGTCTAATTATAAAACAATTTTAATTCCTGAAAAATCAGCATTTTTTCAAGGTGAAAATTTTAAAGGAAAAATAGTATTAGGTAGATATGATGCTTCTTTAAAGCCTTCAGAAGTTGTAGTTAATGGTAAAAATATTACCAAATTAGAAGATGGAGGCGCAATATTAGATTTTCCAGCAGGAGCTGTTGGTGAACGTGAAATTAAAGGGAAATTTGTTTTCATTGAAAATGGAAAACCTGTAGAAATACCAATTTCAAGTTCTTACGCGGTTATACCAAAACCAAATAGTGCCGTTATTTCAGCCGATAAAATGAATGTTGTGTATAGGGGAGTGCCAAACCCTATGACAATTTCAATTCCTGGAATACCCGATAATTTAGTTAAAGCTACCGGAGTTGGATTAAATAAAGTCAAGGGATCTGGGAAGTATGTTATGACGCCTAAATCTGGAAGAGAAGTGAAAATTAGTGTTTCTGGAAAATTACCAAACGGACAAACAATAACGACTTCTCAAAAATTTAGAATTAAAGATATACCTTCTCCAAGAGGCTCAGTTAGAAAAGAGATGGGTTATGTGAAAATGCCTAAAACGACACTAACAAAAGTTACTGTTGGTGCAGAATTACCAGATTTTGATTTTGATTTAAAATTGAAAACTTTTGGTTTTACTGTAAAGGTACCAGGTCAGTCTGCAGTTGTTGTTAAAGGTAATAGAATGAGTGCACAAGCGATAAAAGCAATCTCTAAAGCAAAAAGAGGAGATGTAATTGCAATATTTGATATAAAATCGTCGTTAGTAGGAAATAATTCTTATAAGATTAAAAATGCTGCAGCAGTTAGTATAGAAATACAATAAAATAATTTTAAATGAAGAATAAGAAAAATATTGGAGTCTTTTTTTTGGCATTTGTACTGTTCAGTGCTACATACGCACAGTCAAATTTATTGAATGCAAAAAAACCTTCTGATATTGGAAAAAAAACACCTGAACAATTAGCTGTTGATAATGATAAACCATTAGAATATGGGTATATAGATGATAGAGATATTTTATGGTCTAAAGTGGTATGGGAATATATAGATTTAAATGAAAAAATTAATTTACCTATGTATTACCCTGTAGATACTACTAATGTCTCAAGTAGTAGACGCTCTTTATTTGATACGCTTTTAAGAGGTATTAAAAATGGTGAAATAACCGAAGTTTATGATGATTCTTATTTTGCAGCTAAAATGACAAAATCTGAAATAAATGCCAAACTATTTAGAATTGATACTACTGATGTTGGTTTTGATGAATTGAATGCAGGTAACACTAATATTGAAGAATATATAGATAAAATTAACCTAACCTCTCAAGATATTGAAGGATTTAAAATAAAAGGGCTTTGGTATTTTGACAAAAGACAAGGAGAATTAAAATACCGTTTATTGGCATTAGCACCTGTTGCTCCAGATGTACAAATAATGGGTAGAGATGATATGGATGTTTCAGAACAGTTAGCGTTGTTTTGGGTTTGGTTTCCTGATGCAAGAAATACGCTTCACAACATGAAAGTTTTTAATCAAAAAAATTCGGCATATCCAATTTCATTTGACCATTTATTAAATGCAAGGAGATTTAACTCAATTATATATAGAGAAGAAAATATTTATGGAGACAGAGATGTAGCTGAATATGTTAAAGGAAATGCATTGTTTCAAGTAATGGAGTCTAATAGAATTAAAGATGAAATTAGAAATAAAGAATTAGATATGTGGAATTACTAATTATTAGATTACAAAAACAAAAAACTCTTGCTATTTGCAGGAGTTTTTTGTTTTTATAGAAAAAACGATTTTATGAAGGTAGATTATATTATTGTAGGTTTGGGGTTGGCTGGTTTAGCCTTTGCTGAAGAATTAGAAAAAAACCAAAAATCATTTGTAGTATATGAAGATAACTCTCAAAATTCTTCAATTGTAGCAGGAGGCATGTATAATCCTGTTATTTTAAAACGATTTACACCTGTTTGGAATGCTGTTAAACAATTAAAAACAGCAATACCCTTTTATAAAAATTTAGAAAAAAAATTTACGAACAAGTATAATTACTCAATAGATATTTATAGAATATTTAAATCAATTGAAGAACAAAATAATTGGTTTGTTGCTTGTGATAAACCATTGCTTACGAATTTTATGTTTCCCAAAATAATAGAGACGAAGATAACAGGTGTTATTGCAAACTATGGCTTTGGAAAATTAATAAATACAGGAAGAATTGACACGAACTCACTACTTCAAGATTACCGGAAATATTTATTGAAGAAAAAAATAATCGAAAATGAAAGTTTTGATTATACGCAACTAAAAATTAGCAAAAAAACTATTAAATATAAAAAAGTTAAAGCATTAAAGATTGTTTTTTGTGAGGGGTTTGGTATGATTAATAACCCGTTTTTTAATTACTTACCAATGCAAGAAGCAAAAGGAGAATTGATAACTATTTATGCTCCTACATTAAATATAGATTTTTTAATAAAAGCAGCAGTATTTGTGCTTCCTCTAGGGAATAATTATTATAAAATTGGTGCTACTTTTAATTGGAAAGATAAAACAAAGGAGCCCACGCCAAACGGAAAGCAAGAATTGCTTGTTAAATTAAATTCCTTTATTACTGTTCCTTACACAATTGTTAATCATACAGCAGGCATTAGACCAACAGTTAAAGACAGAAGACCTTTGGTAGGAAAACATCCAACGTATCAAAATTTAGCCATCTTAAATGGTTTAGGAACTCGTGGGGTTATGATTGCTCCAACAATTGCCAATGAACTCTACAATCATTTAGAAAATGGACTTGAACTAGACAAAGAAATCTCTATTGCTCGTTTTGGTTATTTTTAGTTGTATTTTTTTGATATTTTATAAATATATTAATCCAAATTATTCGTGAAAGTCTAATAGTAATAGGAACTGTCAATACTAATACAATTACAATTGGAATAAAACGTTGAAGTAAATTTAAATTAAAAAATAAAGTTGCAATTATAAATGTTATTATTGAGAGGCCAACAGTAAGAGCATAATTAATATACATGGCTCCATAAAAAAAAGAGGGCTCTATAGTATATTTCAAGCCACAATTAGAACATTTTTCGTGCATTTGAAAGGCTTTATGTAGTTTGAAAATGTTTTTTTCTTTCATAAAATCACCTTCATGGCACTTAGGGCATTTGTTAAAAAAAATACTGTATAATTTGGTTCCTTTTTTTATCATTTCACATCAAAAAACAAAATTAAAAACTTTAATTGAGTTGCACACTTTTTTATAGTAAGTTTGCAATGTTTTTATTAAAAACAAATTTACATTAAATTATAAAATAGTAATGCTTAACGTACATAATTTAACAGTTTCATTTGCCGGTTCCAATTTATTTTCTGGAATTACTTTTAAGTTAAATAAAGGGGATAGAATAGGATTGATAGGGAAAAATGGAGCGGGAAAATCTACTCTTTTAAAGGTGATTTCTAAAGATATAGAAAGTACAAGTGGTACTATGGCATTTGATAAAGATGTGCATATTGGGTTTTTACGTCAGGATATAGATTTTGTTGAAGGACGAACAATTTTAGAAGAAGCTTATCAAGCTTTTGAAGAAATTAAAAGGCTAGAAATTAAATTAGAAAAAATAAATCAAGAACTAGTAGAAAGAACCGATTATGAAAGTGAATACTATCATGATTTAATGGTAGATTTAAATGAATGTACGCATAGGTATGAACTTTTGGGAGGCTATAACTATAAAGGGAATACTGAAAAAATTCTTCAAGGGCTTGGATTTCAGAGAGAAGATTTTGATAAACTGACTAATACTTTTTCCGGTGGATGGAGAATGCGTATTGAATTAGCTAAATTATTATTACAAAATAATGATATTTTATTATTAGATGAACCAACCAATCATTTAGATATTGAATCTATTATTTGGTTAGAAAATTTTTTAAAAAATTACTCGGGAGCTATTATGTTGGTGTCGCATGATAAAATGTTTTTAAATAATGTTACCAACAGAACCATTGAAATTTCTTTAGGGAAAATATACGATTATAAAAAACCATATTCTCAATTTTTATTGTTACGTGGTGAGATAAAAGAAAAACAATTACAAGCACAAAAAAACCAAGAGAAAGAAATAAAAGCCACACAAATATTAATTGATAAATTTAGAGCTAAAGCCAACAAAGCATCTATGGCACAATCTCTAATAAAAAAATTGGATAAGGTAGAACGTATAGAAGTAGATACAGATGATAACGCTGTAATGAATGTTCGTTTTCAAGTTTCAAAAGATCCTGGAAAAATTGTTATTGAAGCAGAAAATTTATCTAAAAGTTATGGAGATAAACATGTATTAGAAAACGTAAACCTATTAATTGAACGCAATAGTAAAATAGCTTTTGTTGGTCAAAACGGACAAGGCAAATCTACTTTAGCAAAAATTATTGTGGGCGAAATAGCTTATGGAGGACATTTAAAATTGGGACATAATGTAGAAATTGGATATTTTGCTCAAAATCAATCTGAATACCTTGAACCAGAAAAAACGGTTTTAGAAATTATGGAAGATGCTTCTACAGATGCAAACCGAGTTAAGGTAAGAGATATGTTGGGAGCCTTTTTGTTTGGAGGGGATGCTGTAGATAAAAAAGCTAAAATGCTTTCGGGAGGAGAAAGAAATAGATTGGCTTTGTGTAAATTATTATTATCGCCTTTTAACGTGTTAATAATGGATGAGCCAACCAACCATTTAGATATTGCCTCTAAAAATGTGCTTAAAAGTGCATTGAAAAAATTTAAAGGAACTTTAATTTTAGTATCACATGACCGTGAATTTTTACAGGGGCTAGCAACTACGGTTTATGGTTTTAAAGACAAGGAAATTAAAGAATATTTAGGGGATATAAATTATTTCTTAGAACAACACCAAATAGAAAATTTACGCGAAGCTGAAAAAAGAACTATTGTTGAAAAAAAGAAAGGTGCTACTAAAAACGAAGAGATTCAAACAAGAAAAATTGAAGATAAAGAACTTAAAAAGCTAAAAAATAAATTAAACAAAATTGAAACGCAAATTGATGAATTAGAAATAGAAATTTCTGAAATGGATTTAGCATTAGCTGAAGATTACGAAATAACTTCAACAAAACACAATTTTTTCGAAATTTATAAAACTAAAAAAAATACTATTGAAAAGTTAATGGAAGAATGGACTTTGCTTGAGGAGAAATTAGAGTCTAACTAAACACTTGAAAAAATTGTTTTTAGCAACCAAAAATAGTAGAATACAAGAAGTGCACTTTTCTGAAATAAATGATAAGGGTATTTCCCTTTATATAAAAAGAGAAGATGAATTACACCCTTTTATTTCAGGAAATAAATACCGAAAATTAAAATATAATCTACAAGAAGCTTTCAATCAAAATAAACATACTTTGGTAACCTTTGGAGGTGCCTATTCTAACCACATTGCTGCTACAGCTGCAGCAGGTTTTGAGCATAATTTTAAAACCATAGGAATTATTAGGGGAGATGAATTAGCAAATAATTTGCAAGAAGTAATTAAAAATAACCCAACATTAAAATTTGCTTCAGAGCACAATATGCAATTTGAGTTTGTTACAAGAAGTGCTTATAGGAATAAAAATACATCAGAATTTATTGCCAAACTAAAAGAAAAATTTGGCGATTTTTACCTGGTTCCTGAAGGTGGAACAAATCGTTTAGCAGTAAGAGGATGTGAAGAAATTTTAACGAGTAGTGATGAGCAATTTGATATAATATGCGCAGCCGTTGGTACTGGAGGTACTATTTCAGGAATTATTAATTCACTTAAAAATCATCAAAAAGCAATTGGCTTTCCAGCTTTGAAAGGTGATTTTCTTCAAGATGAAATCAAAAAATATGTACTAAATAATGATAATTGGAGTTTAAATACTACATATCATTTTTGGGGTTATGCTAAAATTTCAGAAGAATTAATTACATTTATCAATAAATTTAAAAGTGAAACATCAATACCCTTAGATCCAGTTTATACAGGGAAGATGTTGTTTGGTATTGTAGACTTAATTAAAAATGATTTTTTTAAAAAAGGAACAAAAATAGTAGCTATTCATACTGGAGGTTTACAAGGAATAGCAGGAATGAACATTTTGTTAGAAAGGAAAAACGTACCTCAAATAGTTTAAATTATGAAGCTGAAATATATTTTAATTTGTTTGCTAACTATTAGCTTTCTTGTAGGATGTAAATCGAAAAAAAAGTTAGCCAGAAAATCTCAAAAAGAAATAGCTGTACATCAAAAGGCCAATAAACCAACTAGTGTAAATACAAAGAAAAATTCAGCTATCACAAACTCGACCATAGAATATATTAAACGCTACAAAGATATTGCTATGGAAGAGATGAGAGTTTTTAAAATACCAGCGAGTATTACATTAGCTCAAGGCATATTAGAGTCGTCAAGTGGAAATAGCTTATTAACTAAAAAATCGAACAATCATTTTGGTATAAAGTGTCACAAAGGATGGAAGGGTAAAAAAGTATATCATGATGATGATGAAAAAGGAGAATGTTTTAGAGTGTATAAACATCCTAATAACTCATTTAAAGATCACTCTAAATTTTTGGCTACAAGAAATAGATATGCTAAATTATTTAAGTTGAGAAAAGGAGATTATGTAAAATGGGCTAAAGGCTTAAGTGAAGCTGGTTACGCTACTGATAGAAGGTATCCAGCAAAATTAATTGCACTAATTGAAAAGTATGATTTGCATAAATACGATACAGAAGTTTTAGGAAAGCCTTTTAAAAAACTAAAAATTAAAAATGTATCAAATCATATTGTTTCTAAAGGAGATACGTTGTATTCAATTTCAAAAAAGTATGGCTTAACAGTTGATGAGCTTAAAAAAATGAATGGACTTAATTCTAATGATATTACAGTAGGACAGACATTAATTTTAAAATAGAACTTTTTCAATTTTATTGATTTCTTATATTTTTGTTAAAAAAATAAGGAATTAGCAATTATTTATGTAAAAAACATTATATTTAAGAAAAAATCACTCTTATTTTCTTAAAGTCAGTGTTCAATGAGCAATATTAAAAAAACAGGAATAAACATTATTACATATATTTTTGTTGTTTTTTGTATTCATAGCCAACACTCATTGTATTCACAAAATAAATTATTTCAAATAAAAAAAAATACTCCACTTAAAGAAATTTCAGGTACTGTTTCAAGTTTAGGTATTTTATTAAGGGATGTAAATGTAGTTGTTAAAAATACCAATAGAGGTACTAAAACTAACAACAAAGGATTTTATGTTATTAAAGCAAAAGAAGGAGAGGTATTAAAATTCACTTTTGTAGGTATGATACCTTTGGAGATAATTATTGAAGATATAACAGCAGTTTTAAATATTGAAATGAATGCTATTGTCAATAAATTAAAGGAAGTTACTGTTAATAATAAAAGAAATAGAAAAGATAAATCAGGATTAATGGGGAGACCTGATGTACTTACAACAACTTTTGGTAATATTAATACCGAAAAAGTAGGGTACTCAATTAATTATATAAATGGGGCTAACTTAAATTTGACAGCAATGGATCTTTGGACAGCGATAAGATATAAGATACCAAAACTAAGTAGAGGTACCTCCTTTTCTTTAAATACCAAACCCATTTGGGATATTGATGGTGTTATTTATGAAACTATTAATGGTCGTACTCTTCCCCCAATAGATTTAGCAAACGTAAAGGATGTATATGTTATTAGATCGTTAGCGGGAACAGTCAAATATGGAGCTGCAGGAGCAAACGGAGTTATTGTAGTGCGAACTAAAAGTAGTACGTTTGATAATAAGCCCATAGCTACAAAAACAAAATTATACTCAAATAAAAAGTATTACGAAGAAGATGCTGTTACTTTCAAAAATTTTGGAATAGCTCAACCAGATTATTTTGAGGCTTTTGATTCAATTTCAAACCTACAGCTAGCATATATAGAATATCAGAAGTTATTGCCTTCATATAAGAATCAGTTTGAATTTTATTTTGATATGGCTAACTATTTTCAACAAATTTATAAGGATGAAAAAGGCAGTTTAAAAATACTTTCAAAAATTGAAACTAGATTTGAAAGAAATCCAGAAGTACTTAAAGTTTTGGCATATACCTATCAAAAGAGAGGATTGTATCAGAAAGCCTTAAAAGTGTATAAGAAAATAATCAAAATAAGACCTAATTATGCACAATCATTTCGAGATCTAGCCAATGCTTATTCAAATCTTAATCAATACCAAAAAGCATGGAAAATGTATATGAATTATTTTTATAGAGGAAATAATTTAGAAAATGAGGGAATAGGACAAGTTATTTACAATGAAATGGAAGCATTGTTTGTACAGCACAAAAAACAGGCTAACATAAAAGAACTCTTTTTAGTGAGAGATTCAGCAAATATTACTAAAGATGTTCGTATGGTTTTTGAATGGAATACTTCTGAAGCTGAGTTTGATATTGAATTTGTAAACCCTCAAAAGCAAGTGTATAGTTTTAAGCATACTCTTTCAGATAACAACAGCCGTATTAAACATGAAAAACGACAAGGCTATTCATCAGAAACATTTTTTATTGAAAATCTAACCAAGGGTAATTGGTATGTTAATTTTACGTACTTTGGAAACAAACAAAACGTTCCAACATATTTAAAATTAGCTGTTTATTACAATTGGGGTAAGCCAAATCAAATAGAAAAAATTCATTTGTTCAAGCTTAAAGATAAAAATAAAAAATGGCAATTGTTAGCCTTAAATTATAATCATTTGTTACCGTAAAATAAGATTTACAGTATTAAATTAGTCCACTTTAATTGTTATTGAAAAAAGGGTTCAGTTTTAAGTGAACCCAAATAGTTAATTTATACTATACTTTTTTAAGAGTGTCTTTTAAATTTTTGTAGACCTGTTTGACGACAATTATACCCTCTACTAGCTAAGGATTTTTTCTTTTTCATGTTTTTCCATTTCGTAAATTGTTCTTCTGTAAGAATTTTTTTCATAGCTATTTTATGTTGTAGCATTCTATCTAAACGATTGCTCTTTCGTTGAAAAAGATCTTCTGAAGTAGGAAAAGTTCCATTTAGTTTACGTTCAAGCATTGCTTTCCGCATCACTTGTCTTGTTATTACTTGTTGTTTTTTTAGGTTAAAAATGGCTTCTTGTTGATTTTTATCCAAATCTAAATTTAACGCCATTCTTTTGGTTTGTAAAGTGGCAATTTGATCTGGTGTAAAATTTAATTGATTTTTAAAATTTTTAGTACCAATTTGAGCATTTGTCATTGTTGTAACTAAAAATACAACGACTAATATTGCTATGCTGTTTTTCATGATGATTATATATTTATTATTAATACTTCTTTGACATTTAAAAATTGTAAAGGTTTAAAGTGTTAACATTAATTTGTGTATCCGAAAACACTAATAATCAATGTTTGTCTTTAGAGAAAAGCAAGACATGGATATACTTAGTTTTACCACATAATTTGATAGTGAAGAATCCTGTCGTATTCACTTTAAAGAAGTACGCGATAAAATAGGAGTTGTATGTAGAAGGTGTAGTTACACCAAGCATTGCTGGATAAAGAGTCAATGGAATTATGAATGTAAAAAGTGTAGAAGTCGTACATTACTTAGAAGTGGAACAATAATGCAGAGTTCTAACTTCTCATTTGATGTCAAATAATGTTCTTGTTAACAGCCACAAAAAAAGGGTTTTATTCTAAATAAATACTATGTCAATTGGGATTAAAGCGATATGAGCCAGTTTGGGATATGGTTCATAAATTACGTAAAGCTATGGGCAATGAGATGACTGTTACACATTATAAAAGGTTATTTTATTATGAAGTCTCTGAATAGACACCATCCTAAAACCTGTGTAAGACACTATCCTAAAAAGTGTGTAAGTTAAAATAACTTGGGTTAGCTTTTTAAATAAAGTCTGACCCTTTTTTCATAAATGGTTAAGAACTGATTGAGGATTATCTCCCAATTTTTATTAATTATAGACGCCCTTTTCCTCCAGAAGAAATATAATCTGTAAGGTCTTTTTGCTTACTATTAACCGCTCTAACAGTATGGTGTACCCGTTTTATAATGGCTCTCATAAAATTAAACATAAACATTGGCTTTGATAATATTAAAGGTTTAATGCAATCTTTTTTAAACTGATAGACAGAGGCATCATTTAAAGCAATTACAGATACAATATGTGGTGTATCATCAATAAAACTCAACTCCCCAGCAAGGTCTCCTTTTTGTAAAATATGCAAAAAATGTAACTTCCCATTTTTTAATTCTTGTACCAAAGCAAACCTTCCTTTTGTAATAAGGTAAAAGCTTTCTGTCAAATCTCCTTTATGGTATAAAAATTCATCTGCTTTAAAATGCAACTCATCTGCTACACATAAAGAAAGTATTTCCGCTCCTTCTTTTTCAATATATTGACCTATTGGAGCTGTTAAAATATTTTCTATGTACGCTTTGTTTTTTGAAATATTCATGACTTTAATTTTTACACTTATTAAATAGTTTTTTGTATGTTTTTAAAAATATCTTTTGAGATATTTAAATTTTCAATTGCTTTATCTGTTAAACCTTCCTTTAACTCCCATTCGTAGCCTTTAATTTTTAGTAAATACACTTCAGGAATATAATCGAAGCATAATTTACAAGTTGCCAAAATAGAAGCTATTGAAATATCGTGAGAGGTAAAAGTAAAATCTAACTTTGGGTCTATTTTAACGAACTCAAATGTTTCAACATCTGGTTCTTTGGTTGCATCAATAAAAAGCACTCGTTTTTTATGTGAAATTAAATCGGCATCTTCTAAATGAAGCTGATAATGCTTCATTGTCTCCGCTTTTGAAAACAATTTCTCTTTTGTTAACCAATCAATAAAAGCCCATCCTAAACCATCGTCTTGACGGCCAATATTACCAATTCCGTAAATAAGAGAAGAAGTAGTATTAAAGATGCGTAAATCGGGATGGTATTTTGTTGTAATCAAATTCATTAGTTTTTTATTTGTTCATCTATTTTATTACCATTAGCATCAAATATAGTAACAACCAATGGCATTTGACCTACAGCGTGTGTAGCACAACTTAAACAAGGGTCGTATGCTCTTATTCCAACTTCAATTGCATTCATCATTCCTTCAGTAATAATGTCGTTTCCGTTTAGATATTTATCAGCAACTGACCGAACTGTACGATTCATTACTGTATTGTTTTGCGTAGTTGCCACCACTAGATTTGCAAAGGTAATATTACCTTCTTTATTTGCTTTATAATGATGCAATAAAGTCCCTCTTGGAGCTTCAACCACACCGATACCTTCTCCTGTCCAATCTGTTTTTGGAGGCATTAAAATTAAGGAGTCTTTTTGTAAATCTACATCATTGAGTAATTCTTTTATCAATTCGGCTGAGTGTAAAATTTCAATGGCTCTTGCCCAATTGGTATGTAGGGTTTTATTATTAGATTTTCCTTTGGTATAATGATGAAATCGTTCTAAAGCTTCTTGAGCAAGTGGAGTTGTATACGCTTTTGTTACATTTAATCTTCCTAAAGGACCAACTCTTACCGAGCCTTTTTCTCTTCCTAATCTCTTTAGAAAGGGAAATTTCATGTAACTCCATTCTTCGGTGCCTTCCGAAAAGAAATCTAAATATTCGTGATAGTCAAATTCTTCAACAATATTTTTGTCATTATCAACTATTCTCATTTTTCCGTGATAGTAATCTACATTTCCTTTTTCATCGACTAATGAAAGGTTCAATGCTTCAAATTCAGCAAAACTATCAACTTCTTCTCTATTTTTTTTATGAAAATCGTAAAAGAGCTTTAATCCATCTTGTGCATAATCAATAACTTCATCCATAGAAATCAAACCTTCTTCTCCGTTTAATAAACGATCACGAGCTTCAACACTTAAATTTTGATTTACACCTCCAGGAACGGAACTTATTCCGTGCATTTTTTTACCTAAAACAGCCTTAATTACTTCTTGTCCCCATTTTCGTAAAGCAACCACTCTTTTAACCATTTCAGGGTTTGCTTCTAACAAACCTAAAACATTTCGTTGTTCTGGTGGCGCATTCATCCCAAATAACATTTCGGGAACAATTAAATAAAAATAAGCTGTAACATGTGATTGTAATTGTTGTGCATAATGCCCTAATCTTCTTAGTTTTTCTGCCGAAACTGTAATGTGTTTTCCTGTAGAGTACCCAACACCAATCATATCGTCCAACACTTTGGCTCCACAAAGGTGATGACTTACAAAGCAAATACCACAAATACGCTGTAATAGCATGGGAGCTTCCCAATAGGGGTGGCCTTGTACAAATTTTTCAAAACCACGAAATTCTACAACGTGTAATTTGGCATCTATTACCTTATTATTATCATCTAAATGCACGGTCACTTTTCCGTGCCCTTCCACACGAGTAACAGGATCTATAATTATTTTTTTACCCATAATTTAATTTTAATCATAACGTGTTAATGAGGTTGGTAAATTTACTTCTCGTCCATTTGCTAAATCATCCAACACTTTAAAAATAGCATCACCATCTGGAGGACATCCAGGAATAAAGTAATCCATTTTAACCACTTCGTGACAAGGGTACACTTTATTCGTAATTCTTGGTAAATCTTTATGATATGGAATAACAGGTTTATCTCCTGTCACTGCACCTACATTACAAACATATGCTTCGGTCAAACAATCTTTTAAACTCACATCATTTCGCATAGCAGGAACGCCTCCCCAAACGGCACAGGCTCCTACAGAAATCATTATATCACAATTTTCACGAAAATGTTCTAAGGTTTCTATGTTTTCTTCATTGGCAACACCACCTTCTACAAAAGCAATTTTACAGCGTTTTGGAATACGTTTTATATCGGTTAAAGACGATCTTGTAATGGCCACTTTTTCTAATAAACCAATAATTCTTTCATCAATATCTAAAAAAGAAAGTGTACAACCCCAACAACCACACAAGCCAATCATTGCTACTTGAATTTTTTCATCTCTTTTTGCCATTACCTTAGTATCCATTTTGGTACTTGGTAAATCGTGAGAATAAAACGTGTTTTTATCTGTTTCTTTTTCCATTTTCTTATGTCGTTTTAGAATTTTTTTGAGTATTCAAAGCACGTTCTCTTACTGTTTCAATTTCAAATTTGCGTTTTCCTATGGCTTTATTGAAGCCTTGGTTTTTATTAATAATACAACCTACAGGGCACATATCTGCAGCTTCTGCTACCTGCTCTAAACTCATTTTATCTGCCAAATCAATATCAATTTCAATACGACTTTTACTTCCTCTGTTAGAAATACTAAATATTTTTTGATTCGTTTCTTTGTCTTTAATAAATTCTACACATCGCTGGCAAAAAATACAGCGATCTCTTTCTAACCAAATATTATCTGATGCGTAATCTCGTTCGTTTACCGGAAAACGATACGGAAAGCGGGAAACCATCATATTTGTTTCATAACCTACTGCTTGTAGTTCACAGCGTCCACTTTTTTCACAACTCGGACAGTTATGATTGCCTTCAACAAATAAAAGCTCTATCAATGCTTTTCGCATATCAGCACCTTCTTTATCGTTTTCAACTTCAACCACCATTCCATCTGCTACGGGTACAGTACAAGATGAAATTAGGTAATCATTCACTTTAACGGAACACACCCTGCAGGTACCAAGACAAGGTTTGTCTTTCATATAACATAAAGTAGGTATATAAATTCCATTTTTGTTAGCCACATCTACAAGGGTTTCTCCTTTAGTGGTTTTTATTTTTTTTCCGTCTATGGTAATTATAACACTATTCATTAGTTGCATTTTTATTTGATAATTCTTTGTGTGCATTATCGTGATCTAATAGTGCTTTATCCATATCGAAAGAAGGTAATAATGATCCTTTTTGGACTACTATTTTTTCTTTATAGATTTCAGGAAATTGATCTAAGGTTGTTAGTATTGGTTTTGGGGATGTTGTGCCTAAACCACAACGACTTGTACTTTTTATAATTTTAGACCAACTAACAATATCATCTAAATCTTTTTGAGTGGCTTTTCTTGCTCTAATTCGTTTCATCATATTATGTAAATCAACATTACCAACACGACAAGGAATGCAAATACCACAAGATTCTTCTACAAAAAAGTGCATAAAACTTTCAACAATATCTAAAATATCTCTTGTTTCATCAAAAATCATAAAAGAACCGTTACAAGACAAATCACTATAACAGATAATTCGGTTTTCAGCTAGTTTAGCAGAGACACATTCTCCAGAAGGACCACTTACTTGAACGGCTTTGGCGTTTTTTGCACCAACCATTTTCAAGACTTCTCCTAATGTAATTCCCCATTCTATTTCATAAATTCCAGGTCTTTCACAGTCTCCAGAAACACTTAGTAGGCGAGTACCTGTAGAGTCCTTAGTTCCCATAGCACCATACCATTTGCCGCCTTTTTCAGAAATTCTAGTTATTGCAGCAAAAGTTTCTACGTTATTAATAATGGTAGGTTTGCCTAAATAGCCATTTTGTATAGGATAAGGAGGTTTTACACGAGGTGTTCCTCTTTTTCCTTCGCAAGATTCTAATAAGGCAGTTTCATCACCACAAACGTAAGAGCCTGCTCCCATTTGTATTCTAATATTAAATGAAAATGAAGATCCTAATATGTTTTCCCCAAGGAGGCTTTCATTTTTCAGCTCCTGAATTTGATTTTCTAAATACTCTTTGATGTACCAATATTCAGATCGTAAATATATTATTCCTGTATCGGAACCAATGCTATAGCCACCAATAATCATGCCTACTAATACGTCTTTTGGTGAACGTGTTAATAAAATACGATCTTTAAAAGTGCCTGGTTCTCCTTCGTCTGCATTACAGATTACATATTTTTGTTCGCCATCTGCTTCACGACATAATTGCCATTTTAAGCCTGTTGGAAATCCCGCACCTCCACGTCCTTTAATGTTAGATTCTGATATATTGTCAATAATTTCTAAAGGATGAAAATCCAAACATTTTGATAATAAGCTTTTATAATTTGTATTTGATTTAAAAAAAACAGGCCCTGATTTATAAATAGTTGTTTGTACTAAATTATCAATATAAGCAACATCTTTAGTTTTAATAGCCTTAGGGGTTGAAATTTCTAAGGGTGTTTTGCCTGCCTTAATTTGAGTTATAATGTTTGTTACTTTTTTGGGAGTCAAATTATTAAAAACCACTTTATCAATTAACATCGCTGGTTCTTGATCACTTAATCCAATGCAACTTGTTTCGTATAATCCAAAAGTACCAGATACATCTGTATCTCCAAAAGGACATTTTGTTTCTTGTTCAAGTGTTTCCAACACCTCTTGAAAGCCACTCATTTTTGCAATTACGGTATCGGCAAGATATATTCTGTATTTACCTGAAGGTTTGTCGTGAAAAAAATGATAAAAAGAAACGGTTTCAGAAATATCAATTTTAGACATGTTTAATGCTTCTGAAAGAGTGGGGAGTGCTTCATCAGGGATATAACCATATATATTATGGATATCCCAAAGAATGTCCAATAAACGCGCTCTGTTTGAATTGTAGCGTTTTAATATGTCTAAAATTTCTTGTTTCATTTTAAAAACTAAATTTATTTTTTTACTCATTGTGCATTAATAATTGAATAAAAAAATTGTTCATATACTTATTAAAGTAGTGTATTTAAACATCAAACAATTAAGTATATGAACAACTTTAAAGCAAATTACAATAAAATTTTAGAAATATTAAATACAATTACAATAAAAGAGGATTTTTAATACAAAACCTTAAACCCAAACTAAAAGATATAGAATTGATTGTAATGAATCTAACAACTGAATATATGAGTATTGATGTTGAATGTCAATTGTTTATAGATATCTCAAGCTGTTTAAAATCTAAAATTGAATGTTTTGTTTATAATAGAAGATAGCAAAAATTATTTTTTGCAATGGAGCTTATTAGAAATAAATTATCAAATAAGTTTACTGAATTTAAAAACTATTTTATTGTAGATGGATCCGCCATTAGAGTTGGTCAAATTATCTAGAAGTAATAGCACTAAAATTTGTAAAGAAGAATTTTATAGTGCACCAAACAGCTATTTCTATGCAAGCCAAAAATATGTACTATTATGGTTACAAGATAAATGACACATGGCTTGCCTGAAAAATCTACTCCAAAAACAGTAGAAAATTTAAAAAATCATATGAATATACTACCATTGACGTCTTTTATATTTCGTTGTTTTTCAATGTTTTAAGAATTAACTAAAACAACTTCTAATCCAAGTTCTTTAGCCATTCTTGAGACTGAACGTTTTTTATTTGCTAACATTTTTTCTTGATATTTTTTAATGCCATTCTCTACATAATCCAATCCTTTTACAAATAGTTTCCAATACAGTTCTGCTAATTTTCTTGCTACTGCTTTAATAGCGACTAATCCTCCTTTTTTAGCTCGTATTTTTCTGCCAAATGCACCTAATGCAATGTGTTTGCTGTTTAATAATCCTACTGCTGCTTGTTTAAATATTAAGCCTGCTTTCGGTGTTCCTTTTGATTTGTAATTTCTATTTCTTTTGCCTGAATTGTGTTGTTTTGGAGCTAATCCTAACCAAGATGTAAAATGCTTTTCTGTCTTCCATTTCTCTAAATCTACACCAATTTCTGATAGTAATTGCATCCAACTATAATCTGTAATACCTGGCAAAACAGTGGCATCTTTTCCTTTAAAAATCTCCAGTAAATGCTGACCCATATTTTCTATATTGGGTTTGTGGTGACGAATGGCTTTTCTTGGCTTATTGTTTTTTGGATACTTTGGTCGGTTTTCTGTTGGATTCATTTTGGATAAAACTTCTTCTAATTTTTTATCACAGTTGGCTATTTGTTGTTGATAAAAATCAAAACAGTTTATCCCTTGTTTTAAACTGAATAAACCCGACTCGCTATAATGACCTTTTAAGGATTTTAGCACCAACTCTTTTTTTGTTTTTAAAATTCTTGAATCACATAAGGATGCTAGCTTTTCTACATTCCTTTCTCCTGATAATATTGCTCGAATGATGCGCATACCACTTGCGTCGTTAATTTGACTAATCACTTCTTTTAAGCGAACATTCATTAAAACTAATGCTTTTTGCATATGGTTAATATGCATTGCACAACTGCGTATGTGGTCTTCGCGTAACCGTTGATACGTGCGCAACTCTTGTACTAGAGTATCAGGAATAAAACATTTGTTTAACAAACCTTAACTGTGTAATTGTTGTATCCATTGACAATCTTTAACATCAGTTTTTCTCCCAGGCACTTGTTTGGTACTTCTGGCATCTACCAGCCAAACATCTAAACCATAGGATACTAAAATATCATATAAAATAACCCAATAAACACCTGTGGCTTCCATAGCTACAGTTGCTATTTTATGGCGTACCAAATAAGAACTCAATAGCTCTAAATCTTCGGTAAACGTATCAAAGGTTTTTACAGGTTGATTTTCGATGCTAACAAATAACTTTTTTGCTCCAATATCAATTCCAGCAACATGTTTTCTTGTTTTTTTCATTATAAATGGTTTTTAAAACCAAATTGCTTTCAAAAAAAATTACGATTGAAAGACTACCATACGGACATCAATTATTAAATTGAGTACCAAATTCGCTTACTCTTTTTTGAAAATCATACTCAAACACAGGTATTAAAACACTATTCTTATTACGATTATTTTGCAATTTGGTAGATTTACCACTAATTTACGTCATATCAACCGCTTGAGAAAATTTTGGTCTCAGGTCTCAAGGTGACAAAGTGTTTATACTCAATATAATTTTCTTTAGGGTCTACATTTTTTAAGTTGAACTCGTTATTAATAAATTTATTTTTGATAGAAATTTAAATAATTTGAAAATTAATATTATCTAAATGCACAACGGGTTTGTTTAATTTAAAGTATTGAAATTAATAGGGTTATTTAATTCCATTATTTAGTGTACTTTTGCAAAATATGAAAATGAGTGAACTTTCAGATTGGTTACCTACCACAAATAAAGAGGTAAAACTTAGAGGTTGGGAGGTATTAGATGTCATTCTTTTTAGTGGAGATGCCTATGTAGATCACCCAGCATTTGGTCCGGCAGTAATTGGAAGAATTTTAGAAAGTTATGGATTGAAAGTTGCAATTGTGCCACAGCCAAGCGTACATGACAACTTGCAAGATTTCACAAAATTAGGAACGCCAAGATTGTTTTTTGGAGTAACTGCAGGTGAAATGGACTCTATGGTCAGTAATTATACTGCAAGTAAAAGACGTAGAGATAAAGATGCATACACGCCAAATGGCGATAAGGGTTTTAGACCAGATTATGCCAGTGTAGTTTATGCTAATATTTTGAAGGAAAAATTTCCAGACGTTCCTGTTTTAATTGGGGGAATTGAAGCTTCGCTTCGCAGAGTTACACATTATGATTATTGGAGTGATTCTTTAAAACCAACTATTTTAACCGATTCAAAAGCCGATTTGTTGGTGTATGGAATGGGCGAGCAACCGCTTCGGGAAATTGTTAATTTATTACAAAAAGGGGTGCCTTTTTCATCATTAAAAACAATCAATCAAACAGCCTTTCTCCAAAAAAAAGAAGAGAGAATTCCTAAAAATAAAAATTGGAAAGATGTAACTATAACTTCTCATGAAGTTTGCTTGAAGAATAAAAAATTATTTGCAGCAAATTTCAAAATCATAGAACAAGAATCAAATAAAATAACGGGGAGTAGAATTTTACAAGACGTTGGTGATGCTACATTGGTAATAAATCCCCCTTATGCAACAATGACAGAGAAAGAAATTGATGCTTCGTTTGATTTGCCTTTTACACGTTTACCACATCCAAAATATAACAAACGAGGGCTAATTCCAGCCTTTGAAATGATTAAATTTTCAATTAATATCCATCGAGGTTGCTTTGGCGGCTGTAGTTTTTGTACCATTTCCGCACATCAGGGGAAATTTATTGCCAGTAGAAGTCAAAAATCTATTTTGAAAGAAGTTGATAAAGTTGCCAACATGCCCGATTTTAAAGGGTATTTATCTGATATTGGCGGTCCTTCTGCAAATATGTATAAAATGAAGGGTAAAGTACAGGAAATATGTGATAAGTGCGTTGCACCTTCTTGCATTTCACCTATGATTTGTTATAATTTAGATACTTCACACAAACCCTTAACTGAACTTTATAAGGCAGTTGATAAACATCCAAAGATTAAAAAATCATTTATAGGAAGTGGTATTAGGTATGATTTATTGGTGCCAGAATTTAATAAAAAGGCAAATCCAACAGAATTAGATGAATATACAGAAGAAGTAATTACAAACCATGTTTCAGGGAGGTTAAAAGTTGCTCCTGAACATACTTCAGATAATGTTTTGAAGCTCATGAGGAAACCATCTTTTAAATATTTTCATAAATTTAAAGAGCGTTTTGATAAAATAAATATTCGAAAAAAATTAAACTTACAATTAATACCTTATTTTATTTCAAGTCATCCGGCTTGTGAATTAGAAGATATGGCAAATTTGGCTGCAGAAACCAAAGATTTGGGTTTTCAGTTAGAACAAGTACAAGGTTTTACACCTACACCAATGACTGTTGCTACTGTAATTTATTACAGTGGATACCATCCATACACTCTTAAACCTACAAAAACACCTATTTCAAAAAAAGAAAAGGAAGAGCAACATCGATTTTTCTTTTGGTATAAAAGAGAAAATCAACAGTGGATTAAAAATACGTTAACTAAAGTTGGAAGAAGTGATTTGCTTCAAAAATTACTGCCTTCTACCAATTCTTGGCAAAAAAAGAAAGAATCCAAAGTCAAAGATACATTTGATGATGCTGTAACTTTTACTTCAAGAAAGAAAAAGAAATTTAACAAGAATAAGAAAAGAAAAAGATAAGGAGATGTTACTGAAACTTTAATGTTGAAAAAAGTAGTTATAAATCAAATATATACATCTATAGATTATAATACATAAATAGTTAAATTAAAGATACAAGTTAAACAAAGAGTTCTAAAAATTAATTTTTTTTGCAGTACCTTTAAAATCGCTAAAAACATATAGGAATAATGAAAAAGTTAAGTCTATTTTTTTTACTGCTTTCATCAGTAATTTTCGCTCAAAATAAAGTTGAAGTTAATTTAAGTAGCCCAAATTCAACAATTTATACTCATTTGTATTTTTTACAACCCGATTCTTATGAGCCTGAAAAAGCAGCTGCACCTATCTATGGTTTTGAAGGAGAAGAAGCAGTTGATATAGCTATAAAGTTAAAAAAAATTTTAGATGGAAAAGGACTAAAAGTAGATTTCAGCAAAGTGCCTACCGATAAAAATTATTCTGATACTACAGGATATAAAATAGGGCATAGATACGTGCTATTTCCATATCAAATACCACAAATATATGTTGAAAAAATAGGAGAGAGTTGGTATTATTCTAAAGAAACTGCAAATCAAGTAAATAAATTATATAGAAGTATATATCCTTGGTATAGTGAAAAATTGCAGCAAGTAATCCCAAGTTTTGGACATTATAAACTTTTTAAAATTGAATTGTGGCAATACCTGGGCTTACTATTGCTTATTACCATTTGTGTGTTTTTGTTTTTTGTACTACGCAAAATAATATACTATATACTTCGGAAATTGCAATTTCGAATTCTAAAAAAGTCCAATGAGAATATAAATTTGGCCTTAAAAAAGTTGACACGACCAATAGTACTACTAATCTTAATATGGTTTATTAAAAAAATAGTACCGTCATTTTTATTGGATTTGGATATAAATACTATTCTGTTTTTAGCTCTAAACATAATGACAACCGTTTTTTGGATTTATGTATTTTTAAAATTAGTAAAGGTATTTATGAGTATTTATGCTGATTTTGCTGAATCAACACATAACAAACTCGATGATCAATTGGTTCCAATACTGCAAAATTTTTTAACAGGAGTTGTTATCTTTTTAGGAATATTGAAACTTTTAACGTTGTTTGGTGTTGAACCAACTGCTGTAATTGCAGGTGCTTCAATTGGAGGTATAGCAGTTGCATTGGCATCACAAGATACTGTAAAAAACCTGATTGGTACAGTAATGATTTTTGTAGACAAACCTTTTCATATTGGAGATTGGATTGAAGCAGGGGAAGTTGTTGGGACGGTTGAAACAGTTGGTTTTAGGTCAACAACAGTTCGAGCTGCAGATACATCCGTTTATCAAATACCAAACAGTACCTTGTCTGAAATGGTTGTTAACAATAAAGGATTACGTGCATTTCGTAGATATACAACCAATTTAGGCTTGCGTTATGATACACCTCCAGAACTAGTAGAAGCTTTTGTAAAAGGTGTTCGAAAAATTATTGAATTACATCCTGATACCAGAGAAGATGCTTTTAATGTTGAGTTTACAGGTTTTGGAGATTCGGCTTTATTGATATTGTTGAATGTTTATTTTACAGCATTAGATTGGAATGTTGAACAAGCAGCAAAACACAGTTTACATATTTCAATTTTAAAATTCGCAAAAGAATTGGGAGTTGATTTTGCATTTCCTTCTACAACAGTTATGATAGAGCAATTCCCTGAAAAAAAAGGATTGGCAATTAATTATGACGTTGAGAATAAAAGAATTCAACAAATAATAGATAATATTAAGAATGGTCAATAATTAAATAATTAAAAGAGGCTGTCTAAAAAGTTACAAAAATCGTCATTTGAATCTGCTAGTTTCAGGTGGGTGTAATCACACTTTATTCAACTTCTTTTAAGTTTTTATTTAGCATGATTTCGACATAATAATTCACGTTAATTACTTATAATCAATATTTTAAATGTAAAATTTAAACGCTAATGTCACCTTGAGCGCAGTTGAAAGGTTTTAAATAGATTTTCGACTGCGCTCAATCTGACAAAGAGGCTATCTGAAAAGTGTCATTCTGAATGTAAATGAAGAATTTCCTTAAAATTGAACACTTATATATCAAGATGTTGAGATTTTTCACTTTGTTCAAAATGACAAGTATAATTACTTTTAGACAGCCTCTTTTTAAGTCGAACTCATGTTATTTAGGATCTAAAATGCTATTAATACGTTTTACAATATCTTGTAAATGATATTTTCTAAGCGTATTTGTTGTTGCGCTAGCAGCTCTTTGAGCATCTCTTTTAATTCTGTTTAATTCACCACGAACTATTGGAATTATATCAGACTGTTTTACGGTAACAGTTGTTCTTTTAATATAACTTGCATAACTGCCAGAACTCTTTATTTTTTTAACATCTTCAGCGGTCATTATGTTTGCTAACTTTTCAATATAAGCTCTTTGCAAATTTCTTCGGTAGGTGTCAATTTTTTTACCTGTACGTAATTCAGACCAAATGTCATTGCGCAAATCATTCATCATAGAAACCAATGTGTAGGCTTTAGAGCCATTTAAAGTTTCATTTTCAATCATTCTAGTCATTCTCCCCAAATCAAGAATGTTATTTAAAGTCCTTACTTGAATTGCTCTAATACGCTCAGTAATTCCCGAATATTCAGTTCTTTCAATAATATTTTTATCAATTAACCAAGTTGGAGTTTCAAATAATTGAGTATTTACAAATTTCAAACAATTTTTTTGATGTTCTTTATCAACATAAGTATATACCGCACCTTCTTGGTCATATGTTTTATAATTTTCATAAACACCACCAATATTTGAAGAAACATGTCCCATATACCTATTAAATTGTGAAATTACATGGCCATACATTGTTTTTAGATCATCATAATTTTTACCCTTTTCAGCAGTCCAGTTAATCAAATTTGGAACAATACGCTTTAAATTTGCAATACCATAACTACTGGCTTTAATAGCGTTATCACCTAAATCTTCAGTTTGAGAACTAGGATCAACAACTCCTCCTGCCTGTTGGTGACCAAAACGATAAAGCGGGTCTCCATCATGTTCTAAAATCCAATTATCCAATGTTTCTTTTTCATCTTTGGCAGTTACTGCATCTAAAATAGGACGATACCCCCAGCTAATAGCATATTTATCATAGATACCTATGTTTGGCATTAATGCCACTCCATTATCTCCGGGTTGGGCAACATAATTGAAACGAGCATAATCCATAATTGCGGGAGCTGTACCATATTTTTTTGTAAATGTTGCTGAACGTAAGGAATCTACAGGGTAGGCAGAACTACTTCCCATATTGTGTGGTAATCCTAATGTATGACCAACTTCATGAGAGGAAACAAATTGGATAAGTTCACCCATAACCTTGTCTTTGAATTCTGTGGTTTGTGCTTCAGGGTTTATAGCTGCTGTTTGAACAAAAAACCACCCTTTTAACAAACTCATTACATTGTGATACCAATTAATATCTGATTCTAAAATTTCACCAGAACGTGGATCACTTACATGAGGTCCATTGGCATTTGGTATAGGAGAGGCTAAATATCTAACTACTGAATAGCGAACATCTTCAGGACTCCATTCAGGATCTTCTTCTTTAGTAGGAGGATCTTTAGCAATAATTGCATTTTTAAATCCGGCAGCTTCAAAAGCAACTTGCCAGTCTTCAATACCCTGTTTTATATATTTTCTCCATTTTTTTGGAGTTGCTCTATCTATATAATAAATAATTTGCTTTTTTGGTTCAACCAATTCACCACGTTTAAACTTTTCTATATCTTCTTTTTTAACTTCCAGTCTCCATCGATCTAAAAAAGTAACTTTATCACTTTTTTGAGCTTCAGAGCCATAGTCTGTTTGACTTGTTGTAAACCAGCCAACTCTTTCATCAAAAATTCTACGTTTCATAGGTTCTTTAGGCAATAATATCATAGAACTACTCATTTCTACTGAAACAATTCCAGTACTCGAGTTTGAGGGTGCGGCACTTGCAGCATACGTTTTTACGTGATGTACCTCAATGTTTTTGGGGTAACTTTTTACACTTTCAATAAAAGATTTTTTAGTATCTAGCTTTGTTATTTTATAACTTTTTCTCATAAAAGAAGGTAAGCCCAAAGCTTTTACATCGGTAGTAAATAATTCAGTTGCATCAATTACAGTAGCCGTTTTGTCATCATTATAAGCTTTAATAGGGAATGAAAACAATACAGGTTCAAAATTTGAATTTACAACGGCTTCATGAATAGGCAGTTCTTTATCAGCAACAATATTGTAGGATACAACTCTTAATAAAACAGTTTTTCCTTTTTTTTGCCAACGCAAAACTTGTGTGTTTGTTTTTTGTCCTCCAAAACTTTTATTGTTTGAAGTATTTTTAGCAATACGAGTTACCATTAATAATTCTCTTTCAAAAAGAGAATCAGGTATTTCATACAAATATTTATCATCTATTGTATGAACTTTAAATAAACCATCATCGGTTTTGGCTTCTTTAGTAATTACCTTATTATAAGGTTGAATAGCGTTCTTTTTTGGTTTAGGTGTAGGAGTTTCAGCAACTTCTTTTTTTCTTTTTCTTTTTTTTTGAGCTTCTGCAGTTGAAGAGAGGCCAATAATTAACATTAAAGTTAATAAATTGGCTAAAATTTTTTTAGGCATAAATTAAAGTTTACTTAATTAAAAGCCGAATGTATTAAACAGCGATGTAAAAAATCTTAAATTTTTGTTAAAGAATACATATTACAAGAAGTGCCTTTAGTTTTATAAGAAAAGAAAAAGGAAGAGTAATTTAATTATTTTTTAACTTTTTCAGCTGTTTCTTAATTTTTCTAATAGCAGATTCAATGGGTTTTTCAGGCTCAATAACATTGTATTTCCCCCAGAAATCTGGATCAGAAAAACCAGAAGATTTATCACTCATTATTATGGAAGATTTTAGTCTGTTTTTAGGTTTAATTAATTTTTTAGTGATATTGTTTTTCCAGTCTGTTATTGCCATTTCCATAGTTGTATAGTATATGGTATTGAACAATCGTTTATCCCAATTAATTTTGAAGCCAAGTTGAATTCTACTGTAGCCATAATACCATTTCCCATTTTTCTCACGATAATCAATTTGATAAGTTGCTTCTACAGGATATACTTTGGCTCCTTTAGGTTTTTTAACGATAAAAATTCTACTTGCTTTTTCTTTGTTCTCAAGATTTAGTTTAAACTTTGCGTTAGTTAAAGCTAATGATTGTGCGTCTATGTATAATTTACCATAAAATAGCGGTGTTTTTACGTATTCTTTTTGTTTAAAATTGATTACATAAATAGGTCTATTGTCAATTTTTGTAGATTTATCAAAAGAAAAATCATAGAATTCTAGCATATTTTCACTAAAAAACAAATCAGGATTTTTCATAACATCAATGTATATTGAATTGTACGGTCCTCCTTTAAGTTTAAAAGCAATAGTATCCAATCTCGAATAATCAGTGCTTTTACGAGATTTGTACAGCTTTAAAACATCTTTTTTAGCATTGGTATAGGGCTGCTTGTTAATTTCTACTACAGCTTCAGATAATGATACATAACTTCTTCTCTTTTTAATAGTTTCTCTATAAAAAGCTGTCATTGTTGTTAGTTTATCAAAATAATTCAGCTTCTTTCTTTTTAAAACTTCTAAAATTAAAGATTGAGCATCTTTTACAACAATTTTAATTTCAGAAAGTTCTTCAATATATGTTTCAAGTTTTATAGTAGTTTTAGTTTTGAAATCTGATAAATTTAAAACTTTACTTGTGTACCCTAAAAATGAAATGGTTACATCAGAATTAGTATGTTCTTTTGGTACTTTTAATAAAAATTCACCTTGTGTATTTGTAACGGTACTTATGTTTGTTCCATTTACAGTTAGTGTAGCAAAAACCAATGCTTTTTTTGTTTTACTATCTACAACCTTACCTTTGTATTTCTTAAAGCTTAAAGTATCTTTTACAATTTTAGTTGAAGCAAAACTTTCATTTTGAAATCCAAAACCAAACAGCAATAAAAGAAGTGAGGTTGCTAGTAAATTTTGACTTAGAGTAATTGCTTGCTTTAACATAGTCTACAAGTTTAAATTGAACATTTAGTAAGAAATACAATATAATGAATTATTTTATAAAATAAAGATGCAGAAATGCTAAATTACAGTGTAGATACATAAATTAACTTTTTTTTAAGAGTATTGTATTGATATTGATGACACGAGAAGGTGCTTCAATGATTTTTGGTAATGGTTAAATATTTAGCCAATAGGTTAGCTTAACATTAAACGAACGAGTCCTTGGAGCAAAGACATTTTCAGTAAAGTAGTTATCGTTATAAACTACAAATAAATCTGATAGAGGTGCAAAACGCCATTGCAACCTTGTATTTACGCTAAAATTATTTCTTTGACTGTTGTATTGAATAAATGTAGCCCAAAATAATTTTTTATTAAAAGTAATATCCATTTTTGGACCAATGAGCCAGATTGAAGCATTTGGATATGGTTTAGGTAAAACTATTTTATTATAATTTAATTGAATTGAACTGGTAAAATAAGGTTGTAATCTTAAAGTTAATTGAGTTTGGATTGAATATTTTTCACCATTGTAAAATTTACCTATTGACGGTTTTAAATTATAAGAGAATTTTTTTCTCCTGTCTGATCTAAAAGACACATTAAAGCTCGTGTAATAATAATTTTTATTGTTAGGAAGTGGAATAGCGCCATCGGTTCCTGTTGGGTCAAAACTATAGTATAAATGTGTATACCTGTTGAGCATTTCAAATTGTAATTCTGAGGTGTTCATAAAGCTTGCTTGCCAGCTACTAATAATTGTATAATCAGAATTTTGAAAATTCAACTCGGGTTTCCATAAGAATATTGGCATAATTGAAAAACTGTGTTTTTGAATTTTTCCTTTTTTAGGCCAAAAAATACGTTCTATTCTAGGTGTTATTTTAAATATATCTGTTCTATTAATAAAACCAAGATCTGAACGGAAGTTATCACCAACATAAACACCTCCTAAACGTATTTTGAAAAATCGACTGTTAAACTCTGTTGAGATTCCTGCAGAAACATCTTTACTATTAACATTAGGTGAAAATGACTTGTGAAAAAAGTATTTTCCAACCCAGCTATTATCTGAAGAGGCTAATCGGTAGTCAATACCCAAAACTCTGTTGTATCTATCTTTATCTTCTAAAAAGTCGTAATTTTTAGTTGCTTGTTTATTAATAAACATAACACTTAAATTAGATCGGCTAAATAATTTTTGTTGTAGAGTTATTACAGTATTATTTGTGGTAGGTATGTTATTCTGAAGGTCTTCAGCAGTTTGCATATTTAATATTCCCAAGCGAATATTATTAGTTATTTTTCCGCTGAGCCTTACACCTCCAATAATATCATTTTCTATGTTATTACCTTCTAAATCTGTAGCGATACCAATACGTCTTGAAAAAAAAGGATTGGCATCTCTGTTATTTCCAAAATCTCCAAAAAGATCACTATTCTCAATAAAAAACTGCCTTCGTTCTGGTAGAGAAATCTCAAAACGAGTTAAATTTGTTACTTGTTGATCAACTTCAACTTGTGAGAAATCGGGGTTTAAAGTAAAATCTAAATTCATACTATTTCCAATAGTAAATTTAGCATCGCCACCAATTTTAAAATCGTTTATAGATTTACCTGTTTCATAATCTTTAGATACAATGGTATTTACAAAAGGTATGATAGAAATAGGAGATTTAGATTTACCTAGTGGTTTTTCAAATATCATATCACCCATGTAAGCCAAACTAAAAATAAACTGATTTTGAGGAATATTCATCCATGTGTTTCTTTCATTATCTTGTGTATCAAAGTGATAACTGTTAAATCTCCATTTTGTTTCTCCTTCTCGGTATTTAAATGCTGAAAGAGGAATCATCCATTCTACGGTATAATGGTCTTTATGAATTTTAGTTTCACCAATCCATTTTGTATCCCAATTGGTATTAAAACCTCTTAGTTCAGTTCCTCCACCAGAAATTAAAGCTTCTCTACGTACACCATAGGGATTTGTTCCAAAGAAAAAGGCATTAGTACCATCGTTAAAAGTATCAAAAATTAAACTTATATTGTCATTTCCTGAAGCTCTAAAATCACGGCGTAGGGAAGGAATTATATAGTTTTTGCCTTTGGCATTCACCCTCATTCCTACATATAAGTTGTCATCATCAAATAACATTTTAATTGTTGTTTGCTGTTTGGCTTGAATGGAGTCTGTAGGGAAGTATTGCCAGAAATCTTTTGCAGACTGTGCCTTACTCCAAGCATCTTCATCTAAAACAGCATCAATAGTAATAGGTTCATGGATATACTTTACATGAATTACTTTAGTTTTAGTTTGTGATAAACTTAGAAAGACATTCAATAGTGCAATAAAAACAACTAGTTTTCTCAAGGTAAAATAGTTAAGAGATTTCAAAAATAGAATAATAATCTAATTTGTTGTTGTGTTTTAGGTGATTTTTTATTTTGTAGTAAAATGTGCAATAATTATAATAGTAAATTTAAATGAATGAGGGTATGTTCAATTTTAGTTGAATTGACTAAATAAGATTATTTATTCGTAAAAATAGATATAAAGAAGCCTCTCAATTGTAGCTCCTTTATATCATGAAATTCTGAATCAATCCTGCCTGCCAGCGAGTCAGGTTCAAAATGGTGTTAATATTATGTAAGTTCAACAAATAAACCAGTATCTGTATTGTTGACAGATGCTAATTTATTTCTGGTTAATCCTTTAATGGTTTTGTCCCATTTTTTATTGCTTAAACCACTTTGTGATTTTAGATCGTTTAGTAAAATAGGAGTGTTGCTTTTTAGAATATTAAAAACTACTTTTTCATCATCAGTCATTTCAATAGCTTTTTTCTCTGGTTTCATTTGCGGAAAGAAGAGTACTTCTTGAATAGAAGCATTATTGGTCATAAACATAACCAAACGGTCAATTCCAATACCAATTCCAGAAGTAGGAGGCATTCCATATTCTAAAGCACGAATAAAGTCTTGATCAATAAACATAGCTTCATCATCTCCTTTAGCAGATAATTTTAACTGGTCTTCAAAACGCTCACGTTGATCAATTGGGTCATTTAATTCAGAGTAGGCATTTGCTAATTCTTTTCCGTTTACCATTAACTCAAAACGCTCGGTTAAATCTGAATTTGTACGATGTTCTTTTGTCAGTGGGCTCATTTCTTTTGGATAATCAGTAATAAATGTTGGTTGAATGTAATGATGCTCACATTTTTCTCCGAATAACTCATCTATCAATTTACCAACTCCCATAGTATCGTCAACTTCAATACCAACCTTTCTACATACATCCTTTAATTTATCTTCTTTCATTCCTGCAACATCATACCCTGTATGGATTTTTATTGCTTCTAAAATAGGAACTCTTGGGTAAGGAGCTTTAAAGCTAACGGTATGCTCTCCAATTTGCACTTCAGATGTGCCGTTAGAATCTATGGCTACTTTTTCTAATAATTCTTCGGTCATTCGCATCATCCAATTATAGTCTTTGTATGCAACATACAATTCCATAACGGTAAACTCAGGGTTATGAGTTCTATCCATTCCTTCATTTCTGAAATCTTTTGAAAACTCATAAACCGCATCAAACCCACCAACAATCAATCTTTTTAAATACAATTCATTTGCAATACGTAAATACAGAGGCATATCTAGTGCATTGTGATGCGTAATAAACGGACGTGCGGCAGCACCACCAGGAATTGGTTGTAAAATGGGTGTTTCTACTTCTAAATAGCCACGTTCATTAAAAAAATTACGAATTGAATTTGTTATTTTTGTACGTTTTATAAATGTTTCTTTTACATGGTCGTTAACAATTAAATCTACATAACGCTGTCTGTAACGTTGTTCAGCGTCTGAAAAGGCATCATGTACTTTTCCATCAGCATCTGTTTTAACTACAGGAAGCGGTCGTAAACTTTTTGAAAGCACAGTAAGTTCTTTTACTTTTACAGAAACTTCACCAACATTGGTTTTAAAAACGATTCCTTTAACACCAATAATATCTCCCATGTCCAATAATTTTTTAAATACAGTATTGTACATAGTTGGATTTTCTTCAGAAGAAATTTCATCACGATTTACGTAGATTTGCATTCTGCCACTTGCATCTTTTAATTCAGCAAAAGAGGCTTTTCCCATAATTCTACGGCTCATCATTCTTCCAGCTAACACAACTTCTTTTCCTTCAAAATTGTTAAAATTTGAGGTAATCTGTTTTATTGTTGTAGTTGTTTTAAATTCTTCTGCAGGATAAGGGTTTATACCCAGTTCACGTAGTTTTTGTAATGATTCTCTTCTAACTATTTCAAGTGCTGATAATTGCATGCGGTGTTTTTTATATTTTATTTATAATAACAGTTTGCAAAGATACAATCAATTCAGAAAAATAAGTAGTTTCAAAAGAAAAAGTGTTTATAATTTGAATTTGAATTAAAATTTATATATTTGTGAACCGCATTTTGTGCGGTTTAGTTGTGTTGTTTGGCGTTATTAAACGTCAAGGTTTTTTAAACCAATGGAAAGCTTCCCGAAAAACCGGGACGCTTTTTTTATTTTACACCATTTTTTAAGCTATAAAAGGAAGTTGGCAACAATAATGATTGACATTCTAACTGATATAATAATTTGAATCTGATGCTATTTTGATGTATATTTGCATCACAATATAAAATTATGGCAAGACAAAGTATTTCATTTACAGAACCGAATGATAATTGGTTAAAGGCCCAAATTGAGAATAAAGAATATTCGAGTAAAAGTGAATTAGTTAATGATTTGATTAGACAAGCGAGAAAACAACAAGCTCAAATTGATTGGATTAGTTCCAAATTAGAAAGAGCTGAAAAAAGCGGATTCACTACTGATTCTAAAGAGCAAATTTTGGCGCAATCAAAATTCTTATTGAATGACCAATTATAGGCTGAGTAATACTGCGAAAGAAGATTTAATAAGAATTCATCATTACGGAGTTAGAACATTTGGAGAAACACAAGCGGATAAATATTTCGATTCGTTTTTTGAATATTTTGATAGAATATCAAAAAATCCGTATTCATTTGAATCAGTTGATTACATTAAAATAGGATATAGAAGATGTGTTTGTAGTTCTGATTCGATTTATTTTAAGATAAATGAAAATGATAAAGCTGTAGAAATTATGACAATAATTGGACGACAAGATTTGAAAGATATACTATAAAAATTACAGTTGCCAATAAAGAACTGAGCTAAAAATTGCTAAATTATGTCGATTAGAGAAAAACGATTAACTTTATGGGTCTAACCCGTTGAGAACTTAATTAAAACTGAAAAAAGCAGCTTTATATTCCCAAAATATTGAAATAAATAAACCGGTAAAAATTGTGGCTGCAATAAACTTTAAAAAGGAAGAGGTTAAAAACCCGATAAAAGAGCCAAAAGCTGCTTTTAGTGCTTTGCCAGAATTTTTTTCTTGAATCATCTCCCCAATATAAGCACCAAGAAATGGTCCAATAATAATCCCAAAAGGGCCTAAAAATATAATTCCAATAATTAGTCCTACCATTGTGCCTATTACCCCATACCTAGTTCCTCCAAATTTTTTGGTACCCATTGCAGGAATGAAATAATCTATAATCCATATTATAACCGCAATACCGAGTGTAATACCTAAAAAGGTCCAATTCATAGGAACTACACTTGTTAAATGTAATAGGAGTAAACCAAGCCAGCTTGTTAGAGGGCCAGGTAATACAGGTAAAAATGAGCCGATAATTCCAAGCAAAGCAAATAAAAAACCTATAATTAAGAGGAAAATGTCCATACGCTAATTTAGCATTTTGAATGTTATTTCAAAAATAATTACTACTTAATATTTAAATTAACAACTAAAAAATTAGTTTAAACTAAATATTTAGTTATATTTGTATTGTTAAACTAAAAAATTAGTTAAAGAATGAATAAACAATTAACAAAGGTAGAAGAGCAATTAATGCAAGTTCTGTGGGAATTAAATGAAGCATCTGTTCAGGAAATTATTAATAAGCTACCTAATCCTAAACCTGCTTACAATACTGTTTCTACAATAATAAGAATTTTAGAAACTAAAAATTTTGTATCGCACAAACCAAAGGGTAGAGGCTATATTTACTTTCCTTTGATTCAAAAGAACGATTATAGTAATCAGAGTTTACACAAAATAGTTGACAGTTATTTTGGAGGTTCTTTTAAAAATATGGTATCATTCTTTGTTGATAAAAATGATGTTGATTTTAAAGAATTAGATATAATAATGAAAGTTATAAATGATAAAAAAACAGAAAAATGATAAATTATATAGTACAGGTAGTCCTTTTTCAGGCATTATTTTTAGCAGTATATGATTTCTTTTTACAAAAAGAAACGTTTTTTAAGTGGAATCGATTTTATTTATTAAGTACACCCATATTATCGTTTATCATACCATTGTTAAAGTTTGAAAGTATCCAAAAAACAATTCCACAAGAGTACATAGAGCAATTGCCAACAGTGTTTTTAAATCCGCAGGAAGTTATTGTGCAAGCCAATAAGTACAGTTCAGCACCCAATCATTTAGCAATAATTTTTTATGTTGGACTTGCTTTATTTTTAGTCTTATTTTTAATTAAACTATTTAAAATATTCCAATTAATTGCAACAAATAAAGTGCTTAAAAAAGAAAATTACTCTTTAGTATTGTTAGATAACAGACAATCAGCTTTTTCATTTTTCAACTATATTTTTATAAATAAACACTTGTTAAAAAGTGAGGATTTACAAATAATTAAACATGAGCTTGTACACTGTAAACAAAACCATACACTAGATTTATTATTTTTTGAAATCTTAAAAATTGTGTTGTGGTTCAATCCAATGGTGTATGTGTATCAAAAACGCATCACATTATTACACGAATATATATCGGATGCTGAAGTGGTGTTAAAAACAGATAAAAAAATGTATTTCAATAAATTATTAGCTGAAACTTTTAATGTTGAAAACATTTCGTTTATCAATCAATTTTTTAAACATTCATTAATCAAAAAAAGAATAGTTATGATTACAAAAGAAAAATCAAAAAAAATGAAACAATTAAAGTATTTATTAATGGTTCCTTTGTTGGTGAGTATGTTGGTATATGTGTCATGTTCTAATGATTCTCAAATAGATATTGAACAGGTTGAGAAAATTTTAAATGAAGAAAACAGTATTTCAGAAGGAAAGTATTTTGAAGGTGAAAATGGGTTTAAAATGTTTGTAGGGACACATTTAGTAGGAGAAGTAGTTTCTATCGAGGAATATACGGAAAAAGAGAAGATGGTTTTTAATAAATTTAAAAATATTGAAAACTCTAAGCTTGAAATAAGTATTATAATAAATGAAAATGGAGACAGGGTTTTTTTCGCTAAAACCAAATATTCTTCAAATGAGAATAATAAAAAAATTAATGATAATGATGGGTCGATTCCTTTTGCAACAATTGAGGATGTTCCAGTTTTTCCTGGTTGTACAGGAACTAAATTGCAATTAAGAACATGTTTACAAGAAAAAATAACATCATATGTGAGTTCTAATTTTAATTCTAAATTAGCAAATAGTCTTGGTTTAAAACCTGGTGTAAAACGAATTTTTGTAATGTTTAAAATTGATAAAGAAGGAAATATTACAGATGTAAAATCAAGAGCACCTCACCAAAAATTGGCAGATGAAGCAATTAGAGTTATAAACTTATTGCCAAAAATGATGCCAGGTAAACAAAATGGAAAGGCTGTAGGTGTTAAATATAGCTTGCCAATTGCTTTTAAAGTTGAATAATATAATAGTATTATGAAAAAGATTATTGTAACATTAATAATACTAATGTTAGCAGTAAAAGCCGAAGCACAGTCTTCGGTTTTTACCGTTGTAGATAGTTTATTACTTAAAGGAAATTATCAAGAGGCTTTGGTACAATTAGAAAATGAATACAACAAAACAGTTAAGATTTATGCTAAAATAGCTAGCATATATCAATCTATAGGAGATTTTAACAAAGCCATTCAATTTTATGAGAAAGCGTTAAATATTGAAGATAGAGAAGCTATAAAAGTAAAATTAGGAGCAGTGTATAATTCAGCAGGATTTTCATCCAAAGCAATTTTAATTTATGAGGATATTATAAAAATAGATACTTCAAATTTATTGGTAGCAAATAGCTTAGGTAAATTGTATTTAGTTAAAAAGAAAGCAACAAGAGCAGAGAAAATATTTCAGTTTTTAATAAAAAAAGATACAGTAAATCCAAATTATCCATATCAATTGGCAAAATCTTTAGCGAAACAAAGTAAAAAATTAGCAATGGGACAAAGCTATTTAGATGCTTATAATCTAGATACCCTTCACCTTAAAAGTATTTATGAATTGGCTAAGTTTTTTAAAGAACTAAAATATAGAGATTCAACAATGTTGTTTATAAATAAAGGGTTGAAAATTGATAGTGTAAATGTCAATTTTTTGCAATTAAAAGCTAATGTGTTGTATTTTTCAAAAGATTTTAAAGGCGCAATAACATATTTAAATAAATTGGATAGTTTAAATTTTAGATCTATAAACACCTATGAAATGTATGGGATGTGTTATTTAAATTTGAAAGACCATAATTTGGCAGAAAAATATTTTCAAAAAGCGTTAAGACTTGAAAGAAATAACTCTAAATTATTATATAGATTGGGAGCTTTGTATTATGAAAAGAAAGATTTTAATTTGGCTAAATTATATTTAACACAGTCTATTATGTACGGAAGAGCTGATTTGGATAAACAATTTCTTTTATCTGGGAAAATTGCTAAAGATGAATTTAATTTGAAGGTTGCAATTAAATTTTTTAAAGAGGCTGTTAAATACAATAGGAACAATTTAAATGCTTTATTTCAATTAGCACTTACTTCTGATTCTTATTTTAAGGATAAAAAAATAGCGTATAAATACTATAAAGATTTTGTTCAGAGGTTTGAAGGGAAAAATAAAAAATTGACTTTATATGCAAAGAATAGAATTAAAGAGATAAAAAAAGAATACTTTATTAAAGGTGAAATTGTTGAGTAACATAAAATGTTGTATTTTCACTTGTGGAAATAAATACATATGTTGAAACAATTAGCTGCTTTATTTTTTTTGTTGTCATTATTGGTGTCGTGTTCTTATTTTGAGAAAAAGTCGGAAATGACACCTATCCAAGAAGTAGATACAATAGTTGATTTTAGTACTGTTGATGCCTTTCCTCTATTCCCAAAATGTAAAGATATTCCATCACGGAGCAAACAGCGAATTTGTTTTCAACTAGAAATGTCACAGTATATTTACGCATCCTTAAAACAATTTAAACTAAATGCTAAAGAGCTGGTAAATGATACTGTATTGGTGAAATTAAGAATCAATATTTTGGGAAAAACAAGTCTTTCAAGCATTCAAATTTCAAAAGAAACAAAAGAATTATTACCAAATTTTGATAGCTTAATAAAGGTAAGTTTACTGAGTTTACCAACATTACAACCAGCAATAAAAAGAAATATGCCAGTTGCAACAGAATTTACATTACCAATAATTTTGAAAAATTAGAATTATTCATTTAACATCTTCCATAAGGTATCTTTTAACTCTACTAAACCTTGTTGTGCAATAGATGAAATAAAAAGAGTTTCAATTCCTTTAGGTAATTCTTTTTTAATTTCATCTTTTAGTTCATCATCTAACATGTCCGATTTAGAAATAGCAAGTAACCTACTTTTATCTAATAATTCTGGATTGTGTTTTTTGAGTTCATTTAGTAAAATAGCATACTCTTTATTAATATCATCTGAATCAGCAGGTATTAAAAATAGTAAGGTTGAATTTCTTTCAATATGGCGTAAAAAACGGTGTCCAAGCCCTTTTCCTTCAGCAGCACCTTCAATTATTCCAGGGATATCGGCCATTACAAATGTTTGAAAATCACGGTATTTTACAATCCCTAAGTTAGGTTTCAAGGTTGTAAATGCATAATCGGCAATTTTAGGTTTAGCAGCGGTAAGTACCGAAAGTAATGTAGATTTTCCGGCATTTGGAAAACCAACCAAACCAACATCAGCCAGTAATTTTAATTCTAATTGAAACCATCCTTCTTTACCGTCAATTCCAGGTTGTGCATATCGAGGTGTTTGATTTGTAGACGACCTAAAGTTCCAGTTTCCAAGTCCACCCATTCCGCCTTCTAATAAAATTTGTTCCGTATTTTCAGTCGTAATTTCAAAAAGTATTTCTTGAGTTTCGCTATCTCTCACAATAGTTCCCAAAGGAACATCAACATAAACATCGGCACCATCTTTTCCGGTACTTCGTGATTTACTACCATGACCACCATGTTCAGCTCGAAAGTGTTTGTTAAATTTTAAGTGAAATAAGGTCCATAAATTAGGGTTAGCGCGTAAAATGATATGTCCACCACGACCACCATCACCACCGTCAGGACCTCCTTTGGTAATGTATTTTTCTCTATGTAAATGTACAGATCCACCACCTCCTTTTCCAGAGCTCGCATAAATCTTTGTGTAATCAACAAAATTTCCTTCAGTCATTTGTAATAATCTTATTTTGTTTTATTAAATAAAGAAAAATAAAGATGTTTGTATTGGCAATAGTTTTTACAAGTTATCAATTATTTTAGATAATCGCAAAGTAATTTCATCAATACTTCCCACTCCATTAACTCCAAAATACTTATTTTGAGCTTGATAGTAATCTTTTAAAATTTCAGTTTTTGTACTGTATTCGTTAAAACGATTACGAATTTTAGCATTATCTTGATCATCAGGTCTTCCACTGGTTTTACCTCGCTCCAATAAGCGTTTAACTAACACATCTTCTGGCACTTCTAAAGCAACCATTCCATTAACTATTTCACCTTTCTCAGCTAAAAATTTGTCGAGTGCTCTTGCTTGAAATTCTGTTCTTGGAAATCCGTCAAAAATAAATCCGTTTGCTCCTAGGCTTTTCTCAACTTCAGCTTTTAACATTTTTATAGTAACTTCATCGGGTACCAAATTCCCTTTGTCCATGTACCATTGGGCAAGTTTTCCAAGTTCGGTCTTATTTTTAATATGATGCCTAAATACATCTCCTGTTGAAATATGAACAAGGTTGTATTTTTCTTTTAATATTTTAGCTTGTGTTCCTTTCCCTACGCCAGGAGGGCCAAATAAAACTATATTTTTTAATTTTGGCGTGGATGTGAGTTGATAAATATCAGTAAGGTTTCTACCTATACCATCATAATCTAGGCCATAACCAACTATAAATTTATTAGGTATTGAAATACCAATATAATCTATAGGTAAATCTTTTTTAAAGACATCTGGTTTAAAGAATAGCGTAGCAATTTTAAGTTGCTTTACTTTTTTATCTTTAAAAATTTTATATATTTCTTGAAGTGTGTTTCCAGTATCAACAATATCTTCCAAAATCACAACAGTTCTTCCTTCTAAACTCTCATTTAAACCAACTAATTCTTTTATTTTACCTGTAGAATTGGTTCCTTCATAAGAGGATAGCTTAACAAATGACACTTCACAATTACCGGTATATCGCCTCACAAAATCAGCAACAAACATAAAACTTCCATTTAGAATGCCTATAAATAACGGGTTTTCATCTTTACAGTCTTTGTAAACTTGTTTTACTAGTTGTTCTATTACTTCTGTTATTTTTTCTTCAGAAATATATGTTTTAAAATATTTATCGTGTAGTTTAATAATACTCATGGCATCAATTTATTACAAATTTAAGAATCAATAAAGAATAATAGATTTTATTTTGAATTTATTTGCTAATTTGAAATACAAAAACCGTTTTGACAATTCAAAACGGTTTTTGATAGCTTGTTTATTTTTTATTATTTGATGTTTTTGTCTAGTTTTTTAACAGAATCATACAATATTGGAGAGGCGATAAAAAGTGATGAATATGTACCAACAACAATACCTACAATTAATGCAAACATAAAGCCTTTTATAGAATCTCCACCAAATAAGAAGATAGCAAATAATACCACTAACGTAGTTAATGAAGTATTAATTGTTCTTCCCAATGTAGTACTCAAAGCCTTATCGATTACGGTTGAAAATTTCCAAGTAGTATGTGTATTAGCAAATTCTCGAATTCTATCAAATACAATAACAGTATCATTAATTGAGTATCCTAAAACCGTTAAAATTGCTGCAATAAAAGATTGTCCAATTTCCATATCAAAAGGTAAAATTTTATTGAATAATGAGAAAATTCCAATTACAATCAACACATCGTGGAATAATGCGGCAACAGCACCTAAACTGTATTGCCATTTTCTAAATCTAAATAGGATATATAAAAATATAACTAATAAGGAACCAAGAATAGCCCAGCCCGCAGCAGTTTTAATATCATCGGCAATTGTTGGCTCTACTTTAATGGAACTCAAAATCCCCGTTGTTTTTACACCACCATAACCTGGCTTAAAAGCCTCTAATGTAACATCAGCTGGAATGTATTTTTTTAATCCTTTATATAATAAATCTTGTACTTCTCCATCAATGTGGTTTCCTTCTTCGTCTATTTTATATTTAGTTGTTATTTTTAATTGGTTTGAAGCTCCATATGTTTTTACCTCTGGTGCACTTCCAAAAACATCTTTCAAACTTTCTGAAACATCAGTTGCGCTCATAGGTTTTTCAAACTTCACTACATAAGATCTACCACCAACAAAATCAACACCATAATTTAATCCTTTTGTAAATAGCGAACTTAACCCTATTATGATAAAAATACTTGAAATAATATAAGCAACTTTACGTTTTTTTAAGAATTCAACATCAATATTTTGAAACCAATTTTTAGTGATATTTGTATTGAAAGTGAATTTTTTCCCTTTTGCAGCATACCAATCAATTAATAACCGCGTAATAAATACAGCTGAAAATAATGAAGTTGCAATACCTACCATTAATGTGTACGCAAAACCTTTTACAGGTCCTGTACCAAATACATATAAGATAATACCTGTAAGCATTGTTGTTATGTTGGCATCAACAATTGCAGACAATGCACCTTTAAAACTAAATCCATAGGATATGGCAGCTTTAAGAGCCTTTCCTTTATTTAACTCTTCTTTAATTCTTTCAAAAATAATTACGTTTGCATCAACAGACATACCTATTGTTAAAATAATACCAGCAATTCCAGGGAGCGTTAATACAGCGCCAAATGCTGTTAGAATTCCAAAAATGAATAGGAGGTTAGTTGCTAAAGCAATATCCGCAATTGCACCTGCTTTACCATAGTAGAAAATCATCCAAATTAAAATTAATAATAGAGCTAATCCAAAAGAATTCATACTACTGTTAATTGCTTTTTGACCTAATGATGGTCCAACAATTGCTTTTTGTATTATATGTGCAGCAGCGGGTAATTTACCTGCTTTTAAAACGTTTGCAATATCCTGCGCTTCACTTACGGTCATACTTCCACCAGAGATAGAAGTTCTTCCTGTAGTAATTGGTGTATTAACTCTTGGAGCCGTATAAACATAATTATCTAGTACAACAGCTACAAATTTACCAACATTTTCGGTAGTCATTTTACCCCATTGTTTTGAACCCATTGCATTCATTGTCATACTAACTTCAGGTTTTCCTGTTTGTCCATATTCCTGACTTGCATCATCAATTACATCACCTTCAATAGGAGCAACATCTTCTCGGTTAGATTTTATACCATACAGTGCTATTCTATCTACACTTTCATTTGTTGATGGATCGGTTGAAGCAAAAGGTTTAGCATCCCAAAGAAATTTAATATATTTCATTTCATTAGGTAACTTAGCTCTAACACTCTTCATTGCTAAATAAGCGTTAACTTTAGCGGTGTCTGATACTTTTGCAGTTCCTAAAACGGAAGATATTTGATTTTCAGATTGAGGAATACTCGGTGTAAAAACAGAAAATAAATTTTCTATTTTTTTGCTAGCCAAAGAATCTGATACTTCTCCTAATAAGTCGTCTAAATTGTCTTTAACTGAAGTGGTATCTGCTTTATTTTTTTCTTTTAAAAAGTTCTCAATAACACTGTTTGCAGCAAAAAAGAAGTTTGCAGTTTCCTGATTAGAATAAACTTCCCAAAATTGTAATTCAGCAGTGCTTTGTAGTAATTTCTCAACCCTGTCAATATCTTTAGCTCCGGGTAATTCTATTAAAATACGACCAGAATTTCCAATACGTTGAATATTTGGTTGTGTAACACCAAATTTATCTATACGACTACGTAAAACTTCAAAGGCTGTATTTACTGAACCAGTAACTTCTTCTTCAATAATTGGTTTTACTTCCTCATCAGTTAGTTTAAAATTAATTTTTTCACGTAATGATTTATTTCCAAAAATACTAGGATCACTTAATTTAACAGTTCCGGCACTTGCTTTTTCAAATTCGTCATAAAATAAATCTAAAAAAGTTTTATCACTACTTTTTTGAGCTTCTGTAGCTTTTGCCAAAGCTTCATTGAATATAGGATTTTTAGAATTATTAGATAAGCCAATTAAAATATCTTTAACAGATACTTGCAATATGGCATTAATACCACCTTTTAAGTCTAAACCTAAATTTAATTCCTTATTTTTAATATCATTGTAGGTGAATTTTGCAAAACCTAAATCAATAATTGGTTTATTTGCAACAGAATCTAAATAGTGTCCCTCTAACTTTGCTATTTCCTTACCATCGTCAGATTTAGATTCAGCATACGTTTTTGCTTTATCCTCAACGCCATTTGTAAACCAAGTGAATGATAATTGATATAAACTCACTAATCCGAATAGAATAGCAAATAACTTTATAAGTCCTTTGTTTTGCATCTTAATTTTTTTTAAAATAATTCAATTGTAATAAACGTGCAAATATATAATTTCAAACAGGAACTAACAATTCTTTTTTTGTTTTTATACTTATAAATTATTACATGGTTAATTATTTAAATTCTGAAGTATGAATTTTATATATTTGTATCCTAAATTTTTTAAAAGAATGGAACATTTATCTGATATAGAAATAGCACAAGGGAAAGAACTGATACACATTAAAGAAATAGGAGCGAAATTAGGGATTAAAGAAGATGATTTAGAGTTGTATGGAAAATATAAAGCGAAGCTACCTTTACATTTAATTGATGAAGAAAAAATTAAAAAAAATAATTTAGTTTTAGTTACGGCAATTACTCCAACCCCAGCAGGAGAGGGTAAAACCACAGTTTCTATTGGGTTAACAGAAGGCTTAAACAAAATAGGAAAACAAGCAACGGCAGTATTAAGAGAACCTTCATTAGGCCCTGTTTTTGGAATCAAAGGAGGGGCAGCAGGAGGTGGTTATTCTCAAGTAGTTCCAATGGAAGATATTAATTTGCATTTTACAGGCGACTTTAATGCAATTGAAAAAGCAAATAATTTACTTTCTGCATTAATTGATAATAATTTACAAAGTAAGTGTTGTAATTTTAATTTAGATCCTAGAGCAATTTTTTGGAAACGTGTTATTGATATGAATGATAGAGCGCTTCGCAAAATAACTATTGGCTTAGGAGGTACTGCAAATGGTATTCCTAGAGAAGATGGTTTCAATATTACACCAGCTTCTGAGGTAATGGCTATTTTGTGTATGGCTACTAATTTTAAAGACTTAAAACAGCGTTTGGGAGATATTTTTGTTGGATTTACATTTGATAAAAAACCCATTTTTGCACGTGATTTAAAAGCAGAAAATGCCATGGCAATTTTATTAAAGGATGCGATAAAGCCAAATTTAGTACAAACGTTAGAAGAAAACCCAGCAATTATTCACGGTGGGCCATTTGCTAATATAGCTCAAGGAACGAATACAATTATTGCTACTAAAATGGGATTGTCATTATCTAATTATGTAATTACCGAAGCAGGTTTTGGAGCCGATTTAGGAGCCGAGAAATTTTTAAATATTAAATGTGTGGCTGCAGATTTAAATCCGAAGGCGGTGGTTTTAGTTGCCACAATTAGAGCACTACGTCACCATGGAGGTGCAAAAAAAGAAGAATTAAATAACCCTAATATAGATTTTGTTAAAGCTGGTTTCTGTAACTTAGAAAAACATATAGAAAATATTAGAAAATTTAATATAGAACCTGTTGTAGCTATCAATGCCTTTACAACTGATTCGCATAATGAAATTGAATTTATTATTGAGAAATGTGAAGAATTAAATGTGCAAGCAGTAGTGTCTAAAGGTTGGGCAAAAGGAGGTAATGGAACTAAAAAATTAGCTCAAGCAGTTGTAAATGTTGTTGAAGCAACTACTACGCAATTTAAACCAATTTATAACTGGGATTCTCCAGTAAAAGAAAAAATTGAAAAAATTGCTAAGGAAATTTACGGAGCAAGTGCTGTAGATTTTGATAAAAAAGCCAAATTAAATTTAAAACGAATTGATAGGTTAGGGTTTAATGATTTTGCAATTTGTATGGCTAAAACACAAAAATCTTTTTCTGATAATGAATTTTTAGTAGGAAGACCAAAAGATTTTGTTGTGACAGTTCGTGAAATTGAAATTGCTGCTGGAGCCAGATTTATTATCCCAATATTAGGGCAAATGATGCGTATGCCAGGATTGCCAGGTGTACCTGCTTCTGAAGGAATGACAATTGATGATGATGGTGTAATTTCTGGATTGTCTTAAAAGAAGAGTAGCATAAATTAAAAAAGCCTTGTTTCTCAAACAAGGCTTTTTTAATTTATGCTTAAATATGTTAACCTAATAAGCCATTTGTTTTTTTAACGGCTGCAGCACTTTCTTGTAATTTTGCTTTTTCAGCATCAGTTAATTCAAGTTCTACAATTTTTTCAATACCATTTTTACCTAAAATACAAGGAACACCTATTGAGATATCATTAAGACCGTATTCACCTTCTAGCAAGGCAGAACAAGGGAACATTTTTTTAGAGTCTAAAGCAATAGCTTTAACCAATTCAGAAACAGCGGCTCCTGGAGCATACCAAGCACTTGTTCCTAACATTTTTGTTAAGGTAGCTCCACCAACTTTAGTATCCGCAGCAACTTGTTCTAATCTTTCTTCAGATAAAAATATAGAAACAGGTAAACTATTTCTAACAGCAAAGCGAGTTAGAGGAATCATACCCGTATCGCTATGACCTCCAATTACCATGCCGTTAACATCTGATGCTGGGCAATCTAAAGCTTCTGCTAAACGATATTTAAAACGCGCACTGTCAAGTGCACCACCCATTCCAATAATTCTATTTTTAGGTAGTCCTAAAGATTTATGAGCTAAATAAGCCATAGTATCCATAGGGTTACTTACAACTATAATAATAACATTTGGAGAGTGTTTAATTAAACTTTCTGCAACAGATTTTACAATTCCTGCATTTATACCTATCAATTCTTCACGTGTCATTCCTGGTTTTCTAGGAATACCACTAGTTATAACAGCAATATCACTATCGGCTGTTTTAGAATAATCATTTGTTGAGCCAGTTATTTTAGTGTCAAAACCCATTAAAGATGCTGTTTGCATAAGGTCCATAGCTTTACCTTCAGCATAATTTTCTTTGATGTCAATGATTACTACTTCTGACGCGAAATTTTTTACGGCAATGTACTGTGCGCAACTTGCACCAACAGCACCTGCACCTACTACTGTAACTTTCATTATATTGTGTTGTTTATTTATAAATAATGTTAAGTTCAAAATTACAAATTTTTAAATCAAAAAGGTGTAATATTTATAACAAAAAAAGGATTGTTGAAAACAATCCTAATAAATAGTAATTTCAATTATTTTATCTAAAACTAAAAGCAATTCCAGCGGTAACAGTATTGTATTCTTTAATAGTATAATCTCCATAAAACTTAAAGAATCCTAAATTTAATCTCGCACCTAAAGTTCCACGAACTCCGTTGGCATTGAAATCCATATTTATAGGGTCTGTTACAGAATCTGTAATTGTGATATTCGTGTTTTCTAGTGTATACTCTAATTGATAGGTTCCTTTTATTTTTAAAGTTGAAGCTCCTTTATCATAACCAACACCACCATACAGCGTAATAATTGGAAAATCTAATGAAGCAATTGCTTGTATTGTATAGGCACTTAAGTTAAAACTTGCTTCTTGATTATTTCCAGCAAGTGTACTTACGTTTTGTAAATTATAAGTAGAAGACATAGTTGTGTAACCAGCAAATAAAGCTACGTTTAAAGGAAGTCTATCTAAAAGTCCTAAATATTGCATTAAATTATGCTTAATACCAATACCGAACATATTTCCTTCAACGTCATTTGTATTGATTGATGGTAAAAATCGAATACTAACATCTGTACTAAAAGGCATTCCAATATTTGCTTGGATAACAGGTGAAGGTACAGCGTTCAAAGGCAAATCACCTCCAACGCCATCGGGCATGTTAAAATCGGCGACTTTATATCCATTGGCTTCAGGAATTCTAACACCAATCTTACTATTGTTGTTTGACCCCATAATTGTCTGAATATTACTATCTCCACTTTCTAGTGTTAAATATTTATAATCATTGGCATTAAATGAGAATGATCTTGAAGATTTAGGAACAATTGCAACATTAACATTAAATGAGATGTCAAACCCAAGTTTTTTGTGTGTTTTAGCCGTTGAATACCACCCGTCATTTAAACTATAGGCCATTCCATTCATAATGGGAGACATATAATTTTTAAATAATAGAGATGCATCGTCGCTAGCTAGAAGTAGTATATCTAAATTTTGAGATTTTGAGGAAAGGCTTAATATTAAAAAAAACAGAAGTAGGCTTAATTTTTTCATAAAAGGGGGTTTAAAATTAAATTTAAGATATAAATATATTATTAAAAACTAAAAAAACCACTTTTTCAAGTGGTTTTTTAAAAAAATTTATGTAGAGCTTATATTTATGCATCAATATTTGCATATTTAGCATTTTTCTCAATAAACTCTCTTCGTGGAGGTACTTCATCGCCCATTAACATAGAAAAAACTCTATCAGCTTCAGTTAAATTATCAATAAAAACTTGTCTTAAAGTTCTAAATTCAGGGTTCATAGTTGTATCCCAAAGTTGGGTAGCATTCATTTCTCCAAGACCTTTATAACGTTGTATGGATGACCCATTACCCATTTTTAGAGAAATTAAATCTCGTTGGTCATCACTCCAAGCATATTCTTTTTTCTGTCCCTTTTTAACCAAGTATAAAGGAGGAGTAGCAATAAAAATGTGTCCATTTTCAATTAATTCTTTCATATATCTAAAAAAGAATGTAAGAATTAGTGTTGCAATATGGCTACCATCAACATCGGCATCACACATAATAACTATTTTATTATACCGAAGTTTAGATAGGTTTAAAGCTCTTGGGTCTTCTTCAGTTCCAATAGAAACACCTAAAGCAGTAAACATGTTTTTTATTTCTTCGTTTTCAAAAACTTTGTGTTGCATGGCTTTTTCAACATTCAAAATTTTACCTCTTAATGGTAAAATAGCTTGGAAAGCTCTATCACGTCCCTGTTTTGCTGTACCTCCTGCAGAATCACCCTCAACTAAAAAGATTTCACATTTTTCAGGATCCGTTTCAGAACAATCACTTAATTTACCAGGTAAACCACCAATAGACATTACGGTTTTACGTTGCACCATTTCACGTGCTTTACGTGCAGCATGGCGAGCAGTTGCCGCTAAAATTACTTTCTGAACAATGATTTTAGCATCATTTGGGTTTTCTTCCAAATAATTAGTTAACATTTCTGATACTGATTGACTAACAGCAGAAGTTACTTCTCTATTTCCTAATTTTGTTTTTGTTTGTCCTTCAAATTGAGGTTCGGCAACTTTAACGGAGATAATAGCAGTTAAGCCTTCACGAAAATCGTCACCAGCAATATCAAATTTAAGCTTGTCAAGCATACCAGAAGACTCAGCATATTTTTTTAAGGTATTTGTCAACCCTCGTCTAAAACCTGATAAATGCGTACCTCCTTCATGAGTGTTGATATTGTTTACATACGAATGTAGATTTTCAGTATATGACGTGTTGTAAACCATTGCAACTTCAACAGGAACACCATTTTTTTCACCTTCCATTGCAATTACACTAGAGATAAGTTGCTCTCTGGTAGCATCCAAGTATTTTATAAATTCAGGTAGTCCTTCGTCACTATAATATTTTTCAGTAGGAAAATTACCTTCTTCATCTGTAGTTCTCTTATCAGTTAAGGTTAGAGTTACTCCTTTGTTAAGGAAAGAAAGTTCACGTAATCTTGTGGCTAAGGTATCAAAACTAAATTCAATTGTTTGTTTAAAAATAGTAGTATCAGGTAAAAAAGTAACCATTGTTCCTTTATCATCACTCTCTCCAATAGTTTTTGTAGGGTATAATGCTTTACCTCTCTCATATTCTTGCTCCCAAATTTTACCATCAATATAAACAGTTGCCCTTAAATGGCTAGAAAGTGCATTTACAACTGAAACACCAACTCCGTGTAAACCACCAGAAACTTTATAAGAATCTTTATCAAATTTACCACCCGCACCAATTTTGGTCATAACAACTTCAAGTGCAGATACACCTTCTTTTTTATGCATTCCTATTGGAATACCACGACCATTATCTTTAACAGATACTGAATTGTTTTCATTGATGATAACATCAATGGTATCACAATGGCCTGCCATTGCTTCATCAATTGAGTTGTCAACCACCTCATAAACTAAATGGTGCAAACCTCTCACGCCAACATCTCCAATATACATTGATGGACGCATACGTACATGTTCCATTCCTTCTAAAGCCTGAATACTGTCGGCTGAATAATCATTTTTTTTAACTTCTTCGCTCATATTTAAAATGCTATTTTAATGATAAATAATCTACATTACAAATATAATTAATCAATGAATGAATAGAAGAGTCATAAAGGATGAGAAAATGTAAGTTATTAACAATTGTTAATTTTTTAAAAGACTCTTAAACAAGCTAAAAAGTACTTTAAAATAGATTTTATAAAAAAAATAAATTCATAAAAAATCCAGAAAATCAAAAAGTACTTTAAAATGATTTATTGAGAGTAGTAAAAAACAATTTACTTATTGTTATCAAGCTAAATTTAATCGAATTAAAAATTAAAAAAGTATATTTAAGCAGAATAATTAAAAATTAAAAAGTTATGATTAGAAAAATTTTAAGTTTACTGTTGTTTGTAATAATTATTTCTTGCAATAGTACAAAGCCTACGACAAAAACTGTTGAGGCAAAAAAAGTAGCAGAAAAAGTTGAAAATTTAAATGTGAGTTTAATACCTGATGATCCATCAGTAATTAAAGGGACGCTAAGCAATGGGTTAAAATACTATATTAAAAAAAATGGGAAGCCAGAAGATAAAGTTGAATTAAGGTTAGTTGTTAATGCAGGTTCTATATTAGAAGATGATGACCAACAAGGATTGGCGCACTTTATGGAACATATGAATTTTAATGGAACTAAAAATTTTAAGAAGAATGAATTAGTAGACTACCTTCAGAGTATTGGTGTTAAATTTGGAATGCACTTAAACGCATATACAAGTTTTGATGAAACTGTTTATATATTACCAATCCCAAGTGATGATAAAGATAAATTAGAAAAGGGATTTCAAATTATTGAAGACTGGGCTTTTAATACCTTATTGACTGATGATGAAATTAATAAAGAGAGAGGTGTAGTTTTAGAGGAATACAGGACAGGATTAGGTGCGGAAAAAAGGATGATGAAAAACTATTTACCTAAGATATTATACAATTCTAAGTATGCAAAACGCTTACCAATTGGTAAGAAGGAAATTTTAGAGAATTTCAAACCAGATGTATTGAGGCGTTTTTATGAAGATTGGTATAGACCAGATTTAATGGCAGTTATTGCTGTTGGAGACGTTGATGTAGCTATTTTAGAAGCTAAAATAAAGGCTCATTTTGACAAACCAAACAATATAAATAACCCAAGAAAACGGGAGATTTTTGGAGATGAAAATCATAAAGAAACTTTTGTAGCAATAGAATCAGACAAAGAAGCAATGTTTAGTCAGGTTGAGTTGATGTACAAAAACCCAAAAATTAAAATAACAGATAATACTATTAAGGGGGCACAAAATGAATTGCTAGAAGGATTATTTGCCGAAATGATAAATAGTAGATTGGGAGAATTAAGAAACAACCCAAACCCACCTTTCGTGTATGGTTTTTCCTTTAATGGAGGAACTTATGTGAGAGGAAGAGAAGCCTATCAATCTATAGCAATGGCAAAAGGAACCGATTTTTTGGTTGCCCTAAAAGCATTGGTTGAACAAAATGAGAGAGTTAAGAGATATGGTTTTCAACAAGGAGAGTTTGAACGAGCAAAAAAAAGTATGTTGGCAAGAATTGAAAAAAGATATCAGAATAGGGATAAACAAGAGTCAAAAAGATTAATAAACCCAATGATTGATAATTTTTTGGAAGGAGAATCAATGCCTAGTTTAGAATGGACATACAACTTTTTTAATAGTGAGCTTCCAAAAATAAAACTTAGAGAGGTAAATGGGTTAATAAAAGAATATTTAAGAGATGATAATCTAGTTGTAAAATTAACAGGTAAAGAAAAAACAGTAACCGAAAAAGAAGTACTAGATTTACTAGATTTTGTAAAAACAGATGATACAATTAAACCTTATGAAGATTCAAAAGTGCAAGAGTCTTTATTTACAAGTTTACCTAAGAAAGGAACAATTTTAAAAGAAGAAAAAAATGAAGAGTTTGGTTTTACTACATTAATTTTAAGTAATGGAGCCAAAGTGATTTTTAAGAAAACAGACTTTAAAGATGATGAAGTATTGTTTAAAGCAGAAAGCTACGGGGGAACATCTTTATTGAGTACAAAAGAATATTTACAAGTAAATTTAGCTTTAAGAGGGTTGTCTGAAGCAGGAATAGCAGGTCTTAGTAAAAATGATTTGAATAAATTTATGACTGGTAAAATAGCAAGTGTAAGGCCCTTTATAAGTAAGTTTTCAGAAGGTATGAATGGCTCTTCAACTCCTAAAGATTTAGGAACATTATTTCAATTAATACACCTAAACTTTACACAATTAAACAAAAATGAAGAAGCATATAATTCATATGTTTCAAAACAAAAAGGATTTCTTGGAAACTTGTTAGCAAATCCACAGTTTTATTTTCAAGATGCTTTCGGTAAATTTCAATATGAAGGTTATGACAGGTATACAGGTTTTCCTACACCAGAAGCTTATGATAAATCAGACTATAATTTAGCCTATGAAATTTATCAGCAGAAATTTTCAAATGCAGGAGATTTTAATTTCTATTTTGTAGGGAATTTTGATGAAAATAAACTAAAAGAATATGCAGGTCAGTATATTGCAAGTTTGCCAACTACAAAAGAAAAAGAACAGTATAAAAATGACGGTTTCTTTCCTATTTCAGGAAATCATAGTAAAACATTTTACAGAGGAAATGACCCCAAAAGTATGGTAAGTATGATTTATCGCGGTCAAGCAACATACAATAATAAAGATGGTTTGGCAATGGATGCTTTAGGTGAAATTATGTCTATTAAGTTAGTAGAAAAATTACGAGAAGAGGCCTCTGGTGTTTATTCACCAAGAGTTAGTGCAAATTTCAGTGAGTTAAACAATTCATATAGGTTACATATTTCATTTTCTTGTGGACCAGAAAATGTAGAAAAATTAAAATCTATTGTTGAAAAAGAAATTGTAAAAATGATAAATGAAGGACCTAGTGAAAAAGACCTAAATAAGGCTAAAGAGACATTTTTATTAGCAAGAAAAGAACAGTTGAAAAAAAATAAATTTTGGATAGATAATATTTCCAGTGTTAATTTCTTAAAAAAAGATATTAGCGAGTTGGGTAACTATGAAAAAAATGTAAATAGCTTAACAGTAAAAGATGTACAATCTGTAGCTAAAAAGTTTTTAGCTAATGGAGCAGTTGTAGGGATTTTAATGCCAGAAAAAGATTAAGGAATTAAAAATATAATTTTAAAGAGGTTGTATAAAAAGGTTTAAGGTGCTTAAAACAATTTTTTTAGATAGCCTCTTTTTAAATAGCGCGCTATTTTATTTCTTAAATCAAGTGTAAAATATTACTTTTGCGAATGCAACAAAAGGTACTTATTTTAGATTTCGGTTCACAATACACACAGTTAATTGCGCGAAGGGTTAGAGAACTCAATATTTTTTGTGAAATTTTCCCTTATAACAGTAAAAACTTTACCATTGAAAATTACAAAGCTTTAATTCTTTCAGGAAGTCCTTTTTCTGTACGAGCTGAAGAAGCACCACATCCAGATTTATCGAATATTAAAGGGAAATTACCTTTGTTAGGTGTTTGTTTTGGGGCACAATTTATAGCACATAATTTTGGAGGTAAGGTAGCTGCTTCTAATACTCGTGAGTACGGTAGAGCGAACCTTTCTTTTGTGAAAGAAAATGAATTATTTTTTGATGAGGTTAATGAAAATAGTCAGGTTTGGATGAGCCATAGTGATACTATTGTTGATTTACCAGAAAATTGTGAATTAATTGCAAGTACGCATGATGTTGTAAATGCGGCATTTAAAATAAAAGAAGAAAGCACTTATGGAATCCAATTTCACCCAGAAGTTTACCACTCAAAAGATGGATTGAAAATTTTAGAAAATTTTTTGGTTAAAATTGCTGAAGTTGAACAAACTTGGACACCCGATTCTTTTGTTGAAACAACTGTAAACAGGTTAAAAAAACAATTGGAAAACGACAACGTTGTTTTAGGGCTTTCAGGAGGTGTAGATTCAACAGTAGCAGCAGTGTTATTAAGCAAGGCAATTGGAGATAATTTGTATTGTATTTTCGTAAACAACGGTTTATTGCGTAAAAATGAATTTGAAAATGTATTAGAGCAATACCAAGGAATGGGATTGAATGTAAAAGGTGTTGATGCTTCGGCACGTTTCTTGAAAGAGTTAAAAGGAGAATCGGATCCAGAGGGAAAACGAAAAATTATAGGTCGGGTTTTTATTGAAGTTTTTGATGATGAAGCACATTTGTTAGAAGATGTAAAATGGTTGGCTCAAGGAACAATTTATCCTGATGTAATTGAATCTCTTTCAGCAACAGGCGGGCCGTCAGCAACTATAAAATCACATCACAATGTTGGAGGATTACCTGATTTCATGAAGCTAAAAATAGTTGAACCTTTAAAAATGCTCTTTAAAGATGAAGTTAGAAGAGTAGGTAAATCATTAAAAATAGATGCCGAGCTATTAGGGAGGCATCCATTTCCTGGTCCAGGTTTAGGTATTCGTATATTAGGCGATATTACAGCCGAAAAAGTAAAAATACTACAAGAAGTTGATGCTATTTTTATAAATAGTTTGAAAGAGTCAGGTTTGTACAATAAGGTGTGGCAAGCAGGTGCAATGTTACTCCCTGTAAATTCGGTTGGTGTAATGGGTGATGAAAGAACATATGAAAAAGCAGTTGTTTTAAGAGCCGTAGAATCAACTGATGGGATGACGGCTGATTGGGTAAATTTACCGTATGAATTTTTACAAAAAACATCAAATAAAATAATAAATAGTGTTAAAGGCGTTAATAGAGTAGTGTACGATATTAGCTCTAAACCACCTGCAACCATTGAATGGGAATAAATTTTAAAACTAAATTTCATTTATGAAAAAAATAAAATGGCTATTATTGTTTCTTTTTTTTAGTACTGCAATAATTTTTGCACAGCAAAAGAAGTATGTTTCATATATTGTTAAAAAAGGAGAAACAATAAAAAGTATTGCTAAAACATATAAAATGTCAAAAAGGGATTTACTACGTTTAAATCCAGGTGTTAGTAAAAAACCGAAACCGAATACGGTAATAATAGTTCCCAATAAAAATTTTGGGAGAGTTATTATAAATACAAATAAAACGAACGAAAAACTTTATATAGTTCAACCTAAAGAAACATTGTTTGGTATTTCCAGAAAATATGGAGTTTCCATTGATGAATTAAAAGCTATCAACCCTAAATTAAAGGATGGTTTAAAAATGGGTATGAAACTCGTTATTCCTAAACCAAGTATTACCCAAGCAAAGGATTCAATTAACTACGTACTTCATACAGTAGTAATAGATGACACTATTTATAATTTAGCAAAACGATTTGAAGTAACTGAAGAAAGTTTATTTGATTTAAATCCAATATTAGAAGAAGGATTAAAATTAGGAATGTTATTAAAAATTAAACCTATTGAAATTACGGAAGATGATACAACTATTTTTAAAGAAAAAATAGATTTTACAAAAGAGATCAAAGTTGTTTTTATGCTTCCTTATCAGTTAAATAAATTAAATGACTCAATTAGAAAAGCAAATTTTAAAAAAAGTAACTCATTGTTGAATTATACAACAGATTTCCATTTGGGTGCGCTTATGGCAATAGATTCCTTAAGGCAAAAGGGACTAAAAATTAATGTAAAGTATTTTGATACGGAAAATTCAGATTATAAAATACAGTACATTGTAAATCAAAATAGCTTTAAAAATGCAGATATAGTAATAGGACCATTATTTTTTGATAAAGCACAATGGGTTTCAAAACGTACTAAAATACCAGTAGTTTCTCCGTTATTTTCAAAAAAACAACGTGAGTTTTCAAAAAATAATTTAGTAAAGGCGTCTCCAGGCCTAGAGGTTTATGAAAATAAATTACTAACTTATTTGGAGAAAGCGTATGAAGGTGAAAATATTATTGTGATTAATGATGATAAACCAGAAAATCAATCAAAACTTTGGCGAATTGTAAACAAACTTAAATCTTTTGATTCCATTCAAAAAATTGCTGTTTTAAAAACAAAAGAGGGGTTTATTGATAGTGAGCTTTTTAAAACAAAACTAGATACACTGGGCCAAAATTGGGTACTTATTAGCAGTGATGAAAAGGTAACTACTTCAGCGGCGATAAATAATTTAAAAACGTATGCTGAAGATGTTGATATTCAGTTATTTGCATTAAATAAGGGTAAAAATTTTAACAACATTAGTAATATTTTTTTAGGAAAGTTAAATTTTGTTTTCCCAACTTCAGAATATATAAATATAGAAGATAATAACGTTAAGCGGTTTTATGATAAGTATAAAGCTGAAAATTATGCATTACCTTCAAAGTATGCCATAAGAGGTTTTGATGTTACGTATGATATTTTAGTTAGGCTTGCCAGCTTTGAAAGTCTGGATGAAGGATTGAAAGCAGGTAAATCAGTAAGAATATCTCGTGTTTTTGACTATAAAAAAGAGTTGTTTGGAAGTTTTGAAAATACAGGCGTATTTTTAATACAGTACACGAAAGATTTAACACCTATTGTAATTGAATAGGGTGAGAATAAAAAATGCACAATTTTTTAATTGTGCATTTTTTATTCTTATTTTGTAGTAAATTACATTTTTTTCATTTGTTGTTTTAACATTTTAATTTGATCGGTTAAAACACCCTGAGAATCTAATTTTTTAGCTTCATTAATTAACATGGTGGCTTCTCTTTTTCTTCTTTTTGACATTGCAATACCAGCTAATTGCAATTTAGCCATTGCAATATCATGTTTCATACTTAGCCCAAGTTTTAATGCTTTTTTGAAAAACTTTTCGGCTTGCGTAAGGTTTGTTTGTGAAACTAAAATTCCATGTAAAAAGTTAAAATAACCTTCTTGTTTTTGCACCAAAGCACTACTTGGGTTTTTAATATAGCCAAGCCATTTACTGGCACCAGCAAAGTTTTGCTTTCTCAATTGCCAAAAGGCCAATAATATAAATTCATTTTTAAAGTAAAATAACACAAAAATACTAGCAAGTAATACTAATGAAATACCATTCATAATATTTCCTTCAATAAATTGAAATATTGCCCAAACTAAAATTCCTGTTGCTATTACTAATTTTATATATTTATTAAACATTGAAAATAATTTTTATGGTTTGCAAAGTTACGTTTTTGCAATGATTATATTTATTTTTTATAATATTTTTTAAATTTAATATAAGCAAATATAGAAATAATGAAGACTATTAGAATTGTATAATATACAAACGTAGGTGTAATAACCTTATCTCCACTCGCATAAGAATGTAAACCTGATAAGTAGAAATTCACCCCAAAATAGGTCATTAAAATAGAGGCAAAAGCAGCAATAGAAAATAAGTTAAATGTGAATTTACTTCTTAAACCAGGAACCAACCTTAGGTGAAGAACAAAAGCATAAATCATAATGCTAATCAAGGCCCAAGTTTCTTTAGGATCCCAACCCCAATAGCGCCCCCAGCTTTCGTTAGCCCATTGTCCGCCAAGAAAATTTCCAATAGTTAAAAGAACCAAACCAACAGTTAAAGACATTTCGTTTATAATAGTTAGTTCTTTAATCATTAAACCTACTTTATTTTTGTTCTTTTTGGTAGTTAAAATCATAAGTAATAATGAAATTAAACCTAGAATCATACCTAGTGCAAAAGGGCCATAACTAGCTACAATAATAGCTACATGTATCATTAACCAGTATGAGTTTAAAACGGGAACAAGATTTGCAATCTCAGGATCCATCCAGTTCCAATGTGCAACCATTAAAATAAAGGCTGTTAAAAAAGCTGTTGCAGCAATGGTCATAGATGATTTTCTTCCAAAAATAAGTCCAAATAGCATGGTGGCCCACCCAACATAAATCATGGATTCATAAGCGTTACTCCAAGGAGCGTGCCCGCTAACAATCCAACGAGCTATTAAACCTCCTGTGTGCATTAGAAATAACCCGATGATGATTGCTGTGCTAACTTTTATTAAAAATTTTACAGTTTTATTGTTGTTAAATATTTGAAATATTACAAGAAAGAACATCAGAGTTCCTATGTACATATAATAGCTAAATAATTTTTTAAAAATATCATATTTGTTGTAGGTGATTTCTAATTCAATTTTCTTTTCTGAAGGATATACAGCACTGCCGTATTTTTTTTGAAATTTTATTATTCCATCAAGAATTTTGTTTGAGTTTGAATAATCATTCGTAGTACTTGCTTCTGATAATGTTTGTAAGTATAGAGGTAATAGCTGTTTTACATAAAGAGAGTCTTGCCCTTTAAAATCCTTACTGTTTAGAGCGTTTTGAGAAACCCACTTATTTGTAGGGTCATTTGGAATTGGAAATATTTTAAAAACATCTCCCATTAAGGCTGAGTATAGTAAATTTATTCGTCTGTCAACGTTTATAATATCCTTTTCAAATTTATTTTTAATTTGTGCCTTTTGAGCTTTCTGTTGTTCTTCCGCTAATTTATAGGTACCTTTTAAATCGAAAAAGTTTGCAAGTGAAGCATATTTATTTTCATGGGGAATACCAATAAGGTCTCTTAATTTTGTATCTCCTTTTTCAATGTATATTACAGGTATTTGAAACCATATTCTTGGATTTTGTTGAATAGATAAAAATACTTGAGTAGCATTCATATCTCTAAAAGTTTCGTGTTTACTTACCTTCCTTAATAGCTCAGAAGCGTAGGTATGAACAGGTTTCATTCTACCCCCTGCATCTTGTATAATTAATTTACTAAATTTCTCGGCATGTTTAGGACTTATTATATTAGCCTTTAGTACAGAGTCAATTTGAGATTCTGTTACCAAGAAATTGTGTTGTTGTGAAAAGGCAATTGAAGTAATTAATAAGAATGTTAAGGATATAATTGCTTTTTTAGTTCTAATCTTTTGAAGACTTTTTCTTAAAAAATCAAAACGTGTGTTTTTCATAAATAAGATTAAAATTAAGCCTGCATACAATAAAAAATAACCAATATACGTAATTGTAGAGCCCCAAAAATCATGATTTACAGATAAGCGAGTTTCTTCATATTCAGGTGTAATGTTGTAACTAGATTGAAAAAATTTATATCCTTTGTAATTTAAAATATTATTCATAAAAATTCTAAAATCAAAAGTTTCATTAGGATCAATTACTGTAACTTCACTTGCAAAAGACATAGCACTTTGAGAACCGGGATAATTATCTAACTGAAAATCATTTAATTTAATACTAAAAGGTAATTTTAATTGTTTTGCTCCATAGCTAATTCTAAAATTAAGGTTTCCAATAGAAATTTGTGCTGGTTGTTGAATGGCGTATTTACCACCTTTTAGTTTTAGGTGTTTCGTTTCATTACCAGCAGTAACATCAAATTCTAATTGAGCAAGAGAGTTATCATCTTTATTACCTGCAACAGTTTTATAAATTCCTTTAAGGGGCTTACTAGGAACAACAAATTGAAGCCCTGCTAAAGAGTAAAGAGATAACAGAGATAAATCCTGTAAAGAATCTTTAACAATAGCGCCATTAAATTTATCTGACATTCTAAAAAAAGTACCGTTTGTAACTGAAAGTAATTTTAATTTACCATCAACAGTTTTAAAATTTAAAATACTTTTAGTTGGCGAGTTAAAACCAACAGTTATACCGTGAATAATTTCAGTTGTTCCATTTTTTATATAATGGTCGTGTCTACCTCCTGAGCTCGATTCTACAAAATGAAGGTATTTATCTCCATCTTTAGTTACTTCAAAAACCTCTTTCGCATTTGGTATGTAATTTGTGAGTTTTACAGAAATATCGGTACCTTTAAAATCAGTTGTATATTCATAATTGTTTTGTCCTATTGCTGAAAACAAAATACTATGATGAACGGGAGTTTTTTGTTCTTTACCATCATTAATATTAATGTTAATATATGTTTTTTCTGAAAAAAAAGCATCACTCACTTCTCCTTCTTTTATAGGCATAATACCTTCATAACTAATATATCTAGTTATACCAGCTCCCAGAAGAATTAAAAAAAATGAAGTATGAAATAGTAGAACTACAAGTTTTTCTTTTTTATATAATTTATACTTAAAGATATTTCCAAAAAAATTAATAGCAAAAAGAATCATTATTCCTTCAAACCACCATGCATTATAAATTAAAGCTTTGGCAGTTTCTGTTCCAAAGTCATTTTCAATAAATGTTCCTACACCCATTGCTATCGCAAAAGTAAGGAACAAAGTAGCCATTAAACGTGTTGAATAGATAAGAGAAAGAAATTTCTTCATTTATGTAAGATTTAATAAATAATAAATTTTGTGCGAAGTTAATGATAATTGTCATAAAACATCTCGTTTAACGTGTTTTTAAGAAAAATTTCACGTATGCGAGGATGTGGACGTAAAGAGAAAAGTAATATTGACGTGAGTTCGACTTAAAAAATGTATATACTAAAGAAAATCACATTGATTATCAGTACTTTGTCAGGTTGAGTGTAGCCGAAACCTATTTAAAAACCTTTCGACTGCGCTCAAGGTTACATTAGCGTTTTAATTTTATATTTAAAATATTGATTATCAGTAATTAAAGTAGATTGTTATGTCGAACTCGCGTTATTAGAGATAATTATGGATTATTTAGCTTTATTAAGCTGCAAATTTTATTAAAATAATGATGCTTAAAAAATAAATTTTGTAGTTTTGTTATAAGAAATTTTCAGCATGAAAAATTTAAGTTATTACACAATTAACTTTAACTCTTACTTAAATGTAAAGCGACCTGAGTGCTTTATTCACTAAATTTATTCTATTTATAAGTGATTGTTAATCACATTTTCAAACTTCAATATTAAATCTAAAATTCAATAATTATGGAATTACCATATGCAGAACCTTATAAAATAAAAATGGTTGAATCTATCAACCGATCAACTAAAGAACAACGTTTAAAATGGATTAAAAAAGCTAATTATAACCTTTTTAATTTAACTTCAGATAAAGTATTTATTGATTTATTGACTGATTCCGGAACTGGAGCAATGAGTGATAAACAATGGGCAGAAATGATGATTGGAGATGAGAGCTATGCAGGCTCATCATCCTTTTTAAAATTAAAGAAAACAGTTAAAAAAATTACAGGATTTAACTACTTTTTACCAACCCACCAAGGACGAGCTGCTGAAAATGTATTATTTTCAGCAATGGTAAAAGAAGGCGATATTGTACCGGGTAATTCTCATTTTGACACCACCAAAGGGCATATAGAATTTAGAAAAGCAACTGCTGTTGATTGCACTATTGATGAAGCTTTTGACACATCAAAAATTCACCCTTTTAAAGGAAATATAGATATTCAAAAATTAAAAACAGTATTCAAAAAATATCCTGTTAAAAAAATACCTTTTGTTATTTTAACGATTACCTGTAATAGCTCAGGAGGGCAACCAGTTTCTATGCAAAATGTAAAGGAAGTTTCTAAATTATGCAAGCAATACAACATTCCGTTGTTTTTTGATTCCGCTCGTTTTGCTGAGAATGCATATTTTATAAAAAAGCGAGAAAAAGGGTATGGAAGTAAAACAATTAAAGAAATAGCAAAAGAAGTTTTTTCTTATGGTGATGGTATGACTATGAGTGCTAAAAAAGACGGATTGGTTAATATGGGCGGGTTTATAGCACTTAACAGTAAAGAAATTTTTAAACAAGCCACCGTTTTTAATATTATGTTTGAAGGCTTTATTACTTATGGAGGAATGAACGGGAGAGATATGGGAGCTTTAGCTGTTGGTTTAGATGAAGCAACTGAATTTAACTACTTGGAAAGTAGGGTAGAGCAAGTCGCTTACTTAGGTAATAAATTGATTGAATTTGGCGTTCCTGTGCAACAACCAATAGGAGGTCATGCCATATTTTTAGATGCAAATAAATTTGTTCCAAATATTCCAAGAGAAGAGTATAGAGCACAAGCATTGGCTGTTGAAATTTATGTTGTTGGAGGGATTAGAGGCGTAGAAATTGGAACTGTATTGGCTGATAGAGACCCAATTACAAGAGAAAATAGATACCCTGAATTAGAGTTGGTGCGTTTAGCTATTCCAAGAAGAACATATTCAAATAACCATATGGATTATATTGCTGTAGCTTTAAAAAATATTTATGATACTAGAAACGAAGCAAAAACAGGGTATGTAATTGTTGAAGAAGCACCAATAATGAGACATTTTACAACGAAATTTAAAAAAGTTTAATATCTTTTTATCTTTTTTTAGTAGCTTTGTATAAATAATCAGTTAAAGTTAATTCATTTTATGTTATCAAGAGCAAGCAAGTACGCAATTCTATCTACATTATATTTAGCTGAACACTCAAGTAAAGAAAAAAAAATAAGCGTTAAACAAATTGCAGATGAAATTGATGTGCCCAGTCCTTTTTTAGCTAAATTATTTCAACAATTGGTACACGCTAAAATAATTTCATCAGTAAAAGGACCTAATGGTGGGTTTTATATAACGCCTAAAAATGGTAAAAAAACAATTTGTGATATTATCGAAAATATTGACGGTTTGCATAAATTGAATGAATGCTTTTTAGGTTTGCACGAATGTGATTCTAAAAACCCCTGTCCAGTTCATTTTATTGTAGAACCATTCAAAAATAATATTTTAGGGAAATTTAGAGATAAATCTATTTTAGAATTCTCCAAGGAAGTATCAGATAATGGGCGCGTACTAACATTAAAAAATATTGATTTAGACTAATAAAGTTTAAATAATAGCCTTAGACTGATAAAAATCATACTTTAGTTGAAGTATAAAATATATTTTAGCTTTATTAAAAGATAAAAAGGTCTTTTAATAATTAAATAAGATTAATTAACCAATTAAACTCGTTAAATATGTTATCTAAAAAACAAGCAAGAGCATTCTTTTTGATAGGGACACTCGTAACGTTTCTTGTATTTATAGGACTTACAGTGTATTCTTTATCAGAAGGGAATGATCAAACAAACAAAGAAAATCTTACTGCTGAAGTGGTAAGAGGAAAAGAGATTTGGGAATCCAATAACTGTATGGGATGTCATACTATTTTAGGAGAGGGAGCTTATTATGCACCTGAATTAACTAAAGTAATTGACCGAAGAGGTGAAGGTTATATAAAAGCTATTTTAATGTCTCCTGTTCCTTGGCAACCTAATGGAAGAAAAATGGTGGCTTATGGAATGACTGAAGCAGAAGCAACAGACGTAATATCTTTCTTTAAATGGATAGGAGAAATTGATTTAAACGGATTTGAAAGAATAGTGTCTCCACTAGCAAAAGATAGATTTAATAACTAAACAGAAATATTATGAAATATAAATCACAAAAAGTAGCTTATTGGTTTTTTGCATTATCATTGCTATTGTTAACATTACAAATAGTATATGGTTTTGTAATGGGATTTGCCCGAGTAGGGATGGACGGGTTACATGAATTTGTTCCATTTAATACAGCAAGAGCTGTTCATACAAACCTATTAGTAGTTTGGTTATTATCAGGCTTTATGGGTGCAGCATATTATATTATACCAGAAGAAGCACAACGTGAATTAGTTAGTGTTAAATTAGCTTATGTTCAATTAATCACACTTGCTTTAGTGGGAGTTGTAGCCATTATAGGTTTTCATTTTAATATATGGGAAGGACGTAAGTTTTTAGAAATACCTCGTCCATTAGATTATTTAGTAGTGATTAATGTACTTTTATTTTTGGGAATCATTTTAGTTACTCTATTTAAAGGAAAAAGAAGAACTACCACAGCTTTAGTGCTTTCAATGGGACTATTTTTTGCGGCATTACTGTATTTACCAGGTATGATAACATTTGATAGTCAAACAATGGATTCATTTTTCCGTTGGTGGGTTGTTCATTTGTGGGTTGAAGGTGTTTGGGAATTGATAATGGGAGGTATTTTATCTTTCTTATTAATTAAACTTACTGGAGTAGATAGAGAAGTTATTGAAAAATGGTTGTATGTAATTGTAGGTTTAACATTTTTATCAGGAGTTTTAGGAACAGGTCACCATTATTATTACATTGGTGTAAATAAAATTTGGATAATTGTTGGAGGAATATTCTCAGCATTAGAACCATTAGCATTTTTAGCAATGGCACTATTTGCAGTTAATATGTACAGAAAAGGAGAGAAAAAACATCCAAATAAACTTGCATTGTATTGGACATTAGGAGCAGCAATAGTTTCATTTGTAGGAGCAGGTTTGCTAGGTTTTGCCCATACGCTGCCACAAACAAATATTTATACGCATGGTACTTTAGTAACTGCAATGCACGGCCATCTTGCATTTTGGGGAGCGTATGCTATGATTGTATTTGCAATAATAAGCTATAGTTTACCAAACATGACTGGAAGAAAATTATATGAAAGTGCCATAGGAAGAGCGGCTTTTTGGCTGTCAAATATTGGAATGGTTGGTATGACGGTTGCTTTTGGTGTTGCTGGTGTAGTACAAGTTTATATGGAGCGCAAGCTAAAAATGAATTTTATGGAGGTTCAACAAGAAATTGAAATACATTTTATTGTTTTAATTATTTGTGCTACAATTTTTGCAACAGGAATCACACTTTTTATAATAGATTTCATTAAACATGGTACCCCTACAGATGAAGCTTTAGAAAGTAACAACTAGTTAAACTATCAAATTTTTTAGATTGATTGCCTAGCCACTAGGTTAAACATTATGATGTTTAATTTAAGTGGCTTAGGTTTTTACTACAATATAAATAAGGGATTATTCACAATATTAATTGAGTATTAGATATCGAAATAGTAGCCTTCGAACCTTTGTGTAATAATAATATTACATTTTTATAAATAAACTTTTCGTTAAACTGATATAAATCATATAATTAACTGTTTGTCAGTTCTAAATTTGTAATTACAAAAGACAAAAAGGTCTTTTAATGTGAAATTAACATAACCAATAAAAATGAAAAAATTAAATTTATTAGGAATTGTACTTATCGTATCATTTGGATTTTTTAGTTGTAAAAATACCAAAGAAGAAAAGAACCCTAACAATGACAAAATTGTTCAGAATGGTGTTACACTCACCAAAAAGGAAATGGAAAAAGGTAGCACTCTATTTTTTGACAGATGTGCGGGCTGTCATGGCTCTTCAAGAAAAGGCGCTACAGGACCACATTTATTACCCATTGCTCCAAAAGGAGATAACAGACCAGGAACAACACTTTTAGGAGTTGCAGGTATTCGTGCTTTTATAGAAAATGGAACACCAGCTGGTATGCCAGAATGGAGAGGAGTATTGAGTGAAGAAGAAATTGAATTAATGACACGATTTTTACAAGTAGACCCGCCGATTACACCACCATTTGGTTTGGAAGAAATCAAAAAAACATGGAAATTAATTGTTCCTGTTGCAGATAGACCTTCCAAACCACAACACAATAGAAATATTAATAATTACTTTGGTGTAATTATGAGAGATGCTGGTAAAGTGGCTATTATTGATGGAGACACAAAAGAAAAAATAGTTGTTTTAAAAACAGGGTTTGCCGTTCATATTTTAAGAACTTCAGCTTCAGGTAGATATATTTATTCTATTGGTAGAGATGGTAGGATTACTATGATTGATACTTATCCAAAAATTCCTAATATCGTTGCAGAAGTTAGAGAGTCTTTTGATGCTCGTTCTGTTGAAGTATCTAAATACAAAGGATATGAAGATAAGTACTTAATTGCTGGAGGATATAATCCTAGTCATTTTGTTATTTTCGATGCTCAAACACTGAAGCCTATTAGTGTTACTAGTACTAGCGGTAAAGCATGCGATGGAGATAAAGAATTTATTGAAGAGGCTCGTGTAGCTTCAATTGTAGCTTCACATACAGATCCTTTATGGGTAATAAATATTAAAGAAAGAGGTATGGTAGCTCTAGTTGATTATACAAATCCTCAAGAACCAAAAGTTACAGAAATTCCTACAGCAAGATTTTTACATGACGGAGGTTGGGATGCTACAGGTCATTATTTTTTAGTAGCTGCAAATGCCAGTAACAAAATTGTTGTCATTGATGTGCCAAACAAAAAATTAGTTAAAATAATTGAAACAGGTATCAAACCTCACCCAGGTAGAGGTACCAATATTAAAAACAAATTAGGTAGCCTTTGGGTAACATCTCATTTAGGAGAAAATAAATTGTCGTTTATTAAAACAGATAAAGGCCCAGGCCGTTGGACAGTTGTAAAAGAAGTTAAAGCTCCAGGAGTAGGAGGCGGTGCTTTATTCGTGAAATCTCATCCTAAATCAAAACACCTATGGGTTGACAGAACATTAAACCCTGATGTTGCTTTACACTCTGCCGTAGATGTTTTTGATACACAAACCTTTGAACATATAAAAACCATAACTATGCCTGAAGGTGTTGATGGTCGTATGGTTCATATGGAATATAATAAAGCAGGAAATGAAGTATGGGTGTCTGTATTTATGGGTAAACAGAGTGCACTTCTAATTTATAATGATAAAACATTGGAATTGAAAAAGGTGATAAAAGACGATTGGGTGCAAAATCCAACAGGTAAATTCAATATTTATAATACAACACACGATATTTACTAACTTAATTTAAATACAACCTATATGGTCAAATTTTTTGGCTGTATAGGTTTAAAAAACACTACAATGAGGACTAATGTAACAGTCTTAGGGATACTATTGTTCTTTTTTAACTTGACATCAGCTCAAATAAAAAAAATAGATAGTACTAAAGTTAAACAGTTAGAAGAAGTAATAGTTACTGCCCAATATGCACCTCAATCTGAAAAAAATGCAGTTTATAAAGTAAGAATTATAAATTCAAATACCATAAATAGAAAGGCTGCAAATAATTTGAGAGAACTGTTACAACAAGAATTGAATTTAGATTTAACACAAAATTCAGTTTTTGGAACCAGTTTAGAAATACAGGGTATATCTAAAGAAAATATTAAAATTTTAATTGATGGTGTACCTGTTATTGGGCGTTTAAACGGTATTATAGATTTAAATCAGATAAACTTATCTTCAATTGAAAGAGTTGAAATCATTGAGGGGCCGGTATCTGTTTTTTATGGAACAGATGCTATGGGAGGTATTATAAATCTAATTACCAAAAGAAATCAAAAAGAAACACTAAAAAGTAATATATCTTCTTATTTAGAAAGTATAAATGCTACAAGTTTTAATGGAGAAATTGGTTATAAATATAAAAATAATATAATCCGATTTAATGCTGATTACTACCATTTTAACGGTTTAGCAACAGATGAATCACCCCGTAATTTAAATTGGGAGGAAAGGGGTCAATATTTTGGTAATTTGATGTTTAGTAAAAAATTAAAAAATTTAACATTGCGTTTAAATAGCAATCTTTCTAACGAAAAATTAATTTCTCTTGGAGAACCAGATAGAAGAGGTATTATTAAAGATGTAGATTACTTTACAAAACGTATTGATAATTCCTTAAATGTACAAGGTGAAATTTTAAAAAATAAATTTATAAATGTAACAGCATCTTATTTGTACTATCAAAGATATCATAACACCTTTATTGTTGACCCATCAACTTATGTAAAAACTCCATCCACAGCTGATAATAAGTCTGAAAACATTGTTAAATACAATTATGGAGGACTGAGGGCACAGCTAGGTAAAAGTAAGTTATCAGACAAAATAAATTATGCTTATGGAGTAGATTACTACAAAGAAACGTCTACCGGTAGTAGAATTTTAGATAAAAAACAATTTATCAATACATTAGCTTTATTTGGAAGTTTAAATTACAAACTTCTAAAAAGACTTGAAATTCAGCCAGCTTCAAGATATACTTGGAACAGTAGTTACGGAAGTTTATTTTCACCTGCCTTAAACATTAAATTAAAGTTTAACAATCAAAATCAAATACGTTTTTCATATGCACGAGGTTTTAGATCACCGTCTATAAAAGAATTATTTTTAGATTTTAATATAAGTGCGGGGCCTCTAACTTTTATTATTTCAGGTAATGAAGATTTAGATGTCGAGAAATCGCATAGTTTTAATTTGTATTATTCCTTTAATAAAGATTTAGAAAATAAAAGATACATTTCTATCGAGCCATCTGTTTTCTACAATGATATTTCAAGCCTTATAGCTTTAAGTGAAATGGTAGATTTTAAAAGAAATTATTTAAATATAGATAAGTTTAAATCAATTGGAGGTAAAATAGATTTTCATTATAAAACCAATGATGTCTTCTCTTTAAAGGCAGGTATCTCATTCATTGGTAGGTATAATAAGTTTAACGAAAGTTATGACACCCAACAATTCCTCTATTCTCCAGAATTTTCAACAAATATCAATTATAAAATTAAAAAGATGAATCTAATAGTTAATGTTTATAATAAATTTACCGGTAAAAGAGATGGTTTTGTTGTTGATGCTAATACAAGTACAATTACTAAAATAACGAGGGCAAGTTTTAACAATCTTAGTGCTACATTTTCAAAATCATTTAAAAAGTCAAATATTATAGTAGCAGTAGGGGTTAAAAATGCGTTGGATATCAAAGATATTGAAACCGTTAATGAAGTAGGACAAGCACACTCAAGAGATTTACAATTATGGGGGCGTTCATTTTTTTTTAAAACAACATTAAATTTTAAACACAATTAAATATAAATAATTATGAAAAAAGTACTTTATTTAATAACACTCGTTACATTATTTGTAACCACCTTAACAGCGCAACAACTAGACCTATCTGCTGAAATAAGACCACGTTTCGAAAGTAGGCATGGGTTTAAAACATTAATTGATGCAGGAGTTGATGGAGCTAACTTTATTTCACAACGTTCTCGTTTAAATTTTAACTTTGAACAAGATAAAATTAAGTTAGGTATAGTGCTTCAAAATGTTCGTGTTTGGGGAGATGTAGGTACACTCTCTAGCAATGACACTCAAATAGCTTTTCATGAGGCCTGGGCTGAAACTATTTTATTTGAAAAGGTTTCATTGAAATTAGGACGTCAAGAAATTGTTTATGATGATCACCGTATTTTTGGAAATGTAGATTGGGCTCAACAAGCGAGAAGCCATGATGCTCTTTTGCTTAAGTTTATACCCAATAAGAATAATAGGTTAGACCTAGGTTTTGCCATTAATTCAGATGGGCAGTTTTTAGTTGATGCTTTGTATAGCAATACTGCTGGATACAAAGCTTTTCAATATGCGTGGTATCATGGTAAATTCAATAAAGTAGGTTTAAGTTTATTAGCACTCAATACAGGTATTGAGTATTTAAACATAAGTAATAATCAAACAATAGATTACATGCAAACAATTGGTACACGTTTGACCTATAAGTCAGGTAAATTTGATATCAATGCTGCGAGTTATTTTCAGTCAGGGAAATCACGAAATGCCAATGTTTCTGCCGGTTATTTCGGAGGGAATTTAAACTATAAAATTACACGTAATTTTACCTTAGGTGTTGGAATTGATTACCTATCAGGTAAAGATATGAATGATACAAGTACAGATATTAAATCGTTTGCACCATTATTTGGAACCAATCATAAATTTAACGGTTGGATGGATTACTTTTACGTAGGTAACCATGCTAATTCAGTAGGTTTAAGTGATGTAAATGCAACATTAGCCTATAAAAAAGATAAGTTTTCTGCTAAATTAATTCCACATTTCTTTTCAGCAGCTGCAGATGTTTATAACAATACAACAAAGATGGACAATTATTTAGGAACAGAAATAGACCTTGTTTTAGGGTATAAAATTGCAAAAGATATTATGTTTAATGTTGGCTACTCTAAAATGTATGCCACTAGTAGTATGGAAGTCTTAAAAGGAGGAGATAAAGATGCTAATAACAGTTGGGGGTGGGTAATGTTAGCCTTTAAACCTAAGTTATTTACATCAACTAAATAATTAAAACCCGTTGTGCATTTTAACTTTTTAAACCTACCGTTATGTCAGTTCCAAGTTTTGATAAAAAATGCATCGATAACGATTGCCTTTAACTAAAAAACCTATTCTCGATACTAATTTTAAGCCTAAAAAGGCTAAAATTCACTCAAATTGATGAAATTTTATTATAATGAACAACAGGTTAATTAAAATATAATATTAGAATTGTTTGAAAATTAGTGTAATTTTTGCATATAATTGCTGTAACTAAAATTTGCTAGCTTTACAATAGCAATTATATACAAAATAAAATTTAAATTAATGAATAAAAATACGCCATACTATAGAGCCATAGGTAAAGAAATTGATGTTTTTGAACATTCATATAAAAATAAAATTCCATTTTTATTAAAAGGCCCTACTGGTACTGGAAAGTCTAGATTTATAGAGTTTATGGCTTATAAATTAGATAAGAAGCTAATTACTATTTCTTGTCATGAAGAAACTTCTTCAACCGATTTAATAGGTAGATATATTATAAAAGGTGCAGAAACTATTTGGTTAGACGGGCCACTTACAACCGCAATTAAAGAAGGAGCTATTATTTATTTAGATGAAATTGCAGAAGCTAGGCCTGATGTTATAGTTGCAATTCATTCATTAACTGACCATAGACGAGAATTGTTTATTGATAAATTAGGAATAACAGTGAAAGCGCATCATGATTTTATGTTGGTAGCTTCATTCAACCCCGGATACCAAAAAGGATTTAAAGAATTAAAACCATCAACCAGACAACGGTTTATTGCAACCTCTTTTGACTATCCTGAAGCTAAAATTGAAGCTGAGATTTTGATAAATGAAACTAAAATTGAAATAGAAATAGCGAAAAAATTAGTCAATATTGCAACCAAAATTAGAAACTTAACTGAGCTTGGTTTAACAGAAACAGTTTCTACACGTTTATTAGTAGATGCTGCAAAATTAATTCATAGCGGATTACCAAAACGGCTTTCAGTGGAAGTAGCTATTGTAGAACCTTTAACTGATGATATTGAAGTAGTAGAAGCTTTAAAAGATTTATGTAATTTAATGATTTAAAAACCGTTATCCTGAATATGTCATATTGAGAGGAGTCGAAGTATTATTTCAGGGATTTCACCAAATAAATAATAAAGATGGCTGAGCGAAGTCGAAGCCAAAAAAAAACAGCAAATTACCAATGTTCGAATTCGAACCCGATGAATATATATTTACAAAACTTGCTTATTACTTTAAACGACGTAAACGTAAAAAGGAAGAAAGCAAAGCCAATGTGGTTAATTTAAGCGATTTAAAACCTAGGTTAACTATTTTTGCCAGAGCAGTAACGGGTGAGGCTATAGAAATATATGATGCAGAAAGAGAGGGTGGTTATAAAAACAATAACTTTTTTTTGCCATCTAAATTTTCTGATTTCCAAACGGTTGATGAAAATATCTCTTTTTATTTATTCAGAATTTTATATTTAGCAATTCAAAAAAATTTAAATTTAAATTGGAACGACAATCATGAGCATGAATTGTTGGAATCTCAACAAAAAGCCAACGAAACTTCTTCAATTGTTTTAGAAACGTTATTTGAACAATTCCCTATTACTAAAAAGTATTTTGAGCAATTTAAAAAGCATTATGAATCTAAAGTTAAAGAAGAGTTATTAACAGATTACACTTTTATTTTTGGGAAGTGGATGCGAAATACTCCTGAAGAAGATTCAAATAAGAAACTTAAAAATTTTACAGATAAGGTAAAAAAAGGGAAAGAAGAAAAACCAAAAACTATTTTAAAATCAAAAGCTGTTGAAGAAATAATTTCAGTACAAGTTGATGAAAAACAACGCGAAGATGCTACCACCCAGCACCAATTTGAAAAAGTGGAAACCGCTGATGAATTTGCTGGAAATTGGAGAGATATGGATGGTGATGACGACTTAAAAGATCATGAAAACGCATTAGATGAACTAAATATGAAATACACAGTGCGTGTAGACGATACAGCTCATTCCGTATATCAAGCCGATTTTGTTGAAAACACCACAGTGTCTGAAAGTGCTGAGGTTGATAACTCAGGGTATCATATTTTGTATGATGAATGGAATTATTCCAAGCGGAAATACAAAGAAGGTTTTTGTAAAGTATACCCTAAAACCTTATTAAAAACAAATGTGCCCTATTATAAAAAAACCATCAATCAAAATAAATCTACTTTAAACGGACTGCGTAAAATGTTAACTACGGTTAATAATAAATTGCAACAACAACGTCGTCAAACGCAGGGAGAAGAATTTGATATTGATGCTATTACAGATTTATTTGTTGATGTACATTCTGGGCATACACCTTCAGAAAAAATATACCTTTCTAAACGTAAAAAAGAAAAAGATTTATCTATTTTATTATTGCTAGATATTAGTTTGTCAAGTGATGGTTACGCAGGATGAAATAGAGTTATAGATGTAGAAATACAAGTTTCTATTTTATTTGGTGAAATTTTAAATGAGTTTAACATAGATTTTTCGATAGATTGCTTTGACTCTAAAACAAGAAACCATTCAACGTATATTACCATAAAAGGTTTTGATGATGATT
>JAKIVA010000004.1 GCA_021647265.1 Lutibacter sp.
GGGGGGGGGGGGGGCAGAGGCGGTAAGGGGCATTGGGGGTGAGGCGTACAGGAGCGGCAGCAGCGGCAGCAGGACGCTGGATGTGGTCGCCAGACATCCCGAGCGTTACCGGATCTACGCGCTGACTGCGAACACCAATGTTGATGCCATGGTCGCCCTGTGTGAACAGTGGCAGCCGCGTTATGCGGTGATGAACGATGTTGATGCCGCTGCCGAGCTGAGTCAGCGCCTGCTTGAAACCGCAGCTCAGACTGAAATTCTAAGCGGTGAGGCCGGTCTGCTGCAGGTGGTCAAAGATGACGCGGTCAACTGCGTGGTCGCCGCCATCGTTGGTGCAGCGGGGCTGGTGCCGACACTGGCGGCGGCCGAAGCCGGTAAACGTGTGCTGCTGGCCAATAAAGAAGCGCTGGTGATGTCGGGCAAACTGTTCATCGATACCGCGCGCGCCAACGACGCCATCCTGATGCCGGTCGATAGCGAACACAACGCAATTTTCCAATGTATGCCAGATAGTCTCACACGACATCATTCTTCGGTTAAAATGATCAACCGGCAGGCGAGTGCAGGCATCGAGCGCATTCTGTTGACCGCCAGTGGCGGCCCGTTTCGTAGCTGGTCGGCTGAACAGTTAAATGATGTTACGCCGGCACAGGCGGTGAATCATCCGAACTGGGATATGGGCAAAAAGATTTCGGTCGATTCTGCCACCCTGATGAACAAGGGGCTGGAGCTGATCGAAGCTTACTGGCTGTTTGATATGGATATCGCTAATATTGATGTAGTGATTCATCCGCAGAGCGTGATTCATTCGATGGTGACTTACAGCGATGGCTCGGTGCTGGCGCAGCTGGGAAATCCCGACATGCGCACGCCGATTGCCCACGCACTGGCATGGCCGGAGAGAATCGCTTCCGGGGTGGAACCACTGAACATTTTTGAGGTCGCAAAGCTGGACTTTGAGCAGCCGGATCTAAGCCGTTTTCCTTGCCTGCGGTGCCGTAAGCCGAGCCGATGAGCGACACCGAAACGAAAGGAACACTAAGCGTCTGGTCCTCGTCTACGATGATTCCCGAAACGGAGATGAGCTGCTGTCCGATGGCCGGCAACGTGAGGCAAAGGGTGAGGTAAATGGAAACAATAATTTTTTTCATTAAGAAGTTATTAATTTTTTTATAATTAAGATGCGTTCTTTTTACTTTACTATTCTCACTATCCCAATCTTTTTCTAAAATATATTGACCTGTGAAAAAATAATTAGTCTTGTAGTTTTTACTCATTCTTAAAGCTAAAGGAGCTGTACCATCCTTACGTTCTTTATTCTTACGTCTAATTATTTTTATTGAAGCCATTTTATTAATTATAAGTGATGTACTAAGTTAAGTAAAAAAAATGAAAAAGGGGTACAGAATAGGTACAGAATAATTTGATTTTATTTAGTTTTATTTGATTTCATTAAAAATTAAAAAACTGATAATCAATTGATAATATAATAATTAGGTATAAATTATAAATTATAAGTCAAGGCTCATAACCCGAAGGTCGCTGGTTCGAGTCCAGTCCCCGCTACTAAAAAGCCTAGTTTTACTAGGTTTTTCTTTTTTTAGCAAAATTGTAGTAAAATCAGAGGTTTTTAAAGTCAACTTAACAACACTGTTAAAGTTATAAATTCAGATAAATATTGTCGTATTGCTCTTGCTTTATACCTAAATATTTACGTGTAATACTTATAGAACTATGGTTAAACATCTCACTTGGTAAATGTAAAATGAGAATATAGCGTATTAAATGAACATTTATATTTATTGTAAAAACGTATAAAACTAAGGTTGAGGTTGTTAGGTGAAGTAATAATGTGTACTTATAGTAAAAGTGAACATTGTGATTATAAAAAACACTTTTAGAGTTAAGTTAGAATGACTATAAGTTACAATCAATATGAGAACATGACTTATAATTTTATACATTAGATACGCTTTAAGCATAATGATTAAAAAATGCTAACAATTTTAGGGGAATTATGAACGAAACTTTATTAACATTTTTAGTGTTGGTTCTAAGCTGAAATTAAAAATTGGTTTTGTTTTAATACCTAATGTTTAATATAAAATAATTATGAAAAAAATTACTTGGATTATACTTTTAATACTAGCCTTAATCCTTTTGGATAAAAGCTGTAACAATGATAATTCTTCTTTGGGAAATGATAAAATAATACAAACAGAGAGTAGAAAAACTGCTGCTAAATGGTATGTAGGAGGTACGCTTCATAAGTCAACTATATTTGAATGGAAGAAATCCTCTGAAAAAAATAAATTAGCAACTTGTGGAGATTTTATAGCGAAAACTGTGGATAAAAATACTTCGTTAGAAATTATAAAAGAAAAAGCAGAAAATTTAAAAATATGCATTGATGAAGCTACAAGAGAACAAAAAATAACGGATAATGAAAAGGTTTCTAAAATGGCAGCCACTTGTGTAGTCATTCTTGGATATTAGTCATTTTTTTGGTGTAATATATCAAGCTGTTGAAATTAATTCTATAAAAAACCAAACTTTAATAGAAGAATTAAAAATCTGGATAAAATGGGTAAGCAATAAAGCTGATTGGTATGACCCAATTATTAATAAAAAAGATAATCTATTTGATAATAATATAATTTAAAATATTATTTTTTAGGTATATTTTTTTAACTAAATTACATTAAAATAATATTGTATACCTGAATTCAAGATAATCGAAAGCTAAAATTGTATGAGGTTTTTTATGCCTTGTATTTTAATTGCTGTTTTCAGAAAGGAGAATTAGAATGTGAAAATTTCAGTATATTTATGCATAATAAAATGATTTAAATAAGGTATAACTACCTTAATTAAAGTAAATATGTTAAAGTATGGTTGTTACATTGGTTAATTATGAATAAAATATTACAGTTGTGTTTGATATTTATTTCCGTTACGTATGTATTTGGTCAAAATAAGAATAGCGTAAAATATACACTTAATTATACAGAAAAGTCAGATAAGGTATTAATAACCATAGATTTTGATTCTTTAAGCATTAACACCGTTAAGTTAATAATTCCTCGAAGTGCTCCAGGAACTTATGAGCTTACAAATTACAGTTCCTTTGTAGATAGTGTTAAAGCATATACCAGTTCTAATAAAATTATTGAGGGAAGTATAGGAGAAGGCTCCTATTTTACTTTTTTAGATACTAAAAATTTATACATTTCATCAATTACTTATCATGTTGATATTGGTAAAATGGAAACAACCTTATTAGGTTCTTATGCAAGTTCTAAAAAAAGAAAAAATTATATAGGAATTTTAGGGTATTCAGTTTTTGGTTTTGTGGAAGGTTTAGAGAGCGAACAAATTGTACTGGATATTAATACAACTATAGATTGGCCAATTTTTAGTACGCTTCGACCTCAAAAAGAAAGAAAAAAAGGCGTAGACTCTTATTTTGTTGAAAATTATGCAGTACTTGTAGATGGACAATATCTTTTAGGTAAGGGAGTAGAAATACATCAAATAACGAATACACAAATACCCTTATTTGTTGCTGTATATACTGAAACAGAAATAGATATTAGAGAAATAGGAAGAAGGGTTTTAAAATCATTCAATGCATTAGTTAATTATTTTGGGTTTGTTCCTATGCCACATTATACAGTTTGTTATGAATTTTTAAACCCTATTTCCAGAAGGCATGATTATGGCTTTTCTATGGAACATTTAAATAGTATGACAGCAAGTTTCGATATTTCAAAGGCAATTACAAATTATGATTCAAATGCTAAAATTGGAAGTATTGTTCATCATATTGCACATTCCTGGATTCCGCTACGATCTTATGGCACAGGATATCGTCCGTTTGAATGGCAAACCGCTCCAATAATAGAGACTATTTGGTTAAATGAAGGGTTTATTTGGTATATTTCATATTATACGGTTTTAGAAAATAAACAAATCATTAAATTTTTTAATGAAATTTTAGATAGTGCACCAGATTATATCAAGAAAAAATCATTAAAAGAATTATCACTATTGGGTTCTACCCAGTATTCAATGGATTTCAGAATAGGTAAAAATTTATTTTCAAGAGGTGCACTTTTGGCACACGATCTTGACGTTTTAATACTAAAAGAAACAAATGGACAAAAGTCTTTTAAAGATGCTATATTGGGTTTGTTAAAATGGACGGAAGTAAATAAAAGAGCATATAGATATGATGAAATAGCTTCTATAATTTCTAAATCTGTGCATGTGGATGTTTCTAAGGTGTGGGAAAAATGGCAAAAATCAATGAGGTTACAACTAAAAAAAACTTGAATTTGATATGAATGAAAAAAATATATTGAAAGTAGGAATGGCTCAAATTTCTCCTGTATGGTTGGATAAAGAAAAAACTATTGAAAAAATAAAGTTATTTATTATTGAAGCAGGAGAAAAGAAATGTGAACTTATAATTTTTGGGGAAGGATTACTACCTGGTTATCCTTTTTGGGTATCTCTAACAAATGGATCCGCATTTAATTCAACAATTCAAAAAGAAATACACGCTCACTATATTAGAAATTCAATACAAATTGAAGTGGGGGAATTAAATGAAATTTGCGAATTAGCAAAAAAATATAATATGGCTATTTACATAGGTGTTATTGAACGAGCCAAGGATAGAGGTGGACACAGTTTATATTGTTCTTTGGTGTATATTAATGCAAAAGGAAAAATTAAATCTGTTCATAGAAAATTACAACCTACTTATGAAGAGCGGTTGGTTTGGGCTGCTGGAGACGGCAATGGTTTACAAGTTCATAATCTTAAACAATTTTGTGTAGGTGGCTTAAACTGTTGGGAAAATTGGATGCCACTTTCTAGAACTGCACTTTATGGTTTAGGAGAAAATTTGCATATTGCCGTTTGGCCGGGTTCAGATTATAATACAGCCGATATTACCAGATTTATTGCAAGAGAATCACGATCATTTGTTATATCTGTTTCTAGTTTAATGAAGGTTGAAGATTTCCCAAACAATACTCCTCATTTAAAAACAATTTTAAAAAATGCACCCACAGTATTGGCAAATGGAGGCTCTTGTATTGCTGGTCCTGATGGCGAATGGATTGTTGAACCAATCATTGGAAAGGAAGGGTTAATTGTGAAAGAGTTAGATTTTAATCGAGTGTTAGAAGAACGACAAAATTTTGATCCTGTTGGGCATTATTCTCGTCCAGATATTACAAAACTTACAGTTAACAGAGAAAGACAATCAATAGTTAATATTGTTGATAATTTAAAGAGTGATAACGAAGTAGATTATATTCAATAAAAAATATAAAACAGATATTGAGTTTATATTCATTTAAAATAATTCATAATTTGTATGTTTTTTTAAGCTAAAGTGTAAAGTTTGTTTAAAAACAGTGTTAAACCTATAAAATTTCAATCGTTTTCGTATTTTATCTCTAATAAACTCACATTATTTTGTAAACTTGCAAACTTAAATTAGTACTAAAATTTTAAGAGGCTAATTTTTTTTAAAAGATTTAAAAATAAATAGATGGGTACAACATTATTCGACAAGGTTTGGGATTCACACGTAGTTAAAAAAATACAAGACGGACCAGATGTCTTTTTTATTGATAGACATTTAATTCATGAAGTTACAAGTCCTGTAGCATTTTTAGGGTTGAAAAACAGAAACAATACGGTATTATATCCTAATAAAACATTTGCTACTGCAGATCATAATACGCCAACTATAAATCAACACCTGCCAGTTGAAGACCCGTTATCGGCTAATCAATTAAAGGCGCTAGAAGAAAATTCGGCTGAATGGGGTATTCCTCATTGGGGGTTAGGACATCAAAAAAATGGGATTGTACACGTTATTGGTCCTGAAAATGGAATTACACTTCCAGGAGCCACTATTGTTTGTGGAGATTCTCATACATCTACACATGGTGCTTTTGGAGCTATAGCCTTTGGTATTGGTACTTCAGAAGTAGAAATGGTGCTTTCTTCTCAATGCATTATGCAGCCAAAGCCCAAAAAAATGAGAATAAATATTAATGGAGAACTTGGGTTGGGTGTTACGCCAAAAGATGTTGCCTTGTTCATTATATCTAAATTAACAACCTCAGGAGCTACCGGATATTTTGTAGAATATGCAGGTGACGTATTTAAAAGTATGACAATGGAGGGTAGGATGACAGTTTGTAATTTAAGTATTGAAATGGGAGCTCGTGGAGGTATTATTGCTCCAGATGAAAAAACATACGATTATATTAAAGGTCGATTGTTTGCACCAAAAGGAGAGGATTGGGATACAGCAATGAAATATTGGAAAATATTAAAAACCGATGAAGATGCTATTTTTGATAAAGAACTTACCTTTAATGCAAGTGAAATAGAACCTATGATTACTTATGGAACAAATCCAGGTATGGGAACAGGTATTTCAAATCAAATTCCTAATGCTAATGAAGTTGAGGGCGGTATTACTACCTATAAGAAATCATTAAATTATATGGGGTTTGAAGAAGGAGATACTATGATTGGTAAAAAGGTAGATTATGTTTTCTTAGGAAGTTGTACCAATGGAAGGATTGAAGATTTTAGAGCTTTTGCATCAATTGTAAAGGGAAGAAAAAAAGCAGCAAATATTACTGCCTGGTTGGTTCCAGGCTCTCATATTGTTGAAGCTGAAATTGAAGAGGAAGGATTGTTGGCTATTATTACAGAAGCAGGGTTTGAGTTAAGACAACCCGGGTGCTCAGCTTGCTTAGCCATGAATGACGACAAAGTACCTCCAGGGAAATTAGCAGTAAGTACTTCAAATAGAAATTTTGAAGGAAGACAAGGACCTGGATCAAGAACCTTGTTGGCTAGTCCGTTAGTTGCCGCAGCAACAGCTGTAACAGGAGTAGTAACCGATCCAAGGACACTTTTATAATTTAAAAACAAAAGAAAATGGCTTACGATAAATTTGAAATATTAAAAAGTACAGCAGTTCCATTACCAATTGAAAATGTTGATACAGATCAAATAATTCCAGCACGGTTCTTAAAAGCAACGGAGCGAAAAGGGTTTGGAGACAATCTTTTTAGAGATTGGAGGTATAACCCAGATAATACATTAAAAAAAGAATTTGTTCTAAATAATCCAATTTACAAAGGCAAAATTTTAGTTGGTGGAAAAAATTTTGGTTCAGGTTCTTCCAGAGAACACGCAGCTTGGGCTGTATACGATTATGGGTTTAGGTGTGTTGTTTCTAGTTTTTTCGCAGATATTTTTAGAGGAAATTGTTTAAATATTGGCGTATTGCCAGTTCAGGTAAGTGCAGCATTTTTAGATAAAATATTTAAGGCAATTGAAGATCATCCAGCTACTGAAATTGAAATAAATTTACCAAATCAAACAATTACATTATTGACAAGCGGAGAAAAAGAATCATTTGAAATAAACAGCTATAAAAAAGAAAATATGTTAAATGGGTATGATGATATTGATTATTTAACAAAAATGAAAGAAGAAATAAAAGACTTTGCAGTAAAAAGACCTTTTTAAAATGACATTAAGAAAAATTGAAATAATGGATACCACGCTTCGAGATGGTGAACAAACCTCCGGAGTATCTTTTTCAGCAGCTGAAAAATTGACAATAGCAAAACTTTTGATAGAAGAATTGCATGTCGATAGAATTGAAATTGCTTCAGCAAGAGTTTCAGAAGGCGAATTTCAGGCAGTAAAAGGTATTACAAAATGGGCAAAAGCACATGGGCATTTAGATAAAGTGGAAATTTTAACATTTGTAGATAACGGACAATCTATAGATTGGATGAAAAGAGCAGGAGCAACTGTTCAAAATTTGCTAACAAAAGGGTCTTTAAATCATTTAACACATCAACTAAAAAAAACACCCAAACAACACTTTTCTGAAATAAAAGAAACAATTGAGCTTGCTAAAAAAGAAGGTATTGTTTCTAATGTATATTTAGAAGATTGGAGTAATGGAATGAGAAACTCTGAAGCGTATGTTTTTCAATTTTTAGATTTCTTAACCAAACAGCCAGTTGCCAGAATATTGTTACCAGATACCTTAGGTATTTTAACACCTTCAGAAACGTATAAATATTTCTCAAAAATAACAACTAAATATCCAAATGTACATTTTGATTTTCACGCACATAACGATTACGATTTAGGAGTAGCAAATGTTATGGAGGGAATTAAAGCAGGGGCAAAAGGATTACATTTAACAGTAAATGGAATGGGCGAACGAGCAGGAAATGCACCTTTAGCTAGTGTAGTTGCTGTAATAAACGACTTTTTTAAAAATGAGGTTAAAATTTCAGTAAAAGAAACGGCACTGTATTCTGTTAGTAAATTAATTGAAGCCTTTTCAGGATTTGGAGTACCTGTAAATAAGCCAATTGTTGGTGAAAATGTGTTTACGCAAACTGCAGGTATACATGCTGATGGTGATAATAAAAACAATCTTTATTTTAACGATTTAATGCCTAATCGTTTTGGAAGAAAACGAAAATATGCTTTAGGGAAAACTTCGGGTAAAGCCAATATTGAAAAAAACTTGCAAGAATTAGGATTAGAATTGAACAACGAAGATTTAAAAAAAGTTACCCAACGAATTATTGAATTGGGTGATAAAAAAGAATTGGTATCCAAAGAAGACTTACCCTATATCATTTCAGATGTATTACACAGTAATTTGTATGAAGAAAGAATTACCATCGAATCATATGTGCTTACGCATTCAAAAGGTTTAAAACCATCAACCACTGTTGCTGTTAAAATTGATGGAGAATTATATGAAGAGCATGCACAAGGAGATGGACAGTTTGATGCTTTTATGAATGCATTGCACAAGCTGTATACCAAGAAAGAAATGGTTTTACCAAAGCTAGTTGATTATGCCGTGAGAATTCCTCCAGGAAGTACCTCAGATGCATTGTGTGAAACAATAATTACTTGGAAAACAGATGAAAAACGATTTATTACAAGAGGGTTAGATTCAGATCAAACAGTATCTGCAATTAAAGCCACAAAAAAAATGTTAAATATATAAGTGAAATTAACGAAGGTGTACTAAATTTATAACTTTCGTCATTCTGAACCTGCCAGCAGCAGGCGGGCTTGGTTCAGAATCTCTCCAAAAAAGGTAGAGTTAAGTTTCACTTATAGAAGGTTCAAAAAAAAGACTTTTAAAAATAATAAAATATAATTATGAAATTGAAAATAGCAGTTTTAGCAGGTGATGGTATAGGTCCTGAAGTGATAAACCAAGCTGTAAAAGTATGTGATGCAGTTGCAGTAAAATACAATCATGAGATTAAATGGATACCTGCATTAACAGGAGCCGCAGCTATTGATGCTGTTGGAGAACCTTACCCAGACGAAACTCACAAAATTTGTATGAATGCTGATGCTATTTTATTTGGAGCAATTGGGCACCCAAAGTATGATAACAATCCTTCAGCAAAAGTACGCCCGGAACAAGGGTTATTAAAAATGCGTAAAAAATTAGGATTATTTGCCAATGTACGTCCAACATTTACTTTTCCCTCATTAATAGATAATTCTCCTTTAAAAAGGGAGCGTATAGAAGGTACAGATTTGGTGTTTTTAAGAGAATTAACAGGAGGTATTTATTTTGGTGAAAAAGGAAGAAAAGATGGTGGGGAAACAGCTTTTGACACCTGTACTTACACCAGAAAAGAAGTAATACGTTTGGCTAAAAAAGGATTTGAATTGGCTATGACACGCTCTAAGAAATTATGCTGTGTTGATAAGGCTAATGTATTGGAGTCTTCTCGATTGTGGAGAGAAACGGTACAGGCAATGGAAAAAGAGTATCCTGAAGTTGAAGTTTCTTATGAATTTGTTGATGCGGTTGCTATGCGTTTGGTACAATGGCCAAATTCGTATGATGTATTAATTACTGAAAATTTATTTGGTGATATTTTAACTGATGAAGCTTCTGTAATTTCAGGATCAATGGGTTTAATGCCTTCAGCATCTGTTGGGGAGAAACATTATTTATACGAACCAATTCATGGGTCGTATCCACAAGCAGCAGGAAAAAATATTGCAAACCCACTAGCAACAATATTATCTGCAGCAATGATGTTTGAAGATGCTTTTGGATTAAAGGAAGAGGCAGAAAGTATTAGAAATGTTGTAAATAAATCATTAGCAGCAGGTGTTGTTACTGAAGACTTATCAAGAGATAAAAAAGCTTACAAAACGAGTGATGTAGGAGATTGGTTAGTAGCTAATTTGTAATTGGGTTTTACAATAAATTAGATGACAAAAGAGGCTATCTAAAAAGTAACGATTATTAATTTTGTCAAACTGAGCCTGTCGAAGTTTACATTGATTATCAATGTTTTAAAATATTTCTACAAGCTCACTATGACATGGATATTTACTTTTTATATAGCCTATTTTTAGTAGTACGTTTCTTAAAAAGCAATATAAAATTAAAATATTAGTTTGCAGATCTTATGAAATCAAAAACCTTTTCAGATTGCTCTTTACTTAAATTAGCTCTAATTCTCATATGCATTTCAATTGTGGTCCAATCTGTATCATTATAGGCAGCTGGAGATGGAGTATTATGACATCTAATACAGTTTTCTCCCCAAAGTTGAGCTCCTGATTTGTTTTTGTAAGCAGTTACTTGTTCAGTTGAACAAGATCCAAGCGTAAATACTGTTAAAATTCCTATTACAGCAGTAGCTATTCCGAATATTTTGTATGTTTTCATTTTTGTATGTTTTTTAATTAAAGTCCTATTGCCCAATGTAAGTAAAGACCTTTCTGATCAAAACCACCAATGGTATCATGGCCTCCTTCACCAGTAATACTTTGGTAATTTAATTTGATAAGTGATCTCCAGCTAATCCAGTAGTTTAATCCAAAAGAATATTCTTTCTTGTTTGCTTCCCATCCTGCTCCTTCTGGAGTTCTTAAAGTAGAATAACGAGTTACAAATTCAAGTTTGCTAATAAAATCACTGCCAGACATAGTAGGTCTGTATGATAATTGAGCATAAAATGAATTGCTATTATTGTCAAAATTTAAATTTTCAAACTCACCCGGTGTTTCTTCAACAGTATAAATCATATTATCTACTTTTGATTTATTGTATTGAGATTTAATATCTACAATTCCTCCCAAACCAGCTAATTGTTTTACAAATGAAAAATCAAATGCAAATAAATTCGCTCCTAAATTTTCATAAATACTCCCTGTATTACCTGCTTTATCAGTAGAGTAAAAAGAGACCCCAAATTCAGTAGAATTATTAGCAAAAGGTAATATCCCTAAACGTCCACCGAATGCACGGCTGTTATTATTGTCTATAAGGTTGTTAAAAGTTAACATACCAGCTTCGCCTGGTTCTACACCTTCTGGAGTTTTAATTCCAGGGCCATTTGTATTGTAAACAGAATAATTAATAGTAGATGTTCCAACTCTAAAAGCCCCTCTTAATTCAACTCCTACACCAGATCCAGGAGCAATACCGTCATGTCCAAATCCTAAAGGTTTGGTAGGCATTCTATTAATCCAACTAGGATGTAAACGTTCCATAAATGTACCAAAAGGCAATAAGAATTTACCACCTCTTATGGTCATATAGTCATTTAGAATATACATAATATTGGCATATTCAAAACCTACTTCTAAAGAGCCTTCATTAATTACAAACTCTAATTCCGTTTCAAACATTAAACGGTCTGAATGTTTAAATAGAAAGATTGGTGCAAAAGCTCCACCATCATAACTAGATTCTCTATCTCCATTTGTATTTACGTTTTCATAGCCCATGTGACCATAACCGCGAATCATAAATTGTGTTTTACTAGATTTGAAGTCGTTTACCTGAGCTTTTACTCCAAATGCAAGAAATCCTAAAAAGATTACTAAAATTAGTTTTTTCATTATTTTTTTGTTTAGTTATTTTTTAAATGTTCTTATATAATTAACCAATTGCCAACGTTGTTCTTCAGATAAAATATCTTTGTAAGCAGCCATTGGTGTATTTCCATGGGTTAATTTCCAAAACAAAGCACCATCAGTTTGTGCTTGTACTTTTTTTGAGGTGAAATTTGCTGGTTTCGGACTTAAAGCTGCACCAGCAATACCGTCACCTTTACCTTTGTTTCCATGACAAATTACACACATACTTGCATATAATTTTTTAGCTTTCTTAATTTCACTTTGATTGTCTTTTAATGGGTTTTCAACGGTATCTGCACTTTTAGGGGCTACCCAACTACTCTTTTGTGCGTGTACATTTATTGAAAATGTAACCATTAAAACAAGAAATACCACTTTTGTTATTACTTTCATTTTATATAATTTTATTTTTATTAGTATTAATTTATAGGTAATTTAAATGAAGTAAATTCAATTAAATTAATATAAAGAGGTGTTGAAGTTGAGATTAAAGTGTCTAAGGCTGTTGTTTGAAGTAAGACACGTTAAAGTAAGAAATCAAATGCGGAAACATTCGATAAAAACTAAGATATTTCTTGCGATTAGAGGAGGGGAATAGTCTTTAAAATGAAGAGTATTCTTAGTTAAATTTATAGATTGGTTATATATATTGGGATTGACATTTGGTATTGCAATAAGATGTTGAAAATTAAGACCTGTTAGAGGACTATTTTCAAAAATACTACCTACCTTAATTTTTTGAACATCGGAACAACAATTATCTTCAGAAATTAAATTAAGTTGATTTTTAAATTCACAAGTTGACATATTCATATTACAAGTGTCTGCTTTCCCAAGTATTGAGAAATCTTGCAACTCACCACCGCAAAAATGTTCATCAATTACAATAAACGATGATGAGAACAATACAATAATTGCTAAAAAAGTGGCTTTTATTTTATTTTTTATGTCTTTCAATTTTTGTTATTCTATAATTTGTAACACTACAAAAATAAATCATTTTTATTTTAAATTTATGACAGATATCACTTGTTTAATGTTTTTTGTTGGCTCTTGAAGAGGAATGAGTTTTAATAATTTTCCATACACCGTTAGTTTTCTTTAAAATAGAAGTTGCAACGCCTTTTTTATTTATAATTCGTGCTTCTCTTCCCTTTTCTTCATTCGCTTTTAAATCTATTGTGTAAACGTATGTTTCAGTTGTAAAAGCATAGGGTAAATCTATAACAGCATTAGCTTTGTAATCTGAAAAAATAAAGCTATTGAAATGATCTAGTTCAGGCCCTAAATGATGCCCTAAGTAATTGGAATAACTACCTTCTGAACCTCCAGATTCATAAACTTCTGAATCTTTTGAGAAAAGGTCTAAAGTGCCTTCTGCATTTAAACTTTGTATAGCATCTTTGTAATTTTTTAATACTGTGAATACAGCTTGTTTTTCAGCAGAAGTATCAATTGTTTGAACTTTTTTGTTGTCAGTAGTTTTATTATTCGTGCAATTTGTAAAAAGTATTGCAACCACAATTAGTGTGGTAATTGTTTTTAAAGTATTCATTTTTAATTAGTTTTTATATTTTTTTAATTTTAAATTTATCACAAACTATCTCTTAATTTGTTTACCCAAACTATAATTTGCTCTTTATCACTATCAGATAGTTTGGCATCACTGTGAATTAAAGTATAAGATTCCATAGGCATCTCATTATCTCTAATTTGACTGGCAAGAGATTTTAATTTGTTTTTTTGTTTTCGCTTAGAGTAAGCACCAAATTCACTAAAATTAAATTCTTTTTTGCCTTCTTTTATATGGTTTTCCAATAGCCAGCTTATAGGTTGAATTTTATTGTACCAAGGATAGTTAGTATTATTACTGTGACAATCATAACATGATTTTTCAAACATATTTTGGATATTGGCTGGAACAGAGAAAGTTTTAGAAAAATCCGTTTCTAAAACTTCAGTACTCTGATTGCGTTTTGTGGGTATAAATTGTATACCCACAAACACAACTAATAAAAAGGGAACTATTTTTTTAAGAAGCTTCATTTAGTTAATTTGCTTTTCAACACTTCCACAAGAAATCATTTTACTACCAAAAAACGGATTTTTAATTTCTTTATACTCACTAAGCCAAATAGCACCTTTTCCTTCTCCTGCCATTGGACATTTACTTTGGTATAATGTTTTATCTGTTCCTAATAATGCAATTAAATCATTAACATCAACACTTAAATTTTCGAAGTGTTCTCTTTGATGATCAATAGGGCTTTTAACAATATGTTCAGCTTGTTCTTTTGCATCCTCTAAAATTTCCATATACTCTTTATGTTGAGATTCATTTAATTGAGACATGTCAAAATCTGTAAAAGCAGTAAGCATCATTGTTCCTCCTTTAGCAGCACCTTCTTTACTGTCTTCTACTAATGCATTTTTAATTTGTAAATAACTGTCGATAATGGCTGATGTAGCACTATTTTTTTGAGTAGTTGCATCAATATTTCGTTCTTCCTTTGAAGAATCTTCACCCATTGTAGCATCATGGTCGTGGTCACCGTGGTCATGGTCATCAGCTTCTTTCATATTCATTTCTGACGGTTGCATACTGTTTGATTCTGCTTGTTTTTTATCGGTTTTACAAGCAGTAAAAAATAGTGCCGATAGTGCTAATACATAAATTGATTTTTTCATTTGTTTTGATTTTTAATAGTTATTATTGATTATTTAAATTTTTACACTTCTTAATCTAAGCGAATTTGTTATAACTGATACCGAGCTAAAACTCATAGCTAAAGCAGCAATTATAGGTGATAATAAAATTCCAAATACCGGAAATAATACGCCTGCAGCAATTGGAACCCCTAATATATTATAAGCAAAGGAGAAAAATAAATTTTGTTTAATATTTTTCATTACTGCGTGACTTAAATTTTTTGCTTTTACAATACCTTGTAAGTCTCCTTTTACCAATGTTATTTCTGAACTTTCAATAGCAACATCTGTACCTGTTCCCATAGCTATACCAACATTTGATTGTGCCAAAGCAGGTGCATCGTTAATACCATCTCCTGCCATTGCAACAATTTTCCCTTTAGCTTGTAATTCTTTTATTACATCTAATTTATCTTCAGGTAAACAACCGGCTTTAAAACTAGTTAAATGCAATTCATCAGCCACAGCTTTTGCAGTATTTTCATTATCGCCTGTTAGCATAATTACTTCAACACCTTTATCCATTAAAGCTTTAATTGCTGCTTTACTGGTTTCTTTTATAGCATCAGAAATACTAACATAACCCATAGCTTTTTTATCTACAGCTATAAAAGAGACTGTTTTGCCTAATTTTTGCTCAGCAATAATTTTGGTTTCTAACTCTTTAGGTATTTCTGCATTTATTTGAAGCATTAATTTTTTGTTTCCAAGAGCTACCTTATTTTTACCAACCGTACCTACAACACCCATTCCTGCAACAGCTTCAAAATCGTTCACTTTAATAAGTTTTGTGTTGTTCTCTTTGGCATAATGTACAATAGCTTGTGCTAGTGGGTGTTCACTATATTGATTTAAAGAAGCTATTTGTTGTAATAAATCTTTTGAATCTCCTTCTAAAGCAACTATGCTTTCTACTGATGGTTTTCCTTCAGTTAGTGTTCCTGTTTTATCTGTTATTAAAACATTAACTTTATTCATAGCTTCTAGAGCTTCAGCGTTTTTAATTAAAATTCCGCTTTGAGCACCTTTACCAACACCAACCATTACAGACATAGGTGTTGCTAAACCTAATGCACAAGGACAAGCTATTATTAATACTGCTACGGCATTTACAAAGGCATAAACCATAGCTGGATCTGGCCCAAAATTAACCCAAACAATAAAAGTTATGATAGAAATGACAACAACAATTGGCACAAAATATTTTGAAATAGTATCTGCCAATTTTTGAATTGGAGCTCGTGATCTACTGGCATCACTAACCATTTGAATAATTTGAGATAACAGAGTTTCTGATCCAACGCGCTCAGCTTTCATAATGAAAGATTGTGTACCATTAATAGTTCCAGAACTTACTTTATCGTCAATTGTTTTATCAACAGGAATTGGTTCGCCTGTAATCATAGATTCATCAATACTACTTTTACCTTCAACGATAACTCCATCAACAGGGATTTTTTCTCCTGGTTTAACACGTAATAAATCACCTGCTTTGATATCGTGAATTGAAACGACTCTATCTTCTCCATCAATAACTAACGTAGCTTCAGAAGGGGCTAATTTTAGTAATTCTTTAATTGCTCCACTGGTTTGACTATGTGCTCTGGCTTCTAACAGTTGACCTAATAATACCAATGTTAAAATAACTGCTGTAGCTTCGAAATAAAGACTTACATCACCGGATTCACCTTTAAATTCTTGAGGGAAAACATCTGGGAAAAACAGTCCAACAATACTAAATAAGAAAGCTGCACCTGTACCAATTCCTACAAGGGTAAACATATTTAAATTCCAAGTGATAATAGATTTCCAAGCACGTTCAAAAAACATCCAACAGGCTACAAAAACTACAGGTATTGTTAATAGAAATTGCACCCAATCCCAATAATATTGAGGCATTATTAATAGTAGCGGATTTTTTGGTAAATACATTGCCAATGAAATGAGCAAAACAGGGACAGAAAGTACAGTGGCTAATTTCATTTTTTTAGCCAATTTATTGTAGGTTTTTAATTCTTCATTTTCATCGGGTTCCATAGGTATTAAATCCATGCCGCAAATAGGACAGTTTCCTGGAGCATCTTTAATAATTTCAGGATGCATTGGGCATGTATATTTTGAATCTACAACTAATTTAGGTTGTTCAATTAAATCCATGCCACATTTTGGGCAACTACCGGGTTCATTATAAGTTTTATCATCTTCACAGCGCATAGGGCAATAATAAAGCCCAGAATCTGATTTTTTATGATTGTGATTATGGTTGTGTGAGGTTGATTTATGGTTATGGTGTTGAGTGTTGGATGTACTGTCCTTCAGATTTTTAGGAACCAAATTCATGTTACATTTTGGACAGGTTCCAGGTTTATCACTTATCACTTCTGGATGCATAGGACAAGTATATTCAGTTGAAACTTCTTTTAAAAACATACCGCAAACTGGACATTTTCCCGACTCCTCATAAGTTTTATCTCCTTCACAGTGCATAGGGCAAGCATAGATGCCTTTTTTGTTTATGATATTGCTCTCTTTTTCTTCTTTTTGAGAAGTAGTATTTGGCAAACTAATAGTATAGTGTAATCCTGCTAGTAAAAGAGTTTCTTGAAGTTTTTCTATAGAAATGTGTTGTGTCATTTCAAGAATAACTTCTTCTTTATCTAAATTCACATGTACTGCTGTAATTTCTTTTAAATTACCTAAAGCGCTTTTAACATCTGTTTCACATCCTACGCAAGTCATTCCGGTTACCTTATATGTATGTTTCATAATAAGAATTTTTTGATTGTTTTAATTGTTTATCAAACTTATAAAATACGTATATAATTAAGTTATGGTTTATTGGTAATTAATTATAATATTTTGATAATTACTCATTTATAAGTTGTATTGTAAAATATGAACCGGAATTTTCAACAAATTTTTGAAATACAATTCCTTTTGATGTATCTATTTTTTCTTCTGATTTGTAGCTAATATTTGAAATGTTAACACCAGCCACATTTATTTTTAAATCGATTTCACCTAAAATAGTGTATGTGTTGTCATCAGTTTTTTTAATTTTTCTATTTATATAGTTCATGTCAGTAATAGCTGTAACACCTAAAAAGCCTGTTTTATAAGTAGCTATAATTCTATAATCATCAAGGGAATTTATTTCTTGAAAATTATTTGGGTATAAAGATTTTTTACTCAATACATTAATGTTAATTTTTTTAGTGGGTTTGTTTATAAAAGGTATGATACCTATAAAAACACCTCCTTCTTTTGTGTTACAGCTGTATTTAGATGTTTCTTCTTTTTTTAAATTACCTTTTTTATCAAATTTCTTCATGTTTATTTCTAAAGAGAATACGTTATCATTTTTAATAATATTTCCCACTTTAATGTATTGATAATCTACTACCTTATGATTTTTATCGAAATTTGTTTTTTTAAACTGTTTGTTTTCTATTTGGTACATTAACATTCCTTTAGGAGTTTGTGAATATGTTTCAAATTTGAATAACAGTACAAAAAGTAAAAGAGTAAAAATTATTTTATTTTTTAAAGCCATAAGTATGTTCGTTCAAAATTTAATTGATTTATGATTCTTTTTCCATTTTAATATAGTGAAAGGCCTCTTTAATTGTTAAAGGTTTAGTTGAATTTCCTGTTCTTATATAAAATAGAGTGTCTTTACCTTTGGATAAATAAACGGGTTCAGCAACTTCATCTATAGCTACAACGCAAATTTCTTTTTTATCTAATTGATGAAAATAAACAGTACAATAAAAACAATATTCTTTACCTATGTACTTTGAAATTATTTCATAAATTTTTTGTTCAAAACCATCTGTATTTTGTTGTTTTAGGGTTTTAAAATCTTTTTCTAAACCCAGTATTTCTCCATCATCATTTACACCAATAATTAATTTACCTCCTTTAGCATTCATAAAACCAACAATGGTTTTAGCAATCACTACTTCTAAATCAAGGTTGGTTGTTTTTTGTCTAAAATCATATCTAACAGATGATTTTAACTCAACAAATTGATTTTCACCTTGGTTAATTAATTTTAATAAATCGTTATTTAACAACTGGATATGCTTGTTTAATTTTTTGTTATTTAATTTATACAATCCAAAAATTAAACCTGTAACACCTCCCATTATCATAAAAATCAATGACATATCTAGCATCCTATAAGAAAAAGAATGCTCTATTCTATGATTCAGAACATTAAAAAAAGAGGTAAATGTTAATGGTTCAGTATTAAATTCGTACCAATAAACCACCATTGTTAAAGGATGGAATATAAAATAGAAAATAATTACACCCATAATGGCATGAAGAATGACTGTCTTTTTGTCAACTAGTTTATTAAAAAAGAAGGCATAAGTTAACATTTAATTATTTTTAAATTTTCTAATAATTAGGCGATTACTTTTATCGTATGAGAAATAACTTATTGTCCAATTTAACCCAACAAGTAGTTTGTTTTTAAAACCACTTATAGACATTAAATGGACAAAAGACCATAATAACCAGGCAAAGTATCCTGTAAATTTTAATTTTCCTAAATCGGCAACAGCTCTGCGTTTACCAACGGTAGCTAAAGATCCTTTGTCAATATATTTAAAAGGTTTTAGAGGCTTATTATTAATTATTTTAAGAAAATTTTCAGCCAAATATTTTCCTTGTTGAATAGCAGGTTGTGCTACTTGCGGATGCCCTTTAGGTGTTTTTTCTGTTATCATTGCAGATACATCACCTATGGCATAAATATTGTCAAAACCTATGACTTTCAAGTTCTCGTTTGTTTTCAGGCGATTCCCTCTAACAATATTATCTTTATTGTCAAGTCCATCTGGGAACAGGCCTTTAACTCCTGCTGTCCAAATTAAATTTTTAGCGTTAATTTCTTTCCCACTTTTGGTTTTAACGAGTGTGCCGTCGTAATCTATTACAGCTTCATTTACTAAAACATTTACATTTAAATCTGTTAGATATTTTAGCGATTGAGAAGATGCTTTATTTGACATTACACCTAAAATTTTATTAGAAGCTTCAATCAAATAAATTTTCATTATTGATGCTGAAAATTCAGGATAATCTTTTGGTATTATGTATTTACAAAATTCAGCCAATGCACCAGCCATTTCAATTCCGGCAGGTCCACCACCAACAATAACAAAATTTGTTAGGGCTTTTTTTTCTTGCTCATTGCAAGTTATAGTAGCCTGCTCAAGATTTTGTAACATCATATGCCTTATGTTTAAAGAATCACGAATGTCTTTTAACCCAAGGCCATTTTTTTGAACAGATTTTAATCCGAAAAAATTGGTGGCTGTTCCTGTTGCTAATACTAAATAATCATAGGTAATTATACCTTTAGTGGTATAAATTGTATTTTCTTCTGGTTTAATTTGTAATACTTCAGTTAGTCTAAAATTTACATTTTTATAACCTGCTAATTGTTTTCTTAATGGGAATGCAATACTATCTGGTTCTAAGCCACTTGTTGCAACTTGATATAGTAAAGGCTGAAATTGATGAAAATTATTTTTATCAATTAAAACTATTTGTATTTTGTTGTTTTTTAATTTTTTGACTAATTCTAACCCAGCAAAACCACCTCCAATAACTACCAATCTTTTTAAGGTTGTTTTAGGTAAACAAATGGTTTCAGATGAGCAGCATTCTAAATCTTTAAAAGTATTAGATGTAAAATTATTTCTCATCATGTTATGTTTTAGTAGTTTTACTGAATTAAAATTCAAATCAAAAATCAACAAACAATTTCGTATTAGAGTTTTACAAACTCATTATAATTTTTTTCTGAAGCAAAGTACAGAACATCGTTAGTACTATTTGGTTTTAAAACAATATAGGCCGTAGCTTTATCAACTTTTTCACCTGTTAGTGGATCGGTGCTGTATCTTACACCATCTAAATTGTTTTTTAGTTTATCTACACAGCCTTCACAACATCCGTAATATATTTTACCTTCTACCATTACAGGTATTTGTTCGGCTCTCATAAAGGCATTATTAACATAACAAACTTCACTAGATTTTAGCTTTGCTCCTTTTTGTGTAGTAACAACTTTTTCTTTTTGAACAGTTGTTGTTTTATTGCTATCTTGTTTTTTTTGATTAGTATTAGTACAACTACTTAAAATTATACTTAAAACAAGTACAGAGATTCCCAATAAATATTTCTTTCGTTTCATAAGTGTTTATTATTAAAATTTATAATTAGTGCCTGCAAAAGAAAAGAGCGTGTTTTTCAAGAGTGAAATAATCAAAACCATTTTAATATGGGGGTTACACACTCTTTTCTTAACAGGTCTTTAAAATGTTTTAATGTTTATGTTTCATATTGTGATCCATTTTCTTCTCTTTCATATTTTTCATCATTTCAGGGTTCTTCATCATTGCACTCATTTTTGCTAACATTTCAGGGTTTTTCATCATCATGTTCATCATTTTATTTTTCATCTCAGGGTTAGCATTCATCATTTTCATCATTCCTTCTTTAGATCCCATATGTTTCATTCCATCACCTTTCTTCATCATTTTCATCATTCCTTCATCCTTCATCATCATCATATGCATTTTGTTACGCATTGTTTCGTTTTCCATCATTGCGCTCATCATTTTATCCTTCATACCTGGATTTTCTTTCATTGTTTTAGACATGCTTTGTTGTTGCATATCCGTTTTTTTCATAGTATCCATATTTTGACTATTTCCGTTTAAACTTATTAGTCCTACAATTGTTAAAATAAATGCTATTTTTTTCATGATTATATTGTTTTAAATTATTATTATTTTTTTAACTTATTATTACTTAGTAAAGGTACTTTTAAACCTTCTTTTATTTATATAGTATTATGGTTGATATCTATAAAATTTTATCTAAAGACTTTCTATTCCAATTAGATAGCTTTTTGTAAGCACTCATACTCATGCCTGTTATTTGTTTAAATTGGTTTGATAAATAATTAACACTACTGTATCCTAAATCGTATGATATTTGGGTGAAATTTAATTGCCCAGTTTGAATTAACTCTTTGGTTTTTTCAATTTTCAGTAATATGAAATATTTTTCAATGGTAATTTCAAGTGTATTTGAAAATAATTTACTTAAATAAGTATAATCTTTTTGTAATTTATTAGCTAAAGTAGCCGATAAATTAGTTGTCATTTCTATGGGAAGATCACTAATAATTTCAACTAGAACAGCTTTAATAGCCTCAATAGTTTTAGTCTCATCATCAATAATCAACTCAAAATCATGTTTTATTAATGCATTTTCAATACTTTGTAAAGTAATTTTATGTTTAGGATCTTTTATTACAACTTTTCCTAATTTTATTTCAACAACTTGCGCTCCCAAATTTGTTAATTCAGTTTTTACTGCACTAATGCAGCGATTACACACCATTCCTTTGATACGTAATTCTATGAGTTTTAAAGTTTTCAAAATAGAAAGTTTTTTTAGTTATTTTCCGTCTCTAATTCGTGTTTTACTTTCAACATTACTAACATATATCAATCCATCTCCCTTGTCTCCTGTTCTTGCATGTGTTTGTATAACATTGATAATTTTATCTACATCAGCTTTATTACATACTATTTCTATTTTCACTACTTTGTTATGTAAAAAAGGGAAGTTAAGGCTCGGGAATTCAGTTTTAGGATCCGTGTAGTCTCCAACACCTTCACCTTGAAAAACTGTAAAACAACAATATTGTTCTTTTTTGAGATTTTCTGCAACTGAATTTAATTTTTCAGGTCGTATAAATGCTTTAATTTCTTTCATAATAGTACTTTTTAGGGGTTATTTTGAATTGTTTTTTAATTCAAAATAACCCAAAGTTTTTATATAGATTTAAATGTTTCTTTTGCACTACCGCAACTTGACATTGAGCTTTCTGCTCCCATATAAGGATTTACAATATTTTCTGAATCTGAAAACCAGTAAGCACCGCTTCCATTTGCCATAGGACAAAAGTTTTTGTAAACCTTTCCTTTTGTAATGTTATCTTTAAAAAGAGGTTCCATTGAAATTGTTAATTCTGCAAATGTTTTGCGTTGATTTTCTAGATTATCACTTTCAGCTAATTTGTTTGCAGCAATTAAAGATTCGGATGCTTTTCCGTAATTATTTAAAATATCAACAAGCATTTTAGACATCATCTGTGCTTTTTTTGGTTGAGATTTAACCAATGCTTTATTTATCATTATATAATGCATATAAGCTTTGTTTAAGTTTGCATCGTTAAATTGTGTCTCACCCATTTTTTGTTGCACCACTTCCCCCTTCATCATTCCTTTTTTGTGGTTCATTTTACTATGGTCGTGATTTTGTTGACCAAAAGTTGTTATTGTTACGCTTAAAGTAACTACAATTATTAAAACTGTTTTAAAATTTAATTTTTTCATGTTATTTATGTTTTTATTTAATTTTTGTACTCTTTTGTAATTTCTCCACAGGTTGGCATTTCATTTCCGTAGAATGGATTTTTAATGGTTTTGTCATAGCTTAACCAGTACACATCTTTCATAGAACAGTACTCTAAATAAAGAGGTTTGTTAGAGTTTTTAAAACCAAATTTTTCAATTGCTTTTCCTAATTCTGGCCCTAATTTTGCAAAAGAGATTCTTTGATTTTCAATATCTTTGGCATTCATAATTGAAGTTACTTGTAGGTTTAATTTTTTCAAATCTTTCATCCATTCATTATGAGCATCTCCTAAAAGCACCAACATATCTACATTATTTAAAGCTTTGGCAACATTTTTAGATTGCATTTTTGCTTCTGCAAAATCACCGTCAAAAAGAAGATCTTTTAAATTAATGTATGCATCTATAACTTCCCCTAGCTGACTTTTAAATTTTGGATCAATTTTAGATTTATCAATCATAACCATTTTCTTCATATCGGCATCACTCATTTCCGTTTTAGAATCTTTATCCTCTTTATCTCCACCCATATCCATTCCTGCCATACCTCCAGTATTACCTTTCGCACCTGTAGGGTTCATCATACTTTTTTGACCGATTAATTGAGCAGAGGCATCAATTCTAAACACACCATTAGTTGCAACAACTTCACCTTCTTTTAATCCTTTTGCTACAATGTAGAAATTACCCATATCTTGCCCTAAAATAATTTCTCTATACACAAATGAAATTGTTTTTTCGTGTGGTACTTTAACATAAACTACCGCTCTTTTACCAGTCCAAAGCACCGCTGATTTAGGAATTACAATAGCATTTTTAATATTTGTTAATTTGGCTTTAATAATACCATTAGCATACATTTCAGGCAATAATTTATTACCAGGGTTTTTAAGTTCAACACGTACTTTAGCAACTCTAGTGCTTGAAGAAACAAAAGGATCTATGTAGGTAACCTTACCTTTGAAGTTTTTCCCAGGAATTGCATTAATTGTAAAATCTACAGTATTGCCAACTTGTATCCACGGTATATCTGCTTCATATGCTTCAAACATTATCCAAACGCTATTTAAATTAGCAATATCAAATAAAGAACTTCCTTCAGTAATATAATCTCCAAGTTCAACATTACGTTTCATAACATATCCAGAATAATCAGATAAAATATCTATTTGTTCTTGTACTTTTCCCGATTTTTCAATAGCATTAATTTGGTTGTCAGATAGTTTCCATAATTTTAGTTTATTACGTGATGCCGTATAAAGTTGCGGATAAATATCTCGAGATCTAATAGCTTCAAATAATTCTTTTTGAGCTGAAATTAAATCTGGAGAATAAATACGTACAATTTTTTGTCCTTTATACACTTTTTCTCCTGTAAAGTTTACATACAACCTTTCTATTCTGCCTGGGATATGAGATACTTGTGAAAATAATAGTCTTTCATCTGGCTTCACTCTACCCAATAAGCGAATTTCTTTAGTTGCACTTGCTCTTTGAACAATTGAGGTTTGAATATTCGCTAATTCAATGGCTTCAGCTGTTAAAACAATTTCGTTATCAGCAATTTTCTCTTCAGAAGTACTGCCAGCTTCTAATGGAATTAGCGTCATTCCACAAATAGGGCATTTCCCCGGTTTTTCCATTCTTATTTGCGGGTGCATTGAGCAAGTCCATAATTTAGTTACAGGATCTTGAACAAGATCATGTTCTTCTTCATTGTGTGAAGTTTTTGTATTGTCATTTCCAGAAAACACGTTTCCTAAAATAATTCCGATAATTAAAATACCGGCTCCTATAATATAATTTTTATATTTTTTCATACTGTTAATTTTATTTTCCAATTAAATATTGCATAAATGCTATGGCAGCATTTTTGTCGATTAAGGCTTGTTGGTAAGCCAATTCATATTTTAATAATTGACGTTCAATTCTTAAAACTTCTTCAAAATCTTTTGCATTTGTTGAATAAGAAATGATTAATACGTCTAATACTTTTTTTGCTATTTGTGATTGTTTTTTATTTAAAGCAATACGTCTGTCTCCATCACTAAAATTTTTATAAGAAGATGAAAAAATAGTACTTAATACATTCTTTTTATCTTCTTTTTTAAAGCTTTCAGCTTCTTGTAAAAATTTAGCTTCTTTAATTAATGCTTTGTACTTTTTACGAAAAATAGGTATTTTAACTCCTATTGAAGGAAATAAGAAAGCATCTTTACCATTGTCAATTGCTGTTGAAGAAGGGTTTTTTTCAACTACCGTATAATTTAATCCAATATTAAATTTAGGTAATCCTTCTTTTTTTGCAACAACTTCCTGATTTATAAAAGCATTTAATCTATGATTAATACTTTTTAATTGATGGTTGTTTGCATAAATTTCATCTAGCATATTTAATTTATCAAATGGTAATTCATCTTGCCATAAAGTATCAGGTATTTCAATACTGTTTGAAACGTCTCTTGCTAATAAATTATTGAAATTAGTTTGAATGGTAATTCTCGTGTCAACAAATAATGCCAACTGATTTTCTAAATCATTTAACTCTAATTCAACACGTAATTCATCAACAATTGATGCATTTCCAGCCTCTATTTTAACTAAAGATAGCCGTTTAAAAACTTGAAGAATTTCCATGTTTTCTTTTGTAATTTCAATAGCTTTTTCAATAAAATAATAATTAAAATAAGCGGTTTTTACTTCAAAGAAAAGATTTGATTTTGTATTTTCAAATTTTTCAAATTTTGCATTTGCAAATTCAGTTGCCACATTTTCTTTTGCATCTAATAAGCCAAACCAAGGAAAACTTTGTGCCAGATTAAATCTCCATTTTTGAGGGCCAACACGTGTTTCTACAGGTTTAACAAAATATCCAAAAGCAACTTGAGGGTCGGGTAAAGTACCTACTTGAGGTACTTTTTCCATGGCAGCCATATATTCACTGAATGTTGCTTTTAATTCAGGGTTATTCTCAGCTGCTATTTTTAGATAATTTTCTAAGGAAGTTTGACTAAAAGTGTTAACACTTAATAGCAACAACCAACTAAAGAAAATTATTTTATACATTTTTATGTTCATGTTTTTAAATTTAAGCTTGTGATTTTTTCAATTGTCTCTTTAAATTATGTTCTTTCCACATACTGTACAGTACAGGTACAACAAACATAGTCATCACTTGTAATAGCATACCTCCAAATGATGGAATTGCCATAGGTATTACCACATCAGCTCCTTTACCTGTAGCTGTAAGCACTGGTATTAGTGCAATAATTGCAACAGCTGCAGTCATCATAGCTGGGCGTACTCTTTTAATACCAGCATGTAAAACAGATTCTCTTATCTCTTTAATTGTAGTAGGTTTTTCTTTATCAAATACTTGTGTTAAATAAGTTCCCATAATTACACCATCATCTGTAGCGATACCAAATAAGGCAATAAAACCAACCCATACGGCAACACTTAAATTTATAGTGTGTAACTGAAATAATTCTCGCATATGGACTCCCGCAAAACTGAAGTTTAAAAACCATTCTTGACTGTAAAGCCAAATCATAATAAAACCACCTGAAAAGGCTACAAAAATTCCTGAAAATACCATTAATGACGGTAATATGTTTTTAAATTGAAAATATAGAATCAATAAAATTACTATCAACGATATTGGAACAACCAACATTAGTCGTTTAGACGCTCTAATTTGATTTTCATAATTTCCTGTAAAACGGTAGGTAACACCATCAGCTAATTTAAATTCTCCTGAATCAATTTTATCTTTTATTAATTTTTGGGCAGCTTCAACAACATTTGTCTCTGCATTTCCTTCTTTCATATCAAAAATTACATACCCTGTTAAAAAGGTATCTTCACTTTTAATAACTTGAGGTCCACGGACATATTCTATAGATGCTAGTTCGCCTAATTCTACCTGAACACCAGTAGGTGTTGGAATTAAGATTTTCTTAATATCTTCAGGGTTATCTCTAAACTCACGTGCATAGCGTACTCGAACAGGAAAACGTTCTCTTCCTTCAACAGTGGTCGTTAATTGTTTTCCGCCTACAGCTACTGATAATTGCATTTGCATGTCTTTTATGGTTAATCCATAGCGAGACATTGCTTGTCTATTTAGCCTAATTTCTAAATATGGTTTTCCAACAACTCTATCAGCAAATACTGTAGATGGATTTATGCTTGGAACCTCTTTTAATAAGTTCTCTAATTCAAAACCTACTTTTTCAATGGCTTCTAATGTTGGTCCAAATACTTTGATTCCCATAGGAGCTCGCATTCCAGTAGACAACATTATTAAACGTGTTTGAATAGGTTGTAATTTTGGAGCAGAAGTTAATCCAGGAAATTTAGAGTGTTTTACTATTTCTTTCCAGATATCATCGGCTTTTTTTATTTTTTGACGCCATTGTCTAAAATATTCGCCATCTTCATCTTCAATTAATTCATCTTCAGTAATTTTTCTGAATTCATCTTTCCCATATTTATAGGTAGTACCATCTTTTAAAATGAAAGCTTTATCTTCATTCACTTTAAAACGAACCCTTCTTCCATCTGCATCTAAAATATATTCAGGAATATAGTTTATCGTGTTTTCAAACATGGATGTAGGAGCGGGATCTAAAGCAGAATTTACACGTCCCCATTTACCAACGGAAGTGGCTATTTCAGGGATAGAATTCATATGCTTGTTAATGGTTGCTATTACCTCCATATTTTCTGTAATACCAGAGTGTGGCATTGTTGTTGGCATTAGCAGAAATGAACCTTCATCTAAAGCTGGCATAAATTCTTTACCTACACCAGGAAAAGTTTTTTCTATACTATTCCAAGCAGTAGTGTTTTTCACAAAATTTGGCATAAAACCAAAAACTTTTCCAAACCCTAACCAAATGGTTGCTCCAAAGAAAACTACAATAATAGGAACAGATAAAAATTTCCATTTATTTTCTAAACACCACTTTAAAACAACATCGTAAAAATGTACAATGGTCATTAACAATCCTAAAACTGCCCCAACAATTAGAATTACGAAAATAAAATTAACGAATACTGAGTTTGAAGCTCCTAAAGGCATCCATTCAATAGTTAAAAAGTAAATTACAACTAAAACGGTAATTAAAATATTTAGATAATTGGCAATTTTTTCAGAAAAAGGTAATTTTATTTTGTTTTTTAAGAAGGTGCGTTTTGGCACTTGTGTTAGTAAGTTATTTAAACCAAAAGCTATTAATGCTATGGCAATTATACTTCCATAACTTATTAAAAATACAATTCCAAAACCTATTAATAATGAATTGAATATGCGACTATTTCTTTTTTTATCTAATTTTATAGAGAATAGCATATGTGCTATGGCTGGAATAAACATAATTCCAATAAATAAAGAAGAAACTAAGGCAAATGTTTTTGTCCAAGCCAAAGGTCTAAATAGTTTTCCTTCGGAAGCTTGCATTGCAAAGACAGGTAAAAAACTTACAATTGTAGTTGCCAAGGCAGTCATAATTGCTGAAGCAACCTCAACGGTGGCAACATAAATTACTTGTACTAATTTTTTACCACTTATATGTTCATTTTCTGGCATTTCTAAGTGCCTAATAATATTTTCAGTAAATACAATTCCCACATCAACCATGACCCCAATGGCAATGGCAATACCAGAAAGAGCCACAATATTGGCATCTACATCAAAAAACTTCATTAAAATAAAAGTCATTAAAACCCCAACAGGCAGTAATGTTGAAATTAAAACAGAAGCACGTAGATTTAACACCAATACAAGAACAACTAAAATACTTATCAAAATCTCGTGAGAGAGTGATGATTCTAAAGTTCCTAATGTTTCTTGAATTAAACCAGATCGATCGTAAAATGGTACAATAGTAATTTTTGAAACAGTTCCATCAGCTAATGTTTTTGATGGTAATCCTGGTGCAACTTCAGCAATTTTAGCTTTTAAATTATGAATTACTTCTTGTGGGTTTGCACCGTAACGAGCTACCACAACACCTCCAACAGCTTCTACACCACTTTTATCCAATCCACCTCTTCTAGTAGCAGGGCCAAATTGTATTTTTGCAACATCTTTTAAACGAATAGGAACATTGTCTCTAACAGTAACTACACTTTCTTCCAAATCTGAAAGACTTTTAATGTACCCTAATCCGCGGACAAGGTATTCAACTTTGTTAAACTCCAAAGTACGTGCACCAATATCTAAATTACTGTTTTTAACAGCATTCATTATCATTTTCACATCCACATTGTTGGCTTTCATTGCATTGGGGTCAATTTCAATCTGGTATTCTTTTAAAAACCCACCAATTGAAGCAACTTCTGAAACACCGCTTGTAGCAGTTAAATAATAACGAACATAAAAATCTTGAATTGTTCTTAGTTCTTGAGGATCCCAACCTCCTGTTGGTTTTCCTGTTTTTGGATCTCTACCTTCTAAAGTATACCAATACACTTGTCCTAATGCTGTTGCATCTGGTCCTAGCGCTGGTTTTACTTCATTAGGAACGGTTCCTGGTGGTAAAGAGTTTAATTTTTCAAGAATTCTTGTTCTGCTCCAGTAAAAATCTACATCATCTTTAAAAATGATATAAATACTAGATAAGCCAAAGATAGAATTACTTCTAATGGTTTTTACACCTGGAATACCTAATAAGGCAGTAGTTAAAGGATAGGTAATTTGATCTTCAATATCCTGAGGTGATTGTCCCATCCATTCTGTAAAAACAATTTGTTGGTTTTCGCCAATGTCAGGAATGGCATCTACAGGAACAGGATTTCGTTCAATTAATGAGGTTTCCCAATTAAAAGGGGCTGTTACAATTCCACCTATAATAAAGGTAGCGAGTAACATAAATGTTATTAACTTGTTTTCAAGAAAATAGCGAATTATTTTATTAAGCATATAGCATTTGATTTTAATTATTTAAATTTTAATATAAAGTGTGATATGATTATTATCAACTTTTATATGATACAAATAAGAGATAGTAAAGAGATTTCACCAAATCATTTTTGTAGATAGAAAATAATTTAAAATCAAATAAGAAAAACTTGGTCAACAATATGTATATCTGTGACCAAAATTGGAGGAGAATAGTTTTTAAAAGGAACTATATTATTTTCTAAACCTTTAAATAAATTAATGTAAGTGTAAATAAAAGAAGCAATAAACAGTTGTTGGCTAGAATTTAAACGTAATATATTTGTAGCTTCTAATTCCTTTTGACCTTTATATACTTTAATTACATTATCACAACAATTTTTATCAACTAAATTGCAATCTTCTTTAGAAGGAGTTTTTTCTTCCATGCCACAAGAATCCGCCTTTAAAAATAGTGCGCTTGCAACCAATTCACCTCCACAGTAGTGCTGGTTTACAGTAAATGACATTGTAGAAAAAAGAACTACAAAAGTCATTAAAATGGCTCCTATTTTTTTACGAAACACCTTCATTAGATTTAACGAATATACCTAAATTTTTTTATAGTAGGTTAATTTTATTGAATATACTGATAAATATCAGTATATTCAATAAAAAATTATTTTTTTAAACTGTCAATTACTCTTTTAAGTTTTTGCTGTACTTCGTTTGCAATTTCTTCCAAATTATTATTTTCAACAGCCCCCATTGATGCAATTGGGTCAACCGCAGAGACAATAATATCTCCAGTACTTACTTCTTCAATAATCACGTTACAAGGAAGCATAATACCTATTTTATCTTCAGCTAGTAATGCTTTGTGAGCAAAATGAGGATTACAGGCGCCCAATATTTCATAAGGCCTAAAATCAACATCAATTTTTTTCTTTAAGGTTTCTTTAACATCAATATGAGTTAATACGCCAAAACCTTCTTCTTTTAATGCTGCAGTTACTTTTTCTTTTACAACTTCAAAAGATGAATTTTTAAGAGTTGTACTAAAATAATAGTTCATAATAGTTATATTTTATGATACAAAGATATGGTATCTTGTAGTATCTAATTTTATATTTTTTTGACTTTTTGTTGTAAAATTATGAAATGCTTTATTTACTAAGCAATGTTTTATGTGAAAAAAATCTTAAAAGAAGTGAAATGGGAAAAGTTTAGGCATCTAAAATTTATTTGAAATAGTTATTTAATTGGCTAAAAATCTGTAATTTAGAAGGTAAATATAAACCTTTTTCAATTATGGTGTCAATAAATCTAACTGAAGTAAATAGCAAAAATCAAATTGCTAGGGTTATCTGTTTAAAAATGGAAAGTAATGGTATTAAAAAAAGTGAAATAATTTTAGGAACGCGTTTAAGTAAAACCGCTATAAATAGTGTATTATGTTTAGATAATTGCGAAAAAGACTATAGGTTTAATACCTTGTTAAAGGTACTTAGATTTTTAAAGATACAATTATTTATTGGGAGAAATGAAGATATTAAAACCAATATTTTGTCGCTTTTTAATACTTCTGATAATAAATAGCTATAAACATGAGTTAAAAGATATATTAATTATATTTGGACTTTATTAAAAAATAATGATTGTAAAAATTGTAAAATCTTTTATTTTTAGTTTCTTTTTTATAGCCTCTATAGTTATAAAAGCACAGGAAACGTTACCTATTTATGCTGATTATTTATCAGATAATGTGTATTTAGTACATCCATCAGCTGCGGGGATAGGAAATTGCGGTAAAATTAGATTTACAGCTCGTAGTCAATGGAGTGGTGTAAGTGATGCACCTTCACTACAAACGTTAAGTGTTCATCAACGTATTGGTGATAATACAGGAGTGGGTTTTATTCTTTTCAATGATAAAAACGGGTATCATTCTCAGCAGGGAATTCAGGCTACCTATGCCTATCATATTAATTTGGGATGGCCAGAGGAGTCTAATCAAATTTCATTTGGCTTATCATTTATGGTGGTTAATAATACTGTTGATGAAAGTCAATTTACAATTCCAGATCCAGTAATTTCACAAATAGTACAAAGTGAGAGTTACTTTAATGCCGATTTTAGTATGGCCTACCATAAAGAAGGTTTCTTCTCATATTTTACGGCAAAAAATATTATGCTAAGTGCTCGTAATTTGTATAATGACCAGTATGAGTCATTAAATTTACGTAGGTATTTGGTTACGTTAGGTTATTATTTTGGGAAAGGTAAAAATTTGCAATTTGAACCTTCTGTTATGGCTCAAAGTATAGAAAGAACAGGAGAAAAATTTGTAGATTTTAACATTAAAATTTATAAAGAAGTTTCAAATGCTCAACTTTGGGCAGCATTTTCATACAGAAGAGGTTTTGACAATGCCAATACACAAGAATTAAGTTATTTAACACCAATTGTTGGTATAAATTATCAAAGATTTATGATGTCTTACACATACACAAAACAAACAGGCGAAATTTTATTTGACGATGCGGGTTATCATCAAATTACATTAGGATTTAACTTTGGGTGTAGGCAACCTCGTAGAAATGGATGTCCTAACATTAATGCTTCTTTTTAAACGTTTACAAATTTTTATATGATTATTAAAGAGTTAAATGGAAATAAGCCAATTTTTGGCAACGATTGTTTTTTTGCTGAAAATTCAGTAATTATCGGAGAGGTTGAAATGGGTAATCAATGTAGTGTTTGGTATAATGCAGTAATTAGAGGAGATGTACATTACATAAAGTTAGGAAACAAGGTTAATGTACAAGATGGTGCCGTAATCCATGCAACCTATAAAAAATCACCTACAAATATTGGTGATAATGTATCAATTGGCCATAATGCTTTGGTTCATGGTTGTACAATTCACAATAATGTTTTAGTAGGAATGGGAGCTATTATTATGGACGATTGTATTGTTGAAAGTAATTCAATTATTGCTGCTGGAGCTGTGGTTACCAAAGGTACTCATATAAAATCAGGCAGTATTTATGCCGGAGTTCCTGCAAAAAAAATAAAAGATATTAGTGAGGAGCTAATTTCAGGTGAAATTAATAGAATTGCTAATAATTATGTGAAATACGCTAATTGGTATCAGTAGTATTTGGGCGTTACCTTTCAGGTCGGGCTATCACTACTCGCTTTTTTTAGTTAGAAAAGAACTAAAAAATAGCTCAAACACATCGTTCTATCCCTAACGCAAACAACAATTTAAAAATCTAATTTTTCTACAGTAAATTTCACTAAAACATCATTTAATATTTCTGACAGGACGTTGGTTTCAATGTTAGTATAAAACAGGTGTTTACTTTTTTGGGGTGAAACTAACATTAAGTGGTGTTTTTCTAAAATAGCTTTTGTTTGTCTTGCAACGGCCTCTCCAGAATCAATAATTACAACATTTTTACCTACTATTTTTTTTATTTGAGGAATTAAATAAGGGTAGTGTGTACAACCTAAAACCAAATGATCTATACCATAATTTAACATAGGTTTTATGTACGAGATAAGTAATTCATTTAATTTGTATGAATTTAATTCACCATTTTCAATTAATTGAACCAACCCTTCTCCATCTTGTTCAATGGTTGTAATATTTTTTGTGTAATTGGCTGTTGTTTTTTCAAATAACTCACTTATTAATGTGCCTTTGGTTGCTAAAATTCCAATTGCTCCTGTTTTACTTAAAAGAGCTGCAGGTTTAATCGCTGGTTCTATACCAATAAACGGAATAGTATAATTTTTCCTTAAATAATCTATGGCATTTGTTGTGGCAGTATTACAAGCAACAATTATTAGCTTGCAACCTTTTGAAATTAAGAGTTCCGTATTTTTTATACATAGTGAAATAATTTCCTCCTTAGATTTTTCCCCATACGGAGCATTTTTACTATCGGCTAAATAAATAGTGTTTTCATTGGGAAGTAATTTTATTACTTCTTTCCATATTGACGTACCTCCAATACCAGAATCAAATATGCCAATAGGTTGTTTTTTCATTAGAATAAATGTAAAAAAAAATCTCGCAAGGGCGAGATTTTTTTTAAATAAGTATTATATTTTTTATTGAATGCCTAATTTAGCTTTTACCGCAGGAAGTAAATCAGTACCCTTCGCCACAATTAAAGTTGAAGCTTCTAAAACGTATGTGTAACCTTGCTCTGCAGCAACATCATCGATAGCTTTTTTAGCTTTTTCTAAAATTGGTTTCAATTTTTCATCTCTTTTTTTGTTTATTTCTTCTCTAGCTACTTGAGATGCTTGGTACAAGTTTTGTTGATCTTGTTGTACTTCAGCACTTCTTTGCTGATTAACCTCATCAGTTTGAGATTTAACTTCAGCTTCATATTTTTTTAATTTAGCTTGAAGTTTAGTTTGCTCAGCTTTTAATTCAGTTTCATAAGTTTTACTTAATTTTTCAAGTTCAGCATTCATTGCTTTTGTTTCTGGCATAATGCTTAAAAGCTGGTCTGTACTTATATGTCCAATTTTTATTTGAGCTTGTACAGCAGTGTTAAATCCTAAAGTAATTATTGCGATTAATAATAAGTTTTTAAATTGTTTCATTTTTATAGTTGTTATTTATTTAATTATTATTCTGTTCTTTTGCTTTTTTAGCAGCTTCAATATCTTTTATTCTTTTTTGCCTTTTAGCTTCAATTGCAGCTTTTAATTCTTCTCTTTTTTTAAGTTGAGCAGCTCTCTTATCTTCAATTTTCTTTTTTAATTCGGCTTTTCTTAAATCACGATCACTTATCTTTTTTTGTGATTCTTCATTGAGTGTTTTAGGCTCTGTTTTTGTTTTATTTCTTTTATGTTGTTTTTCTTTGGCTGCTATTGCCTTTTTACTTCTTGTGATGTTTTTAATAACCAAATCGCTAATATCAAACTTTTTATTGGTATACAACATTATTAATGAACTTGATTTATCTAATACAAAGTCATATCTTCTTTTGGTTGCAATGTCTTGAACAGCATTAAATACTAAATCTTGAATTGGTTTAACCAATTGTTGTCTCAAAAAGAATAAATCACCATCAACACCAAAATAAGTTGCTTGTAATTTTTTTAAATCAAATTCTAAGATTTGAATATCTTCTTCTTTTTCAACAATTAACTCATCCGTTAATAATGCTTTTTCATTGTTTAATTCAGCTTTTAATTTTTCTATTTCTTTTTCTTGTTTTTCAATATTTTGTTGCCAAACAATTGCTTTATTATTAATTTTTGCTTGTGCTTCCTTATATTCTGGAATATTTTCTAAAATATATTCCATATCAATATAGCCAATTCTTTGTGCTTTTTGTGCATTTAAAGCAAAACTTAAAATTATAAATGCAAATAAAAGAACTTTTTTTATCATAACTAATAAGTATTTAGAAAAAATCGTGCCATTTAATAATATTTACAAATATAACTGATTTTGATTAAAATTGTTGTCCTATAATAAAGTGAGTTTGCCAACCAGATTTTGCTGTTTGTCCAGGTAAAGGATCAAAACCATTTGCAAAGTCAATTCCTAACATCCCAAAGGCAGGCATAAATATTCTAAGTCCAACACCCGCAGATCTTTTTAATACAAATGGATTGAAATTTTTAAACCCATCATAAGAATTTCCAGCTTCTAAAAATCCTAACACATAAATTGATGCAGAAGGTTTTAATGTAATAGGATACCTAAGTTCTAATTGAAACTTATTATAAATAGTTCCTCCACTAATAGTTGACAGCCTTCCGTTCTCATAACCTCTTAAGCCAATTACTTCTCTACCGTCTAATTGGAATGTTGCTATACCGTCACCTCCTACAAAATAACGTTCAAAAGGAGAGTCGCCTAGTTGACTATTGTAACTTCCCAAAATTCCAAATTCTGCATTGGACATAATTACCAAATCATCTGTTAGTGCAGTATACCATTTCCCTTTAAAACTAGCTTTGTAATACTCTAACCATTTGTACTTTTCACTATCTTCAAGTGTGGAGTAGTCTTTGTCATTGAACAATGAGTAAGGAAGTGTTAATTTAGCTCCTATGCTAAAGTCTGAACCTTGTTTTGGGAAAACTGGATTTGGACCAGCAGAACTTCTTCCCAAAGTAATACTGTAAGATAAATTATTTGAAGACCCTGTTGAAAAAGAAAATGTTGAAACAGGATAATCCTTTAAATCGTATAATTGGTAACTAATACTTTGTGACAATGTAAAGTAATTATCTGGCCATTGTAGCCGTTTTCCTAAGCCAATAGATGCTCCAACAATGTTTAAACGTTGATCTTTGTCAACCCTGTTGGTTTGATAATCGTATCTAAATTGTTTTGAATTATAGATAGAGAATGATAAAGATTGGGGTTTTTTACCTCCCAACCAAGGTTCTACAAATGAAAAACTTGAAGTGGTAAAAAACCTACTCTTTTGTATTCTTAACGATAGTGTTTGACCATCTCCCATAGGTAAAGGGCGGTATGCTTTTTTATTGAATAAATTTCTAAACGAAAAGTTATTAAACGATAGTCCCAAAGTACCGATAAAAGAGCCACCACCATAACCTCCTTGTAATTCTATTTGACTCGAGCCTTTTTCAGCTACAGTATAATCTATATCAACAGTTTTATCTTGAAAGTTGGGGTTAATGTCAGGTGAAATAGCTTCAGCATCAAAAAAGCCTAATTGGCCAATTTCCCTTATGGTTCTAATAATATCTCTTTTACTGTATAAATAACCTGGTTTTGTTCTAATTTCTCTAAAAACTACATGGTCATTGGTTTTGTCATTACCATTAACAGTTACCTTTTTAATTCTTGTAGGTTGATCTTCGTAAATTCGTATTTCAATATCAATAGAATCATTGTTAACTCTTGTTTCTACAGGAAGTACTCTTGAAAATAAATAACCATTATCTTGATATAAAGTTGCAATATCTTGAGAGTCTGGTGAGCCATCACCTGTAACTCTTTCTTTTAAAACTTTTCCATTATACGTGTCCCCTTTTTCAATTCTTAAAAGTCGTTGTAGCTGAGCATCAGTGTATTTGGTGTTTCCCAAAAATTGAATATTTCCAAAAATATATTTTTTACCTTCTTCTACCTTTATAGTTAGGTTCAATGTATTATCATCATTCCAAGTTATTGAATGCCCAACAACTCTGGCATCTCTATACCCTTTTTCACTGTATGTAGTAATTAAATTTTCTAGGTCTTCTTTAAAATCAGTTTCAATAAATTTAGATTTTTTCCAAAACCTACCTAGCATTTCCTTTTTAGTATTTTTCAGGGTTTTTCTAAGTTTCTTTGTGCTAAAATCTTTGTTGCCTTCAAAAATAATATTTTTTATTTTTACTTTTTCACCTTTATCAATATGAACTAGCATGTTAACTGTATTTACGCTAGAGGTATCGGGTTTTGTGTTTATGGTAACTTTTGTTTTTAAGAATCCTTTTTCTTGAAACTTCTTTTTAAAATAGTTTTTTGTAGTAACAATTAAGTTATCTGTAACCATTGCTCCTTTTTTAAGTTCAGCATCTTTTTGTAAATCGGAAGCTTTATTCTTTTTAACACCTTGAATGGTTACGTTGTTTAGTTGGGGTAATTCCTGAACTTCAAATTCTAAATAAGCAACATCACCATCAATTTTAGAGATGTAAACTTCTACATTGCTAAATTGTTTGGTTTCGTATAGTTTTTTGATGGCGCTTGTTAATTTATCTCCAGGTAGTTTAATTTGTTGCCCTACTTTTAAACCGGTAAAAACTTTGACAGTTTCTTCTTCAAATTTCTGAAGGCCTTTAACCGTAATTCCACCAAGTTCATAAAAACTATCTTTTTTGAAAATAGGTTTTTTTATTGTTGGAGGAATACTATCATTAACTATGGAATCATTTTTTATTTGAATCTCTTTTAAAACATTTTTTTGTGGTTCTTGTGCAATTACAGAAGTTGTTGCTAAAAAAAATGTAAAAAGTAAAAGGGCTATGTTAAATTTATTCATTGAGTTTTTCAATTTGTTCACTAGTTTTTCCAAAACGTCGTTCTCTATTCTGATATTCAAAAATTGCATTAAATAGGTTTTCTTTTCTAAAATCGGGCCAAAGTGTATTTGTAAAATACAATTCAGCATATGCTATTTGCCATAACAAAAAATTGCTGATTCTTTTTTCTCCACTTGTTCGAATCATAAAATCAACATCCGGCAAAGAAAACGTATATAAATGGTTATTTATAATTTTTTCATTAATTTCTTCAAGGCCAAGTTGTTTATTAACAACTTTTTTTGATATTTTTTTGATAACATTAACAATTTCTTCTCTTGATCCATAACTTAATGCCAATGTTAGTGTTAATCTGTTATTATTTTTTGTTTTTTCAATAACATCTGCAAGTTCTTTTTGTGCTCTTTCTGGTAAGTTATGAATAGTACCAATGGTGTTTAGTTTTATATTATTTTCTTGCAGTGTTTTTAGTTCTTTTTTTAATGATGAAACTAATAAAGCCATTAATGTTTTAACTTCTAACTTGGGTCTATTCCAATTCTCAGTTGAAAAAGCGTACAAAGTTAAATAATTAACTCCAATTTCAGCACAACCTTCAATAATTTCCTTTACAGAGGTAACACCATTTTTATGTCCAAAAACGCGTGGTTTCCCTTTTGATTTTGCCCAACGCCCATTGCCATCCATAATTATTGCAATATGGTTTGGTAGTGAGCCTTTCAATATTTTAGCTTTTAAATCTTTCATTAAAACGGACTTGAATAGCAGGCGGGTCTTCCAAAAGTATAAACTAAAGATATGCCACTTAGAATATACCAGTCGTTACTATTTGGGTTTCCAAAGGTTAAAGATTTTATATTGTTGTTATTGTAATCTATATCATCTACAAAAGTATATCTGGCTCTTAATTCAAAAGCAATGGCAAAATCTTGAAATAATTTTGTTTTATAACCAACACCAAAAGGTATTGCAAAGGATGTTTTTGAACTGTATTGGTATTGTAATGGAGCCGTTTCTGCCACTACAACATTATAATTAAAGATAGCAAATTCAAGTAGTAAATAAGGAGTATAGGTGTTTTTGTAATTGTCTAGATTGTAGTTAAAATAATTAAACTCAATTCCTACTGCCAATTCTTTTATGCTATTTTTAAAACCAATGCCCCTAAAATAACGTTCTCTGTTTGTTGCATTTTTATCATCAGACATTATTGCTGCATAGGTGAATGTTCCTCTAAAAGAAATTCGCGGGTTCATATTCCATTTATAAATTACTCCTCCCATAATATTATTTGGGTTTATATAGTATTCAGGTCCTATATCTCCAATATAATTGCTACCACCTATAAATAAACCAACTTCGTTAATTTGTGCATTGGAAGTGTTTGTGACACAGATAAATGTAATAAGTAAAACTAGTTTTTTCATAAATAAAATAGCGTGCAAATATAAATAAATATCATTGTTTATAGAAGTTATACAAAGTCTTTTTTGTTAAACTGCTTATAAATGAAATTATTGTAGTTTCAGCAAACTACTTTTTTTAAGAATAAGCACTAAAATTAATTTCGGGTATCTTGACCCCAAAGTAATTTTTCACGGAGAGTTTTTATAAAAGTTTGTTTATTTAGTTGTACCATTTTTAAGTTAAATTTAGACTTTTCTACCTGTACTTCAGTGTTCCTCTTAATGGTTGTAATTCGTGAATCTAATGATAAGAAAAATTTATCTTCTCTACCACTTACCTTAAATTTTATAACAGTATCATCTGGTATTACCAACGGTCTTGCATTTAAATTATGTGGGGCAATAGGAGTTAAAACAAAACTTTTAGCTTGGGGTGTAATTATTGGTCCTCCACAACTTAATGAGTAACCTGTGGAGCCTGTTGGTGTTGCTATTATTAATCCATCTGCCCAATAAGAAGTTAAATACTCGTTATCTAAATACGTTTCAACGGTTATCATTGAAGCCGTGTTTTTTCTGTTTACTGAAACTTCATTTAACGCAAAATTTAAGGCAGCTAAATTTTTAATTTTTGGAGAGGTAGTAACACTTAATAATGCACGCTCTTTTACTATAAATTCACCATTAATAAGTTGTTCTATTGCATTTTTTATTTCTTCTTTTTGAACAGTTGCTAAAAAACCTAACCTTCCTGTGTTGATACCAACAATGGGAATATTTGAATTTCTAATAAAAGTTACGGCTCTTAAAATAGTACCATCACCTCCAATTGTAACCATAAAATCAAATGAATTATCCAACTCCTTATAAGAACGAAATGTTTTAGCTGTTGAAATTTCAATATGCTTTTTTAAGCCCGAATAGTAATTTTTTTCAATAACAAATGTTACTGAATTGGTTTCTAACATGTTAAATAATTCTTCAACATATTTTTTATCTTCAGGTTTGTAGTACTGGCCATAAATAGCAATTTTCATCCTTAAATGTTTAAGTATTTCTGTAGGTAATTGGTTCTGTCTTTTAATTCTTCCAAATAATAATCTTCTTTATGATTCGAAAGAACTTTATAGTCATAACGCCTAAAAGACTGTATGATTTCGTTTACATCTTGCGAACTAAATTTAAGGGTGATTTTCACAGAAGTTGAATTGCTTTCAGAAATAAAAACACCCAAAATTTTACCATTATCAGATTCTACAATTTGGCAAATTTCGCTAAATGAGTAATCTCTTATTTCTTTTTCTAAAATTAAGATAGAGCCTTCGTTATTTAAAAATGGCGTATTTTTATATACGTGTAATACATCAATTAAATCATAGTAACCCAAATATTCTTTTTGAACGCTAATAACAGGGATTAAATTTGTTTCATTTAAAGCAAAAACTTTCAAAATTTCTAATAAATTATTGTTTTCTTCTGTGAAGAACAAACTAAATAAAAGTTGAAAATCATTTAACTCTTTATCATCTTCAGTAATTCCTTGTATATCAGTTTCAGAAACTAAACCAATAAGTTGGTTGTTTTTTATAACAGGAAAATGAGAATATGTAGTTTCATTGAAAAGAGACTTCACATCGGCAATCTTTGTTTGCAAGGTAAATGCCTCAAATTCCTTTAATATGTATGGGATATTTTTCATTCCAGTTGCTATTATAGTACAAATTAATCAAAAATAAAACCAAAATCATATTCTTACTTCGTAAATTTGCTTACCCAATTTAAATTAACGTGTTTTAAGAATGATAAAATTAAGTGTAAATGTAAATAAAATAGCAACATTACGTAATTCCAGAGGAGGTGATTTTCCTAATGTTGTTAAGGTGTCTTCTGATATTCAGGGTTTTGGAGCTGATGGAATTACCATTCATCCGAGACCTGATGAGCGTCATATTCGTTATCAAGATGCCTACGATTTAAAAAAAATAGTAACTACTGAATTTAATATTGAAGGAAATCCAATTCCTAAATTTATGGATATGGTTCTTAAAATATGTCCAACCCAAGTAACTTTAGTTCCTGATGCCATTGATGCAGTTACTTCAAATGCTGGTTGGAATACTATTAAACACCAATCTTTTTTAACAGAAATTATTACAGCGTTTAAACGAAAAGGTATACGAACCTCTATTTTTATTGATACAGATTTAAAACTAATTGAAGCTGCAGCAACAACCGGAGCTGATAGAATTGAGTTGTATACCGAAGAATTTGCTACACAATATAGAATGGGCAATAAAGAGGCTATTAAACCATATACTAAAAGTGCTGTTTTGGCAACAGAACTTGGTTTAGGGATAAATGCAGGTCACGATTTAAGTTTAGACAATATTCAGTTTTTTGCTGAAAATATTCCAAACTTAAGTGAAGTTTCCATTGGGCATGCATTAATTACAGAATCGTTATATTTAGGATTAGAAAATGTAATTAATATGTACAAGTATAAGTTAAGTATGGCATCTAAACAATGAAAATTTTACACTCAACAATTTTAGGAAAGGGAAAACCATTACTTATACTACATGGTTATTTTGGAATGAGTGATAATTGGAAATCACTAGGGAATAAATTTTCAGAAAATTTTCAGGTACATTTAATAGATCAACGTAATCATGGGAGGAGTTTTCACAGTGAAGATTTTGATTATGAACTATTAGTTGAAGATTTATACAATTACATTCAATATTATAATTTACAGAATATTATTTTATTGGGGCATTCTATGGGTGGAAAGGTTGCCATGCTTTTTGCCGTTACTTTTCCAGAGTTAATTACTAAATTAATTATTGCAGATATAAGCCCAAGAGCATATAAACCACATCATCAACAAATACTGGAAGCTTTAAATGAAGTTAATTTTTCAATACACAACTCACGGAAAAAAGTTGAAGAAGTATTGAGAATTTATATTAAAGAAGAAGGAATTATTCAATTTTTATTGAAAAATGTATATTGGAAAGAGAAAGGAAAATTAGATTATCGTTTCAATTTACAAAGTTTAACTGAAAATAATGCGGAAGTAGGAGAAGCCTTACCTTCATTTACCCATTTTGAAGGAGATACATTATTTTTAAAAGGAGAAAAATCAAATTATATAACAACTAAAGATGTGTCATTAATTTTAACTCATTTTCCCAATGCTAAAATTGTGACTGTCAAAAATGCAGGACATTGGCTCCATGCTGAGAATCCAGAGCAGTTTTATAATGAAGTTGTCAGGTTTTTAGCTTAAAGAAGGAATTGGCACAATTATAGTTAATTTTATAACTCATTATAAATTTTTTAAAAATGAAATTGATATTAAAAATATTATTAACGGCTATTGCTGTTGTTATATTAGCTAAATTTTTGCCTGGTGTTGAAATTGCAAATTATACCAGTGCAATTATTGTAGCAGTAGTTTTAGGGTTGTTAAGAGTTACGGTAAAACCATTACTTATCTTTTTTACACTACCGGCAACTATTGTAACTTTAGGGTTGTTTTTATTGGTAATTAATGCAGTAATTATACTGTTAGCTGATTATTTTGTTAGTGGATTTGCAGTCTCAGGATTTTGGATAGCCTTATTGTTTAGTTTGTTATTATCACTATTTCAATCGTTTTTATATTCATTATTAAATGAAAAGAATGAAAATAGTTGGAATTGAATGAGTTAAATACTTTGTCAAGTTCATAAAAAACAGTAATTTTGCACCCGATTTTTTAATGATTTAAGATAAAAAAGCATAAAATGAATATTACAAAAGAAAATATTGATGCGTTAAATGCAGTAGTGAAAGTTGAGATTTCAGCTGCTGATTACCAAGATAAAGTAGCAACTATTTTAAAAGATTACCGTAAAAAAGCCGATATCCCCGGATTTAGAAAAGGACAAGTGCCTATGGGAATGGTAAAAAAACAATACGGAAAGTCTGTAATGATTGATGAAGTGAATAAATTGCTACAAGAATCATTAAATAATTTTTTAGTTGAAGAAAAACTTGATATTCTTGGAAACCCACTACCAAAAATGAAAGACGATTTTTCTTGGGAAGCTGAGGATTATTTGTTCGAATTTGAGTTAGGATTAGCACCTCAGTTTGAAGTTAACTTAGATGCTAAAAAGAAAATTACGCAATACAATATTATTGCTGATGAGGAATTATTAGAAAAAGAAGTTGAAAATATTCAAAAGCGTTACGGAAAAATTATTTCTAAACCAGTTGTTGAAGAAGGTGTTAATATTACAGGAACCTTTGTGAATGAGGAAAAAGAAATCAATAAAAAATCTACTATTGAACTAGCTTCAATAAAAGGAAAAGCAAACCAAAAGAAATTTATTGGTAAAAAAGTTGGAGATGTTATTGAACTAAAAACCAAAGGTCTTTTTGATGACGACCATAAACTAATGGGGGCACTTGGATTAGACCACGACGCCATTCACGGATTGGATATTTCAGTAACTTTTACTATAGAAGAAATTAATAAAACAGAACTTGCAGAGGTAAACCAAGAGTTATTTGATAAAGTTTTTGGTCCTGGTGTAGTTAAATCTAAGGAAGAGTTAGTTGCAAAAATAAAGGAAGATGCTGAAAAACAATTCCAAACGCAAGCTGATCAACAGTTGTTAAATGATGTGACTGAATATTTAGTTGAAAACACAAAATTTGAGTTGCCTGCTGAATTTTTAAAAAAATGGTTAGCTGTTGCCGGTGAAAAACCAATGACTTCTGAGCAAGCTGAAGAAGAATTTGAAAAATCTGAAAAAGCATTGCGTTATCAACTAATAGAAGGAAAAGTATTAAAAGAAAACAATATTAAAATAGATTTTGAAGAGCTTAAAGAATTTGCAAAAGGTTTTGTAAAAGCGCAAATGGCTCAATACGGTCAGTTAAATCCTGAAGAAAAAGAATTGGATGATATTGTACAAAGAGTATTGAGTAATCAAGATGAGGCGAAGCGTTTACAAGAACAATTGGTAAGTCAAAAATTACTGAGCTTTTACAAAGAAAATATTACGTTTAAAGTAAAAGAAGTAAACTATGAAAAATTTGTAAAAGAAGTTTACAAATAAAATAATTTAGAGCCATTCCTGCCTCTCAACTATCACTCAAGATAAACTTCGGTAGGAATCTATAAAATTAAAACTCCTTGGTGAACTTCATTGAGGAGTTTTTTGTTCCGTTATTCTGAACCTGTTTCAGAATCTTATCATAATAATAGTTATTTATTTTTTAGAATCAAAGTAAAATTCTACTTCCGTTTTTGCCCTCTAGTTTTAGGCTTTTTGTATTTTTTAGCAATTTCTCTTCGGTAAGAGCCACCTAAATTAACACGTCTGTTTTTTTCTTTCTTTTCGTGAAATGCAGCGCCACTTGGTTCGGCAATAGTGGTTTTTTTACCCGTTCTTTCGGGGGCTATTTTTGGCATTTCTTCAGCGGTTTTCTGTGTAGAAATTTCAACGGTTTCAGGAAGATCCAAAACATCAATTTCTGTATTCATTAACAGTTCAATTTCACCTAAATAATCAGCTTCTTCTTCTGTAAAAAAGGAGATGGCAGTTCCTTCTTGTTCTGCACGACCTGTTCTTCCAATTCGGTGCATATAATTTTCAGGTTCTTCAGGAATATTAAAATTAATTACATGGCTTACATCTGTTAAATCTAAACCACGTGCAATAATATCAGTGGCAATTAAGATATTAAAAAAGCCTTTTTCAAAGTTTTTTACAGCTCGTAAACGATAATTTTGCGTTTTGTTAGAGTGAATTACATTTGTTTCTCCAGGAAGAAGTTCTTCCATTTCTTCAAATAAAATATTGGCTTGTTTTTTGTTTTTTACAAAAACCAATACTTTAGTAAAAGTTTCTTTATTTTTTAATAAGTGTACCAAAAAATTAATTTTTGTATAAAAATTGGGCACAGGGTAAGCAAGTTGTTGAATAGTATCTAATGGGCTTCCACTACTTGCAATTTCAATTTTAACAGGAGATTTAAAAAACTGATCTAATATACCTGCGACTTCTTTGGTTAAGGTTGCAGAGAATAAAATACTTTGACGTTTTTTTGGTAATAAATCTAATAACGTAACCAATTGCGGTCTAAAACCTAGATTCATCATTTCATCTACTTCGTCAATTACAAATTTCTGAATAAATTTCAATTTTAAAATCCCATCCAACGCTAAATCTAGTAAACGGCCTGGAGTTGCAACTAAAATATCTTGCCCTTCATACACTAACTGTTTTTGTTTATTCAGGTTTGTGCCACCATATACACCTGCAAAACGTACATTAATATAAGGTGTTAAGTTTTCAAGATCCTTTATAACTTGAACTACCAATTCTCTGGTTGGTACAATAATTAATACACGTGGATGTTTTTGAGTGGAAAACGTGAGTTGTTTTAAAATAGGTAGTAAATAAGCAAATGTTTTACCAGTTCCTGTTTGTGCAATCCCTACAATGTCTTTACCACTCATAATTTCAGAAAAAGCTTTTTCTTGAATAGGAGTTGTAGTTTCAAACCCCATTTCAGTTAGAGCATCTAATAAAAAGCGGTTTAAGTTTAAATCGGAAAAGTTCATTGTTCTATTTTTTGCAAATGTACTATTTAATTAAGGAATTATTTATAAGGGTGAAACTTCTGAAGTTGTAAGGTTGTAAAGTTTATAAAGTATAAGACTAATGCTTAAACTGAGTATAAAGTTTACGTCATTCCACACTTGATACGGAATTTCATATTTAAAATTTGTAAATAATAAAAAATTTATGATATTGCTTAATATTCTTAGTCAACTTGTTCAAATAATAAATGTGTATTTGGGTCGAATTCTAGGGTTTTAACATCTCCTTTGGTGTCAATTACAAAGGGTTCATTTTTAGTTGTAATTTGAATGGTTTTAACTTCAGAAGTTCCATCTTTATAAATAAATTTTAGATCTAAAGGAAATTGAAAAATGGTTTTTTGAGTCTGTTCTACTATTAAACGAACTTTCTTATTGTAATAAATCCAATTAGTTTTGAGTGTTGGGTGTCCAGATTTATAAAGCCATTGAGAAAAGAAAATATCTAAATTTTTACCAGATGCTTTGGCCATTATATTTTTAAAATTAGTTGTTGAAGCATTCTTGAATTTATATTTTTCATAATAATCCTGTATTCCTTTTTGAAAAATGGTGTCACCTAATTTATGTCTAAGCATATGTAAAATCCAAGCTCCCTTTTGATAGGAATTTGCATTTAGTAACTTCATGTAATTTGTTGTTTTGGTATCAATTACAGGGACTTGTTTTTTTTGATAAAAATTTAAAACTGTTTTACGCTCTTTTTTTATTCTTTCCAAAAAGGCGCGTTTCCCATGATTTTCTAAAATAAATAAATCTGTAAAATAGGTTGCAAACCCTTCACTTAGCCAAAGATGAGGCCAGTCAATCTCTGAAACAGCATTTCCAAACCATTGGTGAGCAATTTCATGTGCAATTAAGTCATCATGATTTTGTTTGCCATTTACAGCTTTTTCAAAATAAAAAATATTCCCAGCATTTTCCATACCTCCAAAGCGTGTTTTGGATTGTACATTTGCTAACTTTTGAAAAGGGTATGTTCCTATATTTTTAATAAAAAAGTCGAGTATTTTTTTAGCATTAGAAAAATCATTAAATCCCTGTTCTTTTGTTTGAGGATATACCCAAGATGAAACAGGAACATTATGTGTTTCCCCAATATTTTGAACCGCAAATTTGGCAATGCCTATTACCATTACTTTTGTAGGTAGAGGAACTGATGTTTGCCAATGGTACTGTTTTGCAGTGTCATTTATGTTGGTTTCTTCAACCTGAAAACCATTGGCAATAACCTGGTAATGATTAGGAGCCTTAATAATATATTCAATGGTTGCTTTATCTGATGGATGATCTACACAGGGAAACCAATTGTGTGCTCTGTTAGGCCAATTGTCTCCAAAGAAAGTTCTATCACCATACATGTTTTTGCTAATAATTAATCCATCTTTTGGAACACCGCTATATTTAATGGTGTACGTGTACACTATGCCAGGAAAGGGGTGTTTAGGCTGAATTTTTATTTTGTTTTCTACGTGTGTAAAAGTAACCTTTACGTTGTTTTGATAAATAGAATCTATCACCATGCCTTTACCACTAATACTGTCCTTATTAACCAAATCAAGTTGAAATTCAGTTACAGGTTTCTTAAATTTTAGTTGAATTTGCGTTGTAGCATCAATATTGTTGGTTGTATCATTAACAATAATTGTTAACTTATAGTGTTGTATATCAATAGTATTTAAACGTTGTTTGTAATTTTGAGCAGTAAGGGTTGAGGTTATCACCAAAAATAAGAAAGTGATGGATAAATTAATTTTCATATAAAAAGGTATAAAATAAACACCAAATATACATAGAAACCTCTAAATAATTTTGAATCTACAAATCAGAAATTAAAGATTCTATAAATAAACAAATAAACAATTCATAAATACTTCATATCTTTACACCCTTAATATTTTAAAACCTGTAAAATGGATTACGGAAAAGAATTTAAAAAATTTGCAATAAAAGGCCAAGGAATTAACAGTATGCATTACGATAAGTTGGTTAGTAGTGTTACACCATATATTATTGAAGAGCGTCAGTTAAACGTAGCACAAATGGATGTGTTTTCACGTTTAATGATGGATAGAATAATTTTTTTAGGATCAGGTATTGATGATAATGTAGCCAATATCATACAAGCTCAATTATTATTTTTAGAAAGTGTAGACAGTTCTAAAGATATTTCAATATACATAAATTCTCCAGGAGGTGGTGTTTATGCTGGTTTAGGAATATATGATACAATGCAATTTATAAAACCCGATATAGCTACAATTTGTACGGGAATGGCAGCGTCAATGGGAGCTGTCTTAATGTGTGCAGGGACTAAAGGGAAACGATCTGCCTTACCACATTCACGTATAATGATTCATCAGCCAATGGGAGGCGCTCAAGGGCAAGCCAGTGATATTGAAATTACTGCGCGTGAAATATTAAAATTAAAAGATGAATTATACCAAATAATTTCTAAACATTCTGGTCAAACTATTGAGAAAGTTCATGCAGATTCTGATAGAGATTATTGGATGAAAGCTGATGAAGCAAAAGCTTATGGAATGATTGATGAAATTTTAGTGAGAAAATAATAAAGTTTTAAATTTAAGGTTACTAAATAACTGAAAAAATGGCAAAAGAGGAAGTTTTAGAATGTTCGTTTTGTGGTAGAAAGAAGCCAGAAACCGATTTGCTTATTGCGGGTTTAGATGCACATATTTGTGATAAGTGTATTGAGCAAGCACACGGAATTGTAATAGAAGAAATGGCTGAAAATAGTAGTTCTTCTCTCACTTCTGAATTGATTGTTAAAAAACCAAGAGAAATTAAAGAATTTATAGATCAATATATGATTGGTCAAGACCAAGCAAAACGTGTAATGTCAGTTGCGGTTTATAACCATTATAAAAGATTATTACAACCTGTTACCAAAGATGAAGATGATGTTGAAATAGAAAAAAGTAACATTATTTTGGTAGGGGAAACAGGAACAGGAAAAACATTAATAGCTCGCACCATTGCAAAAATGTTAAATGTGCCTTTCTGTATTGTAGATGCCACTGTTTTAACTGAAGCTGGTTATGTTGGTGAAGATGTTGAAACCATATTAACACGTTTATTGCAAGCCGCAGACTATGATGTTACTAAAGCAGAACGAGGTATTGTTTTTATTGATGAGATAGATAAAATAGCACGTAAAGGTGATAATCCATCTATAACGCGTGATGTTTCAGGAGAAGGTGTTCAACAGGCATTATTGAAACTTTTAGAAGGTTCTGTAGTAAATGTTCCACCGAAAGGAGGAAGAAAACATCCTGATCAAAAATTTATTGAAGTAAATACTAAAGATATTCTCTTTATTGCTGGAGGTGCTTTTTCAGGGATTGATAAAGTAATAGGAAAAAGGTTAAACAGGCAAGCTGTTGGGTATAGTGCTTCTATAAAAGTTGATAAAGTTGAAGAAGAAAATTTATTACAATATATTATTCCAAGTGATTTAAAAACATTTGGTTTAATACCTGAAATTATTGGCCGTTTACCAGTGTTAACACATATGAATCCTTTAGATGAAGATACGTTAAGAGCTATTTTAACAGAGCCAAAAAACGCTATTATAAAACAGTACAAAAAACTATTTAAAATGGATGGCATTGATTTTTCTATCAATGAAAATGCATTGATGTACATCGTTGGAAAAGCTGTTGAATATAAATTAGGAGCTCGAGGGTTGAGGTCACTTTGTGAGGCGATTTTAACAGATGCAATGTTTGAATTACCAAGTACAGATGAAAAACAACTAAAGGTTACCAAGAAATATGCCGAAAACACATTAAACAAATCAACGTTAAAAAAGTTAAAAGCAGTTTCTTAATTAATTCTATTAAAAATACTTAATTGAGGTTGTGTAAAATGAAACAATCGTCAATCTAAACTAGATTCAGGTTCTCATAATGAATTGAAACAGAATGTTAATATTCTGAAATAACACTTCGACAGGCTCAGTGTGACATTATTAAGAATGATAGATTTAAGTTTAACTTAAACAACCTCATTTTTTATCGAAATTTTGTAATTTAGGAATCTTAAAAAAATATAAGTATTGATTTCCAGAGAAACCATAGATAGCGTTTTTGAAACTGCTCGTGTTGAGGAGGTAATTGGTGAATTTGTTCAGTTAAAAAAGGCGGGAAGTAATTTTAAAGGATTGAGCCCATTTTCTGACGAGCGAACTCCCTCGTTTATGGTTTCACCGGTAAAGCAAATTTGGAAAGATTTTAGTACAGGAAAAGGTGGGAACGCTATCTCATTTTTAATGGAACACGAGCATTATTCATATCCAGAAGCTATCCGATATTTGGCGAAAAAATACAATATTGAAATTGAAGAAACTGAACAAACAGACGCCCAAAAAGAGCAAGCAGATGAACGAGAAAGTATGTTTTTGGTTTCAGAATTTGCACGAGATTATTTTCATAAAATATTACTAGAAGACAATCAAGGTATAGCCATTGGATTGAGTTATTTTAAAGAGCGAGGCTTTACTGATGAAACCATTCGAAAATTTCAATTAGGGTATTCTTTAAATGAATGGGAAGCCTTTACTTCTGAAGCATTAAATAAAGGTTACAACCTTAAATATTTAGAATCAACCGGACTTACCATTGTTAAGCAAGACTTACTTTCTGATACTGGAACAAAACAATTTGACCGATTCAAAGGTCGTGTCATGTTTCCAATTCACAGTATGAGTGGACGTGTTTTAGGGTTTGGAGGAAGAATATTGATAAGTGATAAAAAAGCAGCAAAATATTTAAATTCTCCAGATAGTGATATTTACCATAAAAGTAATATTTTATATGGAATCTACTATGCAAAACAAGCCATAGCAAAACAAGATAATTGTTATTTGGTTGAAGGCTATACAGATGTAATTTCGTTTCACCAATCTGGAATTGAGAATACAGTTGCGTCTTCAGGAACGGCACTTACAGAGAATCAAATTAGATTGATTAACAGGCTCACAAAAAATGTAACAATCCTTTTTGATGGTGATGAAGCAGGTATTAGAGCCTCAATTCGAGGTATTGACCTCATATTGGAGCAAGGTATGAATGTTCGGGTGCTTATGTTTCCTGATGGTGATGACCCAGATAGTTTTGCTAAAAAAGTCTCAAAGGAAGAACTGAAAGAATATTTACAAAACAATTCACAAGATTTTATCAATTTTAAGGTGTCTTTATTAATGAAAGATGCACAAAACGACCCTGTTAAAAAAGCAGGATTAATTCGTGATATTGTGATAAGTATTTCTAAAATACCTGATAGGATTCAACGTGAAGTGTACATTCAAGAATGTTCCAGAATTATGGATATTTCTGAAAATGTTCTGTTTAGTGAATTGGCTCAACTTGATAAAAAAGAGAAGAGAGATACCACAAAAAGACCAATTCAATCTAACCCAACAGCACCTGTTTTACAAAAAACACCACAATTTGAACAAATAGATGAACTTAAAAAATACGAACGAGAGATTATAAAAATTCTATTGTTATATGGTAATAATGAGGTTGAGTTTGAAAATTTTATTGCTGGTGAAGAAGTAGATGATAATGAAGTAACTCCTTTGAAAAAAGAATATTTTAAAAATGTAGTTTCTAATGAAATTTATTTGAATTTACAGGAAGATGAAGTTGAATTTACCGATGAAAATTTTAAACAAATTTATTATGAAATAATACATCAGTTAAACCAAAATAAATCAATTTTAGTTGATGCCTTTATAAATCATTCAAATACCGAAATTGCAAATTTGGTAACCAATATTTTAATGGATGATGAAAAACACACTTTAAGTGATTGGGGAAGGAAAGAAATATCTGTTAAACAAGGTGAAGATGTTTTATTAAAAGCTGTTTTAGATGTAATATTTAATTTGAGGAGGGTTCTTATAGGTAAAAAAATAGACTCATTTCAATTAGAAGCTAAAAATAATTCTATTGAATTATTAGAAGAAGTTAATAATTACAATAAATTAAAAGTACTTATTTCAAATAGGTTAGGTCGAGTAATTTAAAATTTTAATTTACTAGGTATTTTACACACAGGAATTGGTTCCATTTTATGTTTATTTGCTCTGTTTCTTTGCGTGTAAATTTTAAACACTTCGTGCTCTCTACCTTTAAAATCAGTAATCACTTTCCCAAGTTCAGTTTGTCTCATAGCCCATTCTAATTCATCATAACTAGCACCAATTTGGTCTTCATCTGTTTTATTATCTCCCCATAGTCCATCGGTAGGAGCAGCTTTAATAATTTCAGCATTTATACCTAAAAATTTTGCTATCTCATATACTTCAGATTTCATTAAATCGGCTATCGGACTTAAATCTACACCTCCATCACCGTATTTTGTAAAAAAACCAACCCCAAAATCTTCAACCTTATTACCTGTTCCAGCTACTAAATAACCATGAAGAGCTGCAAAATAATACAATGAAGTCATTCGAAGTCTTGCACGTGTGTTTGCTAACGACATTAATAATTGTTCTTCGTTTTTAACAGGAGGGAAAGAAGCAATTAAACTGTCAAACACTGGGGTTAAATTTACTTGTTTTACCGTTACCTTTTTATAATTTTTTTGCAACCAGTTTATATGGTTGTAAGCTCTTGTTACCTGATTCTCGCCTTGGTGTATAGGCATTTCTACACATAAAACAGGAAATCCAGTTTTTGCACATAATGTTGAGGTTACAGCAGAATCAATTCCACCTGAAATACCAATTACAAAACCATTCATTTTTGCTTCAGTGGCATAATTTTTTAACCAAGAAACAATATGGTCAACAACTTTTAGAGTATTCATATACAAACTTTTTTAGTAATTTTAGCGTTTTAAAAAACACACGTGTAAATATAGAAATTAATGAAGAAATTATTAGTGTTAACAATTATTTTATTAGGTATCGTTTCTTGTAAAAAAGATACCATAAAAAAGGTTGACGTTTCAGATATTAAAGTAACGCTTTCAATAGATAGGTTTGAACAGAAATTTTATACCTCTAATGAAAAAACACTCCCAAATTTAAAAAAACAATATCCATATTTATTTCCAGTTCAAAACGATAGTATTTGGTTGAATAAAATTAAAAATGAAGCTGAATTATTTCAAAAAACACAAAAAGTTTTTAAAAATACGGATACTATAAAGAATGAAATAACAAATTTATTTAAGCACATAAAATACTATCATTCAAGTTTTAAGCCCCCTAAAATAATTACGTTGATAACAAATTTAGATTATGAAAATAACATAATTTACGCAGATAGTTTACTGTTTGTTTCTTTAGATATGTATTTAGGGAAAAACAGTAATGTGTATGATGATTTTCCGAAGTATTTATCACAAAATTTTGATAAATCACAACTGGTTGTTGATATTGCAAAAGCCATAAGTGAACGGTATTTTATTCCAGAGAGAAGCCGTCAATTTTTAAATTTAATGATTAATGAAGGAAAAAAAATGTATTTATTAGACCGTTACTTACCAACTTTTTCTGATGCACAAAAAATTGGATATACAAAAAATCAACTAGATTGGGCTGTAGCAAATGAATCTCAATTGTGGAAATATTTTATTGAAAATAAATTATTGTACAGTACAGATCCTAAATTATTTACACGTTTTATAGCGAACGCTCCTTTTTCAAAATTTTATATAGATATTGATAAAGAATCTCCAGGTAGAATTGGCGTTTGGTTAGGTAGGCAAATTGTACGTTCGTATATGAACAATAATAATGTAACTTTGCAACAACTTTTGCAAACAAATGCTGAAGAAATATTTAAAAAATCAAAATATAAACCAAAAAAATAATGGCTGTAGCACATACATCAAAAATAGAGTTTAGAGTAGGATTAGATGAAAACAAGATTCCTGAAAAAATACACTGGTCTGCACAAGATAATAATATTAAAGACGAAGAAGCTAAAGCAATACTGATTTCTGTTTGGAATCCAGAATTGAAAGAAACACTTAAAATGGATTTGTGGACTAAAGATATGCCTTTAGATGAGATGAGACATTTTTTTTATCAAACATTGGTGTCTATGGCAAATACATTTGAACGTGCAACCAATGATGAAAAAATGAGTGCAACTATGCGTGATTTTTGTGATTTTTTTGCAGAGAAACTTGAGCTAAAGAAGAAGTAGTTTAGATAAGGTTATAGAGTTCTTAAGCGTTTTTTATAAGTTCAATAATTTCTTTATAATCTTCTTTGTTACGTACAAAATCTTTCTTAGAAACATCAATAATTAGCGTATTTAAGTTTTCTTCAGTTTTTATAAAAGTTGAATAGCCATTGTGAATTTTATCTAAATATTCTGGAGCAATATTTTGTTCATAATCTCTTCCTCGCTTTTTTATATTTTCAATTAAACGAGGCGTTTCTTGATATAAATAAATATATAAATCAGGTTTTGAAATTTCTTTATACATAATGTCAAACATTCTTCGATATAAAAAATATTCATCTTTTGGCAACGTTACTTGTGCAAAAATTAAAGATTTAAAAATGTAATAATCAGATACAATAAAGTTTTTAAATAAATCAAACTGAGCTAAATCATCAGAAAGCTGCCTGTATCTATCAGCTAAAAAGCTCATTTCTAACGGGAAAGCATATCGCTCTTTGTCTTCATAAAATTTAGGCAAAAAAGGATTGTCGGCAAAGCGCTCTAAAATTATTTTAGCATTAAAATCCTCAGCAATCAAATTGGTAAGCGTTGTTTTTCCAGCGCCAATATTTCCTTCTATAGCTATGTAATTATACTTTTCAGAAAGAGAGATAGGGCGTTTTAACTTCAAGTAAGTATTTTCAATTTTACTATTATCCGTACAATTATTTAAACAAGTTTGAACACGTTTTTTTTCAATAGGATGTATTAAGTTAGGAGCAATTTCAGCTAAGGGAACCATTACAAACTTACGTTGTAACATACTTTTATGAGGGACTATTAATTCTTTTGAAAAAATAATTTCATCATCAAAAAGTAAGATGTCAATGTCAATAGTTCGTGCCTTATACTCGGTAGATACATCCTGTATTCTACCTAGAGAAAACTCAATTTCATGAATTGATTTTAGTAAATCTTCTGGATTTAAACTTGTAGATACTTGTATGCAGATATTATAAAAATCAGCACTTTTAAATCCCCATGATTCCGTTTTGTAAACAGTTGAAATTTTAGCAATTGAACCAATGTTCTTAGCTATCAAATCTACTGCTTGTTGTAAAATTTCAAGTTTGTTTCCAAGGTTACTTCCTAAGGATAAATATGTGGTACGTACAATTTGCATAAAGTGAATACAAAGAAAAGAAAAGTATCATTTAAAAACATATCTTTGTCACTCAACTTATAAACATTTATATGTTTTTTCATTTTTAAATTTAATATTTCTATGAATTTTTTAAGAAACTTGGCAGCATCAATTATCGGAACCTTAATTGCTTTAGGCTTAATTATGATGTTATTTTTAGTAATAGCTGCAACTTTTGGAGAAACTAAAAAAGTAACTTTAAAAAGTAATTCGGTTTTAGAGTTGAAACTTGAAAATATAGTGAAAGATTACGCTCCAAAAAGTGATGATCCTTTAGATGAATTTTTGGGTTTGAATGATAAAAAAATAGGGCTAAATGCAATTGTAAATGCAATTGAGAATGCTAAAACAGATGCTAAAATAAAGGGAATAAGCATTTCAACTTTAGGAGTGAATGCAGGTATTGCTCAAACCCAGGCTGTTAGAGATAAGCTTTTAGAGTTTAAGGAGTCTGGAAAATTTATATATGCTTATGCAGATTTTTATGATCAGAAATCGTATTATTTGAGTTCTGTTGCAGATTCTGTTTTTGTAAATCCAGTAGGGGGAATTGATTTTAAAGGATTGTCTTCAGAAGTGCTATTTTATAAAGATTTGCAAGAAAAAACAGGGGTTAAAATGGAAGTAATACGCCATGGAAAATATAAAGGAGCCGTTGAACCTTTTTTATATAACGAGATGAGTGACAATAATAGAGAACAAATTACCTCTTTTCTTAAATCTATTTGGAATGAAATGTTGGTAGACATTTCTAATGATAGAAATAAAACAATTAATGAATTGAATAATATTGCAGATAATTTATTGGCACGAACACCCAAATTAGCCATTGAAAATAATATTATTGATGCCGCTATTTACGAAGATGAATATGTTGATAAATTAAAAAAGGCTTCTGAAATTTCAACAGACAACAATTTAAATAAAATTTCTATTTCCGATTATATTTCAAAAGGAAAAGGTAGAATTTTATCTACAGCACCTAATAAAATAGCTGTTATTTATGCACAAGGCGAAATTATTTACGGTAAAGGAGACGAAGACTATATTGGGCAAGATTTAATTATTAAGGCATTAAAAAAAGCAAGAAAAGATAAAAATGTAAAGGCAATTGTATTGAGAGTTAACTCTCCAGGTGGGAGCGCTTTGGCTTCAGAGTTAATTTGGAGAGAATTAGAATTGTCAAAAGAAAAATTACCTATTGTTGTATCTATGGGAAATTTGGCCGCATCGGGAGGGTACTATATATCTTGTAATGCCGATAGGATTTTTGCTGAACCTACGACAATTACAGGTTCAATAGGTGTTTTTGGAATTCTTCCAAATTTTAGTAAACTGGCAAAAAATATTGGAATTAATGCGGAGCAAGTAAGCACCAATACAGGAGCAAATTACAGTGTTTTTGAACCTATGACCAATGAGTTTAGATTGGTGACAGCAGAAGGCGTAGAGAATATTTACAATATATTTTTAGAAAGAGTTGCTAAAGGAAGAAATATGAGTATTCAGGCTGTTGATAGTATTGCTCAAGGTAGGGTTTGGTCAGGAACTGAAGCCTTAAGCAAAGGATTGGTTGATGAACTGGGTAATTTGAATGATGCTATTTTATACGCTGCTGAGTTAGCTGAAATAACCGATTATAAAACACGTAACTACCCAAGTTATAAAGTTAATTTAGAAGATAAATTGAGTAGCCTTCCTTTTATGAAATCAACAGAAAAAGTATTGACAAAAGAATTGGGAGTAGCAAACTATAAAATATATCAAACAGTGAAACAATTTACAAAGCTAAAAGGTATTCAAACCAGAATGCCGTTTATTATAACAATCAATTAAATTCGTTCAAAAGTTACAAAGCTATAATCGTATTTGTTTTTTTCATCTGCATCAAAATGTTCTCTTCTAGTTTCTTTCCATACCGATTTATCTATTTCTGGAAAAAAAACATCTGCTTCAAATTTGTGATGCACAAAGGTTATATCAAGTTTATCAGCAATTTCAATAGCTTGTTTGTAAATTTCGGCACCACCTAAAATAAAAGGGTTTTCATCATTTTTTACAGCTTTAAGAGCTTGTTGCAAAGAATTTACCACGATACAATTTTCTGCACTAAAATTAGTGTTGTGTGTAACAATTATATTGGTTCTATTTGGAAGTGGCTTACCTAAAGATTCAAAAGTTTTTCTCCCCATAATTACATGATGATTGGCAGTTACTTTTTTAAACCTTTTTAAATCGGCAGGTAAATGCCATATTAATTTATTGTCTTTCCCTAAAGCGTTATTTTCAGCTACTGCAGCAATAATAGTTATCATTCTTTTGTTGAGTTGTTGTTGGGATGTTCTTTTATTTTAATTCAGGAGTATTTGGCGAGTCTTTTATTTTATCTTACATTTTTAAAGTTACCTTTTTTTCTAGTTGGGCAATTTTTTCTTCCTGTTTTAAAACAAGTTTATCTAGTTGCTTACGTTCCCATTTTTTACCCATAAAACGATGTGTAATAAAAACGTTTATAAAATGGATAATTAAGAAAAATAACCATAAAAAAATGGCCCAAACAAACCAATTTTCGAAAAGGGTTTCACCAATTTTTAAAACTTTGTTTAGGACAATAAAAAACACAGATCCAATTAAAAAAAATACAAAATGAAAATACAATCGCTTTTTTTGTTTGATGCGATTTCGAGCATTTTCATATACTTCGTATTTGTCATCCATAGAAATTGAATTTACATACTTTTAACCCACTCTTTTATATAATCAGTAAAATCTTCCGTTTCACTTAAATTTTCTTCGTGTACTTTTTCATTAATGAATGAGATAAATTTTGAAATATTTTTATCAGAAGTATTGAAAATTAATTCAATAGATTTCAAGAGGTTCACATCGTCAATTTCAATGATTCGTTGAATTATTTTATTTTTTAATTGTAGAGAGTCCATTTTTCTAGTTATAACTTTTTTTAATTTATACAGATACGGTTCCTTTAATATGAGGATAGGGATTGTAATTAACTAAATTAAAATCCTCAAAAGAAAAGTCAAAGATATTATTAATTTTTGGGTTAATTTCCATTTTAGGTAAATCTCTTGGTTCACGAGATAACTGTAAATCTATTTGTTCTTTATGATTGCTATAAATATGTGCATCTCCAAATGTATGTATAAAATCACCTGGTTTTAAGTTACAAACTTGTGCTACCATAAGTGTAAATAATGCATAAGAAGCAATATTAAAAGGAACTCCTAAAAAAATATCGGCGCTGCGTTGATATAATTGACAAGATAATTTCCCTTCTGTAACATAAAATTGAAAGAAAGCGTGGCACGGAGGCAAAGCGGCTTTATTGTTTGCAACATTTTCAGCAAAAGAAACAGAAGTGTCTGGTAAAACACTTGGATTCCAAGCTGAAATTAACATTCTTCGACTATTAGGATTGGTTTTAATAGTTTCAATTACTTCTGTAATTTGATCTATTCCTTCACTATTCCAGTTACGCCATTGATGTCCGTAAACAGGGCCTAAATCTCCATTTTCATCAGCCCAAGCATCCCAAATTTTTACACCATTTTCATTTAGATATTTTATATTAGTATCGCCTTTTAGAAACCACAATAATTCATAAATAATAGATTTTAAATGTAATTTTTTAGTTGTCAGCATTGGAAATCCTTTACCTAAATCAAAACGCATTTGGTATCCAAAAATACTTTTTGTTCCAGTTCCAGTTCTATCTTCTTTAACAATACCGTTATCTCTAACGTGTTTTATTAAATCTAAATATTGTTTCATATTAAATTAACTTGTTAAAACGGAATTTATTTTACACTTAGTGCTTAATTTCTTTAATGGCTTCAGGATTGTGCTTGTATTTAAAAATAAGACTAAATACAATGGCTAAAATTAAAGCATAAGCTGCAAACACTAGCCAAATACTAAGCCAGTCTCTACCTGTTTCTGTAGTGAAATGTTGTACTACAAAACCACTACCCATACCTCCCAAAACAGCTCCAACACCGTTGGTTAGTAGTACAAATAAACCTTGAGCACTTCCTCTATATTTACTATCTGTTTCGGTTTCAATAAATAAAGAACCTGAAATGTTAAAGAAATCAAAGGCAGCTCCATAAACCACCATAGACATAATTAAATATCCTAAACCTATACCTTCTGGTGCTGCTACACCAAATAAACCGAAACGTAAAAACCATGCAAGCATACTCATAATCATCACGGTTTTAATTCCAAACCTTTTTAAGAAAAAAGGAATTGTTAAAATAAATAATGTTTCAGAAACTTGAGATAGGGCAATTATGGTATTTGAATTTGTTACAGCAAATGAATTGGGATAATCAGCAGTAAAACTTCTTAAAAATTCAGAAGCCCAGGCATTTGAAATTTGTAAAACAACTCCTAGCAAAGTAGCAAATATGAAGAAAACAGCCATTTTATATTCTTTAAATAAAGCAAAAGCATCTAACCCTAAACGTTGTGTTAAGGATTTGTTTTCAGATTTTGATAATGGCACATTAGGAATTGTAAATGAATAAATTCCCATTAAAAGTGAAATTCCCATTGCAAAATAAAATTGCATATTGTTTTGTGCCCAACCAAGGGTACCAACAGTTACCTCTGCAACTATAAACCCAATTGTTCCCCAAACACGTATCTTAGGAAATACTTTTATAATGTCAAGTTTATTAGAAGTTAAAATGCTGTAAGAAACAGTATTAGCCAAACCAAGTGTAGGCATATATACGGTTAGGTAACCTAACATCATCCAAAAGAAGGTATCAAAATCCTTTGTTTGCGCTAAGAAAAACATAAATCCAGCCCCAATAATATGTAATATTCCTAATAGTTTTTGTGCATTGAGATATTTATCTGCAATAATACCAACAATCCCTGGCATTACTAGTGAGGCTATGCCTAATGTTGTAAATATTTTACCAATTTGTATTCCTTCAAAATGAAGTTGTCCTCCTAAATAGCCACCCAATGATATAAGCCAAGCTCCAAAAACAAATAATTCTAAAAAATTTAAAATTGTTAGGCGTAATTTTATATCCATATTTTATGTTCTTTTATTTATTTCATCTCTAATTTTTGCTGCTAATTCATAATTTTCCTGTTGAATAGCCTCATTTAATTTGTCATTTAATTGTTTCAAAGTATCTTTTGAAAATGAACTTTCTTTTTCTGGCTCGTCAATTAAGTTTTCAATACTTAAAGGGTCATTTTCGGTAGCTAAATCGTCTTTCATTTTTAAATAAATACCAGCTTGGTCTAATATATTTTCATAGGTGAAAATTGGAGCGTTGAAACGGGTTGCAAGTGCAATTGCATCAGAAGTTCTGGTGTCTATAATTTCTTCAATTTTATCCCGTTCACATATTAAACTTGAGAAGAATATTCCATCAACTAATTTATGAATAATAACTTGTTTAATAACAATGTGAAATCGATCTGCAAAAGTTTTAAAAAGGTCATGAGTTAGTGGGCGAGGAGGTTTAATTTCTTTTTCAAGAGCAATTGCTATTGATTGCGCCTCAAAGGCTCCAATAACAATAGGTAGGGTTCTTGACCCGTCTACTTCACTGAGAACTAGCGCGTAAGCCCCACTTTGTGTTTGGCTGTATGATATACCTTTAATATTTAAACGAACTAAACTACTCATAAGTTAAAATTAGCAAAAAAGGCTATCTAATCAAAGGACTTTGATGTCCAATCATTAGACAGCCTTGTTTAAGAGGCACAATTTAATAAAATTATGCGTTATTTGCTTTAAATTCTTTCAACTTTTCAATTAATTTTGGAACTACTTCAAAAGCATCTCCAACAATTCCATAATCAGCAGCTTTAAAGAAAGGAGCTTCGGGGTCTGTGTTAATCACAACTTTTACTTTAGATGAATTAACACCTGCCAAATGTTGAATTGCTCCTGAAATTCCAATAGCAATATAAAGGTTTGAAGCTACAGGTTTCCCTGTTTGGCCAACGTGTTCACTGTGAGGTCTCCAACCTAAATCAGATACTGGTTTAGAACAAGCTGTGGCAGCTCCTAATACAGCTGCTAAATCTTCTATTATTCCCCAGTTTTCAGGACCTTTCAATCCTCTACCGCCAGAAACTACAATATCAGCATCAGCAATGGTTACTTTACCTGTAGTTTGTTCTATAGATTGTGAGATAAGTGTACTTTCAATTAAAGAAGGTGAAAATTCTTCAACGGTACCTGAAACTTCGTTTTCATGCAAACCATAAGAATTTTTTGCTAACCCAATAACCTTAATTTCAGTAGTTATTTGTGTATTGTTAAATGCTTTGTTTGAAAAAGTTTTTCTTTTAATAGTGAATGGAGATACAGAACTTGGTAAAGCTACCACGTTACTTGCATAACCTGCATTTAAATCTACAGCAATTATAGGTGCAAGATATAATCCATTTGCACTTGTGTCAATAATTATAACTTGTGCATTTTCTTTTTCAGCTGCTTGTTTAATAACATCAGCATAAACTTTAGCATTGAAAGTTTTTAAATTATCGTTTGATACGTTTAAAACTTTTTCTGCTCCGTATTTGTATAATTGTGTAGGTTCACTTGAGTTTATTGTTAATACTACAATATTGGTTCCTAGTTGTTCTGCAACCTTTTTTCCGTATGAAGTTGCTTCAAAATTAGATTTTTTAAATTTTCCTTCCGATGTTTCGGCAAAAACTAAAACTGACATATATTTTTGAATCTTAGATTAAACAATAAATTAAATTACTTTAGCTTCATTATGTAGTAAACTAATAAGCTCTTCTACATTATCTGCATCTACAATTTTACAAGCAGATTTAGCAGCTTGTTTTTCAAATGAAACAATTGAGGTTGCTGGAGTACTATTTACAGGCTCTACAACAGTTAAAGGTTTTTTACGTGCCATCATAATACCTCGCATATTAGGAATACGTAAATCTTTTTCTTCAACCAATCCTTTTTGTCCTGCAATAATTAAAGGTAAACCAGATGTAAGTACTTCTTTTCCACCATCAATTTCACGAGAAATAGTAGCCTTATCTCCATCAATATCAAGTCCAATACAAGCATTTACAAAATTGTAATCTAAAATAGCTGCAAGCATGCCAGGGACCATTTCACCATTATAGTCTATAGATTCTCTACCTGCAAGTATCAAATCATAACCTCCATTTTTAACAACTTCGGCTAGCTCTTTGGCAACGGCAAAACCGTCAGTAGCTTCAGTATTAACTCTAATAGCATCATCTGCACCTATGGCTAATGCTTTACGTAAAGTAGGTTCAGAAGCAACTGTTCCAACGTTTACTACAGTTACTGTAGCTCCTTGTTTCTCTTTAAACCACATTGCCCTTGTTAGGGCAAACTCATCAAAAGGGTTTATAACAAATTGCACGCCATTCGTATCAAATTTAGAATCATTTTCAGTAAAATTTATCTTTGAAGTAGTGTCTGGAACGTGACTAATACAAACTAATATTTTCATATCATTACTTATTTTAAATATTTGATGTAAAATTAAATCGCTTTTTAATAATTGCTACGAATATACTACTTTTTTTTAAAATACTATGCACGCATAGTATTTTTTTTAATATAATATATGTTGATTCTAATTTTAGAAATGCTTACTTTTGCAAATCTTAAAATAAGATAAAATGAAGACGATACAATTTAGAGAAGCTATATGTGAAGCAATGAGCGAAGAAATGCGTAGAGATGAAACTATTTTCTTAATAGGTGAAGAGGTTGCAGAGTATAATGGTGCTTACAAAGCTTCAAAAGGAATGTTAGATGAATTTGGAGCAAAACGCGTTATAGATTCTCCAATTGCAGAATTAGGGTTTACTGGTATTTCGGTTGGTGCTGCTATGAATGGAAACAGACCAATTGTTGAGTTTATGACTTTTAATTTTTCTTTGGTAGGAATAGATCAAATTATAAATAATGCAGCAAAAATCAGACAAATGTCTGGAGGGCAATTAAACTGCCCAATTGTATTTAGAGGCCCAACAGGTTCAGCAGGTCAATTAGGTGCTACACATTCGCAAGCTTTTGAAAATTGGTATGCTAATACACCTGGTTTAAAAGTAATTATTCCTTCAAACCCGTATGATGCTAAAGGTTTATTAAAAGCAGCAATTAGAGATGATGATCCTGTTATTTTTATGGAATCAGAACAAATGTATGGAGATAAAATGGAAATACCCGAAGGAGAATATATCATTCCAATTGGTGTTGCAGACATCAAAAGAGAGGGTAATGATGTAACAATTGTTTCTTTTGGAAAAATAATTAAAGAGGCATACAAAGCTGCTGATATTTTAGAAAAAGAAGGAATATCAGTTGAAATATTGGATATGCGTACGATAAGACCAATGGATTTTGAAGCAATTTTTACTTCAGTTAAAAAAACGAATAGGTTGGTTATTTTGGAGGAATCTTGGCCTTTTGCTAGCATTTCTTCTGAAATCACATTTCAAGTACAAGAAAATGTATTTGATTTTTTAGATGCTCCAATTAAAAGAATTACTACTGCTGATACACCAGCTCCATATTCACCAGTTTTATTAGAAGAATGGTTACCAAACTTTAATGATGTGGTGAATGCTGTTAAAGAGGTGATGTACGTAAAATAATGGTATAAAATTTGCGTTATAAGTTCCTTTCAAGTTAACCTTGAAAGGTTTTTTTATGATAATGAAAAAAGTTAGTTTTTTAAATCTTATGTTTTTACTCACCTACTCAGTGGGTTTTACTCAGGTAAAAGTAAGTGGTGTTGTGAAAGACGAACACAACGAAACAGTTCCTTTTGCAAACATTGTTTTTGTGGGCTCAAATACCGGAACAGTTTCAGATGAAAATGGAAAATTTTACCTAGAATCTGATAAAACATATAAGCAAATAGAAGTTTCTTTTTTAGGTTTTGAAACTAAAACACTTCCAATAAAAAGTAGAGACTTTAATTTAACTATAATTTTAAAAGAAGAAGCTTCACAATTAAAAGAAGTATTTATTTATTCAGGAAAAATAAAGAAAAAAGGAAATCCCGCAATAGCTATTTTAAAAAAAATATGGGCTAAAAAACGTCAAAATGGAATTTATTTATTTGATCAATACGAATATAAAAAATATGAAAAATTAGAATTTGATCTAAACAATGTTGATAGTGTTATGAAAAAAAGCAAACTATTTAAAGGAATGGAGTTTGTTTTTGAAGGAATTGATACATCAAGAATTACAGGGAAAGCCTTTTTGCCAATATTTATTAATGAATCAGTTTATAAATCTTATGGTAAAAATAAAGGAGGAAAAAAACTACGTGAAGATTTAATAGCTAATAAAAATTCAGGATTTGATACAAATCAAAATGTAATTGCATTTATTAAAGATTTATATGTCGATTATAATATTTATGATAGTTACATTAAAATTTTTGATAAAAGTTTTGTGAGTCCAATTTCAAAGGCTTCAGGTGTCTCTACCTATAATTACGTATTAGCTGATAGTGCATTTATAGACAATAAATGGTGCTATAACATTCTGTATTATCCCCGTAGGAAAAACGAATTAACTTTTAAAGGTGATTTTTGGGTTAATGATACCACATTTGCAGTAAAAGAAATTAATATGCAGGCAACTAGAAGCGCCAATATTAATTGGGTAAAAGATATTTATATTGAGCAAGAATTTCAAGTATTAAACGATTCGGTATTTTTATTGAAACGAGATTATATGCTGTCAGATTTTAGCTTGAATAAAAAAGAAAAATCAAAAGGAATGTATGGTAGAAGAACTACCATGTATAAAGATTATAAATTTAATGAAGTTAAAGAAGAAAAGTTTTATTCTAAAAAAGTAAATGTTTATGATGATAATATTTATAATAAAACAACCGATTATTGGAATGAAAATAGACAAGAGAAATTAAATAAAAATGAACAAGGTATTTATAAGATGTTAGATACCTTAAAAACAGTACCTAAATTTAAACAAATATACAATCTGGTTTCAATTTTGGGGTCAGGTTATATTGAACTTAATAATTTTGACTTTGGACCCATTTATTCCACATTTGGAACAAATGATGTAGAAGGAATGAGATTGCGCGTTGGAGGACGAACATTTTTTGGCAGTAACGATACTTGGCGAATTCAAGCGTATACTGCTTACGGGTTTAAAGATGATAAATTTAAATATGGTGTTTCAGGAAAATGGATGCTCAATCCAAAAAGCAGATTTATAATTGGAGTAGGAAATAGAAGAGATATTGAGCAAATAGGTGTTAGTTTAACAACTACAAATGATATTTTAGGACGTAGTTTCGCATCTTCTTCATTTTTTGCAAGTGGTGATAATAGTAAATTAACCTCCATAAACTTATCTAATGTTTTTATGTCTTTAGAGTCAAAACACAATTTAGAATTTAAGTTAGGAGCTTCTTTTAGAACCTTAAAATCGGCTTCACCAGAAACTTTTAATTTAGATTATTGGATTGATAAAGAAAATAACAGTAAGAAATCTGAAGTAACACAATCTGAATTCAATTTTTCTATAAGATACAGACCAAATAGAAAAACGATAGGTTATGGTGTAGAACGAAATGAAGTTACAGACACCTATTCAACGTTGTTTTTAAACTACTCCAGAGGTATAAAAGGAGTATTTAATAGTGATTTTGATTATCAAAAAGTGCAATTTTACTATAGGCAACCCATACTAATAGGTGGGTTTGGTAGAATGTTTACAACCTTTGAAGTAGGGAAAACTTTTGGAGAAGTGCCACTAGGTTTGCTAAGTGTGGTACCGGGAAATCAATCATATTTTACCATTGAAAATACCTACGCATTATTAAATTACTATGAATTTGTAACAGATACCTATGCTTCTTTACACATAGAACACAATTTTAATGGAAGGCTGTTTTCTAGAATTCCATTGCTAAGAAAATTAAACTTAAGAGAAATCATAGGAGTAAAGGGTGTTTTAGGAAGTATCTCAGATGAAAATAGAGCATTAAATGCTTCGAGTACTATTAATTATATAGCACCTACAAAAGGGTATTATGAATATAGTGTTGGTGTTGGAAATATTTTTAAAGTTTTTAGAATAGATTTTAGCTGGAGAGGAAATTATAAAGAGATACCAGGAGCAACTAATTTTACAGTGAAAGGAGCCTTTGGTTTCTATTTTTAAAGTACAGAATAATTAAAGTTGTACATATTAAATTATGTACTTTTGTAAAAAAAATATATAAAAAGAAAAATGAGTTTAAATAATGATAAAACGTTTGACGTATTAATTGAAATACCAAAAGGGAGTAGAAATAAATATGAATATGATTTTGTATTGAACAAAATTAGATTTGATAGAATGTTATTTTCATCAATGATGTACCCAGGAGATTATGGTTTTATACCTGAAACATTGGCATTAGACAAAGACCCGTTAGATGTTTTGGTATTGGGAACAGAACCAACATTTCCTATGTGTGTAATGGAAGTTAAAGCTATAGGAGTTTTTCATATGACTGATGAAAAAGGCCCTGATGAAAAAATAATTTGTGTACCAGTTTCTGATCCCATTTGGAATCAGTTGAATGATATTTCCGATATGAACCCTCATCAAGTAAAAGAAATTGAACATTTTTTTCAAGTTTATAAAGACTTAGAAGAAAAAAAAGTAGATGTTGGAGGCTGGGGAGATGTTAAAAAGGCCTATGAAATTGTAAGAAAATGTACAGAACGTTATGAATTAAGTGAGCACAAAAAAAAGAGAACATTTACAATTTAATAAATAAAAAACCACCTTTATTAAAATAGAAGGTGGTTTTTTTTATCTGTAATATTTTACTAATTTTAGCCGCACAAAAATTTAACTAATTAAACAAAAATAAATAAATGGAATTAATAGTAAATTATTTACCACTTTTTGGAATTTTAGCATTGGTATTTGTATTTGTTAAAAATGCTTGGGTAACGAAACAAGAAGTAGGAAATAAACGAATGGCTCAAATTGCAAAAAACATTTCAGATGGGTCTATGTCATTTCTTAAAGCAGAATACAAAGTGCTATCTGTTTTTGTAGTAGCTGTAGCAATTTTATTGTACTTTAAAGGAGAGTATGAAACAGGATCAAGTGGAATGGTTGCTCTATCATTTGTGGTAGGTGCAATTTGTTCAGCTTTAGCGGGCTTTATAGGAATGAAAGTAGCTACAAAAGCAAATGTTCGTACAACAAATGCTGCGAGAGAATCTTTAGGTAAAGCATTAGAAGTTGCTTTTGCAGGAGGTTCAGTAATGGGATTAGGTGTTGTTGGATTAGGCGTTTTAGGATTAAGTTCATTATTTATGCTTTATAGCGGACAAGGATGGGATATTACAGAAATACTTAATGTACTTTCAGGGTTCTCTTTAGGAGCTTCATCAATTGCGTTATTTGCACGTGTTGGAGGAGGTATTTATACCAAGGCTGCTGATGTTGGTGCAGATTTAGTTGGTAAAGTTGAAGCTGGTATTCCTGAAGACCACCCTTTAAATCCTGCAACTATTGCAGATAATGTTGGGGATAACGTAGGAGATGTTGCTGGTATGGGAGCAGATTTATTTGAATCGTATGTTGGGTCAATTATAGGTACAATGGTTTTAGGGGGGGCTTTTGTTGCATTACCTATTTTTAAAGAAAATGGTTTTGATGGGCTAGGACCTGTTTATTTGCCACTAGCTTTGGCGGCTGTTGGAATTGTAATGTCAATTATTGGAACTTTCTTTGTGAAAGTGAAAGATGGAGGAAACCCTCAAACAGCATTAAATATTGGTGAATTTGGTTCGGCAGGTCTAATGGTAATTGCTTCTTATTTTATTATTGACCAAATGCTACCTGCATCATGGTCTTTTAATGGATTTGAATATACTTCAATTGGTGTTTTTTGGGCAACCATTGCAGGTTTGGCAGCAGGTTTGGGAGTAGGGAAAATAACTGAGTATTACACAGCAACAGGTAAAAAACCTGTAAACGATATTGTAAGACAATCCGAAACAGGTGCAGCAACTAATATTATTGCTGGTTTAGGTGTGGGGATGATGTCAACTGCAATTCCAATTTTATTAATTGCTACTGCCATATTAGTTTCACATCATTTTGCAGGTTTATATGGTATTGCAATCGCAGCCGTAGGAATGCTAGCAAATACAGGAATTCAGTTAGCAGTTGATGCTTATGGACCAATTTCTGACAATGCCGGTGGTATTGCTGAAATGGCTGAATTACCTAAAGAAGTACGTGAACGTACTGATAAATTAGATGCTGTAGGAAATACAACAGCCGCCATAGGAAAAGGGTTTGCTATTGCTTCAGCAGCTTTAACGGCATTGGCATTATTTGCAGCGTTTATGCAAACAGCTCATGTTACTTCAATAGACGTTTCAAAACCACAAATTATGGCTGGACTCTTAGTAGGAGGAATGTTACCATTTGTGTTTTCAGCTTTATCAATGAATGCAGTAGGCCGTGCAGCAATGGCTATGATTGAAGAAGTGCGTCGTCAATTTAAAGAAATTCCACAATTAAAAGCTGCTTTGGAAGTGATGCGTAAACATGATTCAGATATGTCTAAAGCTTCAGCAGAAGAAAGAAAAATATTTGATGCTGCTGATGGTGTTGCTGATTATGAAAAATGTATTGATATTTCAACAAAAGCTTCAATAAAAGAAATGATATTACCTGGGTTACTAGCGTTAGCAGCTCCAGTTTCAGTTGGATTTATTGGAGGCGCTGAAATGTTAGGAGGTTTATTAGCAGGTGTTACTACAACAGGTGTATTAATGGCAATTTTTCAATCAAATGCAGGTGGAGCTTGGGATAACGCTAAAAAAATGATTGAAGAAAAAGGACTTAAAGGAACAGATACTCATAAAGCTGCTGTAGTAGGAGATACTGTTGGAGACCCTTTTAAAGATACATCAGGACCTTCGTTAAATATTTTATTAAAATTAATGTCGGTGGTTGCTTTGGTAATTGCACCAAGTATTGCTCTAGATACTGTTGAAATTGCGGCTTATTCAAATGAAAAAGCTGCGACTGAAATGGTTGTAAAAGAATCATTTAAGCAAGTAGAGGTTGCAATGAATACAAACGATGATGGTACTGTAAAAGCTACAGTTATTACTACAATTACTAAAAATGGTAAAACCACCTCTGAAGAAAAAGTTTTTGAAGGAACTGCAGCGGAAGTGAAAGCACAATTGGAAGTAATGAAAGGAGTTAACGTTAATGTAATAAAAGAGTAAATAGAAGAAATTGTTAACGAAAATTAATTGACAATTTAATATATAAAAAAACTCGCCATTGGCGAGTTTTTTGTTTTTATATATAGTCTAAATTTTATAGCCTAAAAAATTAAAATAGTCCGTTTATTTGTGCATCAATTTTATCAATAACAGAGCCTAAATCTTCAGGTTTGTCAACAAAATCTAAATCATCAACATCAATAATTAAAAGTTTTCCTTTCGTGTATTTTGAAATCCATGCTTCATAGCGTTCATTTAACCTGCTTAAATAATCAATACTTATGGAGTTTTCATAATCGCGTCCTCTTTTATGAATTTGCCCCACCAATGTAGGTATAGAAGCGCGTAAATAAATTAATAAATCTGGAGGCGTTACCAATCGTTCCATCAATTCAAACAGCGATTCATAATTTTTAAAATCTCTATTAGGCATTAAACCCATAGCATGTAGGTTAGGAGCAAAAATACGTGCATCTTCATAAATGGTTCTGTCCTGAATTAAATTTTTACCTGTTTCTCTAATTTCAAGTATTTGACGAAAACGACTGTTTAAAAAATAAACTTGTAAATTAAATGACCACCGCTCCATTTCACCATAAAAATCATCTAAATATGGGTTTTCATCAACAGATTCATAATGGGGCTCCCATTTGTAATGTTTTGCTAAAAGTTTGGTTAAAGTTGTTTTACCTGCTCCTATGTTACCAGCAATTGCTACGTGCATATCAAATTTTTAAGTAAATTTTTAAAAGCACAAGTTAATTAATTTTTTTTTGTTTTTTATGCTCTAATGGAAACTGTTAATAAATTAATTTAGGACAGTTAATCTATATCATTAATAACTTGAATAGAAGTGGTTGTAATTCAATTTTTTTGAAGCTTGGTAATAAATATGATAAAACTGCTCTCATTGAAAACAATTATAACCCTTCGAGTTGGTTATTGCTACTTACTTCTAAATAGTAAAATCAGGAGAACTCAAACAAGTAGTTCTTTCCCCAATACAAAAACTCTTAACCTATTTAAATATAATAAGGGTTCTTTAATAACAAAGAGTTAAATTTGAGAGATATTAATTTTGAAATTAAAAAAATAAGAAAAGACAAACATATTGAAATACATAGAGTAAAATAGTATAAATAATTGAATAAATTTTAGATAAGTATGAAAGCAATTTTTCAATATATCATTAATGAAGTCATAAAATGGAAATTAAAAAAGAAAAAACTCCCATTAAATAGGTTAGAGAAAGAGGTAATGCATACAAAAATAGAGTTCAAACACTTAATTCGCGATAGTTTTTTTATTCTATTAGGAATTATATCAGCTACTTTTGGATTGAAAGGATTTTTATTGCCAAATTCCTTTATTGATGGAGGAGTTACAGGAATCTCATTAATTATTACTGAACTAACCGAAATACCATTGTCTATATTACTTGTTGTTATTAATCTTCCATTTATAATTATGGCGTTTTCTACAATTGGTAAACAATTTGCTTTAAGAAGTATTATTGCCATATTTTTATTGGCAATATTTGTTCATTTTATTCCATTTCCTATTATTACCGAAGATAAATTATTAATTGCAGTTTTTGGTGGTTTCTTTTTAGGAATGGGAATTGGGCTCGCAATACGAGGAGGATCAGTTATTGATGGAACAGAAGTGTTAGCTGTTTTTATTAGTAGAAAAACAGCAATGACTATAGGAGATGTTATTTTAATATTTAACATTATTATTTTTGGAGTTGCAGCGTATGTATTTTCAATAGGAATTGCCCTTTATGCCATACTAACTTATTTATCTGCTTCAAAAACAATAGATTTTGTGGTCTCAGGAATTGAAGAATATGTTGGAGTTACTATAATTTCTGATAAAAGTGAAGATATTAGATTGGCTATCATTGAAAATATGGGTAGAGGTTGTACCATTTATTCAGGAAAAAGAGGTTTTGGCAAACGAGGAGATGTTTTAAAAGAAACAGATATTTTATATACTTTAATAACAAGGTTAGAATTAGCAAAGTTGCATACTGAAATTGATAAAATTGATACAAAAGCCTTTATTGTAATGCACAGTATTAAAGATGCTAAAGGAGGAATGATAAAAAAACGACCTTTGAAATAAAATTTTAAATTGTCTTTTTAATGTTAAAAAAATACAATGATAAACGAATACAGGTTTATAAAAAAACTTCTAAAATACATGAATAGGGAGATTTTAATTTTACTTGATTTATGATTGCAGGTAATAACAGTGTTTCACCCATATTTAAAGAGAAGAATTTATTTTTGTATTCCACTTCTAAGTTTCCTTCTACACATATATAAATTATAAAGGAATCTAATTTAGAGTAATTTTTGGTGAGTTCTCCTTTTATAGAAATAATATTCGTTTTGAAATAGGGAGAATGGACTAATTTAGTTGAAATGTTTGTTTGAAGACTATAAATGGTTTTGTAATTTTTATGAAATTTAAAATCAATTGCATCTAAAGCTAAATCGTTATGTAACGCTCTTTTTCCCCCTGTAATAGTATCAATTCTATTGTAATCATATATTCGATATGTAATGTTAGATGTTTGTTGTATTTCTGCTAATAAAACGCCTGCTCCAATTGCATGAATTCTACCTGTAGGGATATAATATACATCTCCTTTTTTTACCTTCTCAACATTTAGTAATTTGCATAAGGATGAATTTTTAAGGTATTCACCATAGATTTTTTTAGTCGTTTTTTGATTGAATCCAATTATTAATTCTGCGTCTTTTTCAGCTTGCATAACATACCACATTTCATTTTTCCCAAAAGAATTATGACGCTTTTTTGCTAAAGAATCTCCCGGATGCACTTGAATAGATAAAGGCTCTTTTGCATCGATAAACTTAATGAGGAGGGGGAAATCATTTCCAAAAAAGTCATATACATGATTGCCTACAAAATTACCTTTAAATGTTTTAATTAATTGCTTTAAGGTTTTCCCTTTTAAATCACCTTCAGAAACACTTGTTTCATTATTTTTTATATCGGATATTTCCCATGATTCACCGATACTTTCTTCATTGTAAATTTTATTTAATACAGTTTTTAATTTTTTCCCACCCCAAATTCGATAACTAAAAACTGGGTTAAATTTTAGAGGATATAATTCCATTTGTTTTTAAATGTTTTGATTAAATGATGTTGTATTTTTCAAATGGTAGTATCATTTATAAATTTTGCAAATTGAGAAGAGATTTCATAAAGGTATTTTGAACTGTTTAACATTGCATCTTCTACATCTATAGCTTTATCCATTATTGAAGCTGTATATGAAAACCCTAAAGATTTTAAAGATTTTTCAGATAATAAAATTGCTCCACATAAGGCAGCTACCCTAATATTGTAATTTTTTGCTGAAGTGAGAACTCCTTGTATTGTTTTTCCTGAAAGTGTTTGAGAATCTAATTTACCCTCACCAGTAATAATCCAATCAGCTTCTTTAATTTTTTTATCAAAATTAATTATTTCTTTAATTAAATCTATCCCAGAAATTAGACGGGCATTTAAAAAAATTATTGACCCAGCACCCATTCCTCCAGCAGCTCCTGCTCCTTCAATATTTTGTATGTCAATATTAAATTCTTTTTGAAAAATACGGGCAATATGCTCTAAACCCTTATTTAAATAGATTATTTCATTTTGTGAAGCTCCCTTTTGTTGTGCGTAAATAAATGCAGCACCATTTTGTCCATATAGTGGATTTTTGACATCACAAGCAACTTTAAAAGTAATTTCCTTTAAAGTACTATTTACTTTTGATGTTTCAATTGTCTTAATTTTACACATATTTTTCCCAACAGGAATAATTTCTTTGTTCTTTGAATCAAGAAATTTATATCCTAATGCTGTTGCCATTCCAATACCACAATCATTGGTTGCACTCCCACCTAAGCCAAGAATGATGGTTTTTGCTCCTCTTTTAATTGCATCTAAAATTAGTTCTCCAGTACCATAAGTTGTTGTATTCATGCAATTTTGGTCATTAGAACTCAGTAACTTCATACCTGATGCTTCAGCCATTTCAATAAAAGCTGTTTTTGTTTGTGTTATAAATAAGTAAGATGCTTCTATTGGTCTAAATAAAGGGTCATTCACTTTTAATTTAATATGATTTGCTTCTAAATGAAAACCTAAGATTTCTATAGTTCCATCACCACCATCAGCTAAAGGTAACTTTATAATTTCAGCATTTGTAATTAAAGATTTTAGACCTTTTTCTACAGTATTGCAAAACTCAATTCCTGTTAAAGAGCCTTTATATTTATCAGGGGCAAGAATAATTTTCATTGTAATGTTTAGGTTTTAATTATATTAAATGCATAAGTTAATTTGCATTAACACCTATACACCAAGTTTTTTTTGAATATCTTCCAATGATTCTCCTTTGGTTTCGGGCATCATAAATAGGGCAAATAATAGCTGCAATACCATCATTCCTGCAAAAATCGCAAAAATAGGCCAAGGATTCATTTCAAAAACACTAATAATCACAGGTCCAAGAAGTGTAATTAAAGCCGCAAACACCCAATGTGTACCTGTCCCAAAAGCTGTTCCAGAAGCTCTTACATGATTCGGGAATATTTCAGCTATAAACACCCAAATAATTGCCCCCTGCCCAATGGCATGAGATGCAATAAAAGCCATCATTGATGCAACTAAAACTGTTGTTCCCAAGTCTGCATAAAATGAAAGTGCTATCATTGAAAGACTTATAATATAGCCTATAGATCCTATGATAAGCAATTGTCTCCTACCAGCCCTGTCGATAAAATACAATCCTACAAAAGTGAATAATAGGTTAATTCCTCCAATAGCAATAGAATTAAACAACGAATCTTCCGAACCTAAACCTGAAAGACTAAAAATTTCTGGTGCATAGTAAAGCACAAAATTAATTCCTGATAATTGATTGAAAAAAGCTATTAAAAATGCCAAAACTAGTGGCTTTTTATATTTTTTGAAAAAAGATTCTTCGTTTAAACTTTGCTTCTCAGATTCAATAATCTCCTGCAGTTCTTTTTCTGGATCTTCTTCCCCCATTTTAATCAACACTTCTCTGGCTCCTTTTATGTCTTTTTTAACAACTACAAGCCATCTAGGACTTTTAGGAACTCCTAAAATAGCAAAAAAGTATATTGCTGCTGGTAATGCTTCAACACCAATCATCCAACGCCAATCATTGTTACCTCCAAATCCTTCTAATAAGTAATTTGAAATAAAGGCTATCAATATTCCTAAAACCAAATTGAATTGGTATAATGCAACCAATTTCCCTCTATTCTTAGGAGTAGATATCTCAGAAATATAAGCTGGACCAGCTACCGTAGAAGCCCCAACGCCTAAACCTCCAATAAATCTAAAAAATGAAAATAGATATGGATCAGTTGCTAATCCTGACCCTACTGCAGATACAAAGTATAATATCCCTATCCAAATCAGGGTATTTTTTCTACCGATTCTTTGGGTAGGGATTCCACCAAAAAGTGAACCTACAACTGTTCCCCATAAAGCCATGGACATTATAAATAGGCCATGAAATAAAGGAGTTGTATCCCATAACTCTTTAATAGGAAGATTAGCTCCTGAAATTACAACGGTATCAAACCCAAATAGAAATCCAGCAAGTGATACTGTAAAAGCCCATAAAATTTGATTATTAATTTTCATAAATATTAGTGTATAATTTCACTATCCATTACAGCAACGGCTATTTTAGAATCAGCAGTACCGTAATATAAAAACCATTTGTTTTTAAAATATACGAGTCCTTCTAAAAAACAAACCTGATTCACTTGTCCGTCAGTTTCATAAGGTTTGTCAGGTTTAAAGAAAGTAGTATCTAACCGGTCAATTATTTTTGATGGATTATTTTTATCAAATAATACCTGACCAGCAGTATATGTGTTTGGAGGGATTTTTGAATCGCCATATTCAGAACTATTCTTACTATTGTAAATTAATAATATTCCTTTATTAGTAATAATTGCAGGAGGACCAGGTTCTACTAAGTAACTATCAAATTTACCTTTTCGGGTTTTTAATACGGGTAATAAATCTGGAACTTCTGCGCTATGTCCAATCAATTTTTCTTTAGAAAAGGAAGAAGATACATTACGTTCTATAGGGGTCCAATTAATTAAATCATCTGAATGAGCTAGAAAGATATTAGACTCTCCAAAATACATCCAATACTTTCCGTTTATTTGCGTTGCTATCATTTTATTTCCTTCCAGTTTACAAACAATAGACCCAGCTTTTGACCAAGTTTTAGCATATTTTCCATGATATGCATTTTTAAAAATAGACCCATGCTTAGTCCATGACATTAGGTCTGTAGAAGTTGCAATAAAAAGACGAGCTTTATCTCCATTCCATGCAGTATATGTTAAATAATATGTACCTGTTTCATCCTCTACAATACGGGGGTCTTCACAGCCTCCTTCCCATTCAAATTTTTTAACCTTATCATTTTCTGGATATAAAACAGGGTTAGGCAGCCTGTTAAAATGCAAACCATCCTCACTAATAGCTAGACCTAAACGAGAAGTCCCTTTATGTTTCCCAACAAAGTCTTCAGCTCTATATAACATATAAACTTTATTGTCTTTTACTATAGTGGCAGGATTAAAAACATCTTTCCCTTCCCATTTTACGTTCGTATTTCTTATTGGGCATAAGAATTTAGTATCAGTTTTAGGCTCAAGGATTGGGTTTAGGCTATCTACTTTTACAAAAGAAGTTAATGCCCAAGATTTGTTAGCTTGTTCTTTTACTATTTTGGGTTGTTTTTTATTATTGCAGGATATAATCATTATACCAATTGAAACAATGAATGTGATTTTTTTCAAAAACATAGGGTCTAATATTTTTTAATTTATAGTTGTTTAAAAATAGTTGGGATAAAAAAACTAAATACTAAAATTGCAACAAAAAATAGCGTTAGAATATATACCTCTTTTATGAAGAAATCTGATCTTTTAACAGAAAAACGTATTCCTGAAACATTTTTTATTTTTATATTTTTTGAGAAGAAACTTACGGTATATGCTACGATAAGAGTAATAACTACCCCCGTAAAATTAAGCCAAATCCAAAAAATGTGTATGCCTAAATTTATATGAAACATCTCTTGTATTGTTTTTGAAAGAATTAAATTCACTAGAACAGCAATAATTATTCCTGCATTCATACCAATATGATTAACTTTTTTTGAGAAAAAAGCTAATAAAAAGGTAACTAATACTGGTCCATAAAATACAGAACCAATTGCATTTATGATTTCAATAACAGCACTTTTACTTCCTCCAAAAAGAAATGCAGCAGCAATACAAATAACTCCCCAAAAAACAACTGCAGATTTAGAAAGCATCATATATTTTTTAGAACTCAATTTCTTTTTACCTCTATTAAAAAAATCTTCAACTGTAACTGCTGATAATGAATTTACGGTAGAACTTAGTGATGACATTGCTGCTGAGAGAATACCAACCATTAATATACCTATTAAACCATGCGGTAAATATTTTATAATAAATACAGGAATCATTAAATCTGTCTTTATCCCATTTGCAGCAAACTCTTCTGGGAAGTTTTTTTGGGTTGCGTCAACTATGTCTTGGAGAAAGTCAGGTGCTAAAGTTACTAATCCGCCTACCATAAGCCCCATTACACAATACACAAACACAACAGGGAAACGCAAAAGACCATTGGCTAATAACAGAGTTCGTATCGTTTTTTCATTTTTTGCAGATAATAGTCGTTGCGCTTGAGTTTGATCACAGCCATAATAAGATATATATAAAAAGAAACCACCAATAAGCATAGGTAATAATCCATATTCATTACCTTCTCCAATACCTAAATTATAATTGATAACTTGTAATCTTTCGGGTTCAAACCCTTGTGTTAAGCCTCCATGTTCTTGCAAAAGGTTCCAAGCAAAAAACAAACAAATAATTAAGCCTGAAAATAAAATAATCATTTGAATGGCATCTCCCCAAACTACAGCTTTCATACCTCCCTGCCAAGAGTAAATAATGGTTATTATACTTATTATTAAAATTGTGTAAATAAAATCTATGTTTAAAACAGCCTGCAAAATAATAGCAATAGTATATACCATTACACCTGTTCCTAAAGCACGACTAATTTGAAAAACAATACTTAAAATTAATCTAGTTGAGGTACTAAATCTTTTTTCGACAAATTCATAGATACTTATTACACCAGAGCGAAATAATGGAGGTATAATAACAATCATAATAAAAATCATAGCCAATGGGACTGCAAATTCAAAGGTTAGCCATTTCATTCCACCACCTAATTTTAGACCTACAAATGCTGGAGCAGAAATAAAGCTAATGGCAGAAAGTTGTGTGGCCATGGTTGAAAGGCTTAAAGGAAACCACCCTAAATTTTTACCACCTAAAAAATAATCTTTAGAATTTTTATTTTCTTTAAAAAAGAAACCCATTCCTAAAAAGAAAATAATATATGCTATAATTATGCTATAATCTAACCAGTTCATATATTTTATTTTTCATGTAATAAACCAATTATTAAAGCAGCGGTCCAAGAAAAATTATGACCACCATAACCCGCTTTATCTTTCTCTTTTCTCGCATCAAAATATTCATAAAAACCAAATTTTTTAACTAAAGTAATTGTATCTTCTTTTGTTCTTTGAGCTTCATTCTCAAAACTATATTGTTTTAGCCCTTTGTATAAAATCCAATTTAGATTTATCCAAACGGGTCCTCTCCAATACTTTTTTGGCTCATATCGCTCGTTTGAAGGGTCAAATGAGGCGCAAAGATATAGATTCTTTTTTCCAAACTTCTGCATCAATGTTTTTACAAGTACACTCGCTCTTTCTTTACTGGGAATACCTGCAAATAAAGGAGTAAAGGAAGAGGAAGAAATATATTCCAAATGTTTTTTATTTCGCAAATCATAATGAATATAAGCCCCTAATTTTTTACTGAAAAGTTTTTTATTAAATGAATGAATACTTTTTTCTTGCCATTTTTTTAATTGATTTACTTTTTCTTGATTATTACCAATAAGATTGTAAAGTGCAATTAGACTTTGGTTTGATTTTATAAGCATTGAGTTGAACAAAGGGTCTTGTACTAAAAAAGGAGACAATTCAGCTATTTTTTGATCATTATAACGATGCTTTTTAGCAATCTCTATAATATGTAAATAGTGGTCGTATTCTCTTTTTGTGGGTCTTTGTGAAGCATCAACGTGAGTTGTATCTCTTCTTTCAAAAGTATATTTAGGAGGATTCATGGTTTTAAAAATATCATCCCACAACGGTGAATTATCTGTTCCAGACTCCCAATTATGATAAATATAAACCAATCCTTCATTTAGGATATCTCTATTTTTATAAAAATAATGATGATTATCGTACACTTTATCAATTACTGTTTCAATATACTGTAGTATGTCTTTTTTATCTTTACCTATTCTATACAATTCCTCCAATACAAATCCTGTTACGGGAGGTTGTGTCATACCAGTAGATTTATATTTTTTTGAAGCTTTAGGGTGCAAATCTGAATGATGATAATTAGGTCCTGGGAAATAAGAATCACTTTCATTATGAAAAATAATGTGAGGAATAAATCCATTTTCCCATTGTGCATCTAATAGTGTAGTAATTTCTTCTTTAGCTTTGGATATATTAAAATAGGCCAACCCAATAGCTATAAACCCTGAATCCCATTTCCATTGAAATGGATACAACCCTTCACAAGGAATACTAAAACCGTCTCTCCAATTATTTTGAAGGATTTTTATAGCTTCTTTTTCTAATTCGTTCATAAATTTTGTTTTAAGTACTAATAAAAACACCCATTACTTTTACTTAAGTGTATAAGTAATGAGTGTAATTAATCAAAATACATGTAAAAAATAGTTAAAAATTAAATGTTGCAGTTAAGAAAAACCTTCTTGGTAATATTGGTCTTCCAAAGAAAAATTCTTCCTCTACTTCGGCTACATCTCTAGGGTTTCCTTCTGTAATGCCCTCACTATTAAATAAATTGAATATAGAAAACCCTAATCTCAAGGTTTCGACATTTTGTCCCAAATCTATAGTATATCCAGTACCAAAACGCACAATATCTATAGCGTCAAGTTCAATGTTATTTATGTCTGAAGTAAATTTCTTACCTGAATGGTTTAAAGAAAAATTAGCATCAAATGTACTGTTATCATAATATAAGCCTATATTCCCTAATATATTTGGCTGTCTTACCATTTTATTACCAACATTAACCTCTGTCACACCTCCGTTTATTAAATCTTCATCTAAATTCTCAGTAAGTTTATGATCTTGTAAGGTTAAAGACCCAATTAAACTCATATTATTTGATAATTTATAATTCCAAGTAGCTTCTAAACCAAAAGTTCTGGTACTTTGTTCTGTTCTGGTTTTGTCTACCAATGCGCCATCAACAAAACCTTGTTTTATTCTTATTCTATCAGCCAGAGCTATGTAATATACAGCCAAAGATCCTGATAATTTTTCATTACCATATTTAGCTCCAGTTTCAAATTGAACAATTCTTTCTGCTTGATATTTGGCTCCAGTTACTCCAGAAGCAATAGGGGCAAACCCTCTAATTTGAGGAAAGAAAAACCCTTTAGAAAAGTTAGCATATAAATTTACATCTTCATTTAACTCATATAAACCAGCTAATGAAACAGCCCAATCACTTGCACTTACATTGGCTCTAGTAAAACTACCGTCAGCAAATCTTACATCACTTAATTCCGGTGTTAAATCAGGATTATCATACACGGTTTGAGAGGTGATATTACCATTGCTAAATGTACCTTCTGTACTTTCAACCCTAAACCCAACATCAAAACGCCATTTTTCAAAAACCATTTCATCTGTTAAATAAAAAGCAGTTCTACTTTGAGATAAAAACTTATTTGCGGTCATCCCAATTCTATTTGATAGTCCTCCTTGGGAGTATATTACATTATCGCCGTTATTATTTATATAACTAAGGTTTATTATCCGTGGATTATTATTAAATTCTGATAGTACTCTGTATTGATAATTGATATCTTCTGCTTCTGAACGTGCAATATATGTTCCGGCCGTAATATTATGGCTTCCTTTATCTGTATAAATTGTTTTTGTTAAGGATGCTTCACCTGAATAATCAGTAAGTGGTCGAATTCTGTCTATATGTAAATTATCTATTACTAAGTCATTACTATTCATAGGTTCAGTATCACCTTGATAACTTGCAGTGTATCCTTGATTATTTGGGAATAAGGTGTTTACGTAACCTGATAATGAAATAGGGTTTCCGCCATTTGCACCATTACCTCCTACATATAAAGCAAAACTGTGTTTGTAACTGGCATATTTTATTTTTGATTTAAATTTTAAATCATCATTAAAATTATACTTAAAATCGGCCAATAAGTAACCTCCTTTTGTATAAACACCATCTTCAATAGGACTTTCATAAACCCCTCCCGGAGTTAAAAATGAAGTATTTGCTAATTCTCCAGACAAAAGTTGATACACATCTTTACCATCGTTTCCTTTTAATCTTTTTCTACTGCCTCCTTCTAAAGGTAATGGCATAAGAAATTGAACTTTATCATCAATAAATTGCCCGTGTAGTGTAAAGGAGCCTTTGTCAAACTTCTTTTTTATATTTCCTCTAAATTGTACGCCTTTTGTAGGTAATCCAGTTTCATAAGGGCCATCATCATATCTCATAAAACCTGTAAATGCATAGTAAGTATTAGAATCTTCTCCACCTAATTGACCGCCTGAATAAAAGTCAACCTTCATTCTGCCTCTATCAGCCCATTCAGTACTTATAATATTTCCAGGATTGGCATCTCCCGTTTTACTGGTATAGTTTAAAATACCAGCCACAGAACCCGCACCATATAGTATTGCCGCTCCACCTCTTACAAATTCAGCTCCTACAAATCCTATATCAGGCCTAGCATATACATCATGTGCTGAGGAGTTTAATCCAAAAACACTAATTAAAGGCATACCATCGTATTGTAAAGGAGTGAATACATATTGTCCGCCAGAAGGCAGTCCTCTTACAAAAATGTTTGAAGCAGTTTCTCCACCACCACCTTCTGCGGTAAGCCCAGGGAAACTTCTTATAATATCGGCCTGACTGTTAGCCGAAAGCCGAGTAATACCCTCTTGTTTAATAGAACTAATAGACATAGGTGTTTGTTTTTGAGATCTAAATGTTGAAGAAGAAGTAAGTACAACTTCATCTAAAACATTTTCACTTTCCTTAAGTACAATTTGAATACTAATTTTAGATTGATCTAAATTGATATTCTGTTCAAAGGTTTTATACCCTAAATAAGATACTTTGAGTTTTTGACTACCTGCTAAATTTGCCGTAAAACTAAAATTCCCATCAAAATCAGATGTTGCACCAAAAGAACTTCCTTGTATTAGAATATTGGCACCTGCTATAGGAACCCCTGAATTATCTTTTACAGTTCCTGAAATTTCTGTTTGTGAAACCATTAAAGTAACACTGAATAGAAAAACTAGTGTGAAAATAACTTTTTTCATTATATTATTATTTGATTGGTTAAAATGATATGACTAAACTATATAACATTTGTTAATGAATTTACTTATACATAAAAAAAAGATACGCAAACGATTGCGGGAACGGTTGTTCTTTATAATTAATTTTAATATCAAATAGTTTCAGCACACTTTAAAATAAAAAACACATTAAAAAAGGAAACGATTTATAATAAAAATAGAGATTTATATAGTGTACTATTATTGAATTTGGGTTATTGTATATGTAATTTTTTAAGTTATGCACGAAAACTTTTTATCAATAAAATTGTAGGTATTGAAATTTATTCTCTACCCTAGTAGTAACTAGGGTTATATTATTATATTAGGGGAGAAGTATAATTATTACCTATTAAAAGGATAATATAATTAAGAATACCTATAGCTCCTTTTTTAATTATTTTCTATATTTGAAGAAAGTATTAACTAAAGAAAATGGATTTATTGAAATAACATTAATTTATCACAAACACTTAAAATAGTGTTTAAGTTGTTAGGTTTATATATTGTATCTAAGTGAAAAAAAAAAGAATTATTACTTTAAGAGATTTAGCTCAAAAATTAGATTTATCAACATCTACAGTATCAAGAGCGCTAAATAACCACCCAGATATAAGTAAGTTAACTAAAGATAAGGTTAAGGAATTAGCAGATGAGTTAAACTATACACCTAATATATTTGCAAAGGGGTTTAGACAACATAAATCAAGAACAATTGGAGTTATTGTTCCTAACATCTCGCATCATTATACATCAACTATTATAAAAGGAATTCTTAAGGAATCTAATGTAAAAGGGTACATAGTAATTGTTACCGAATGCAATAATGATTTTGTGAAACAAACAGATTTACTCCAAACAATGATTAAGTTTGGAGTTGATGGTATTTTAATGTCAGTTTCAAAAATGACTCAAAATGTTGATGATATACTTAAAACGTTACATAATGTTCCCATAGTACTATTTGATAAGGTACAAGATAAAATACCGTGTACTCAAATTTTAATCAATGAAGAAGAAGCTACTTTTAAGGTTGTAGAACACTTAATTAGTACGAATAAAAGGAGAATTGCCATCATTAAAGAAACAGCGAGTTCTATCACTTCTGAAAAAAGATACGCAGGATATTTAAAAGCATTAAGAAAATATAACTTACCAATTGATGAAAATATAATTTTAAGCACAGAAGATATTAATGTTTTAGAAGGGGAAAAAATGACTACTACATTATTAGATTTAGATAATAGGCCTGATGCAATTATTGCAATAACAGATTTAGCTGCTATTGGAGCAATTAAAACATTAAAGAAAAATAATATTAAGATTCCAGAAGAAGTTGCTGTTGTTGGTTTTAGCAACTCGTTAAGCTCAACAATTATTGAACCCAATTTAACAACGGTTGATCAGCCAGGACAAAGGATTGGAAAAATTGCAATAACATACTTAATTGAAGAAATAGAAAATGAATCTAGTGATATTGTTAATAAAACCATTGAAATTAAAACAAACCTTATTATAAGAGGTTCTACAATAAAAAATTAAACAATATAAATTTCTTTTTAACATAAAAAACAGTTTTAAAATATTTTTTTTAAAACCTGATAAAACTCAAGTTTTTAGTTTGTGTAAAACGGTAGATTTGCATCAGAAAATTGAGAATAATAAACTGTGGTTTTTTTATAGTTTTATTTTTAGTTACAAATGTTATCGTAAAGAAAAAATTATGTATAAAATAATTGATAAAGAATTTCTTTCTGAAAATGTAGCAAGGCTAGTTATTGAAGCTCCTTATATCGCTAAAAGTAGAAAGGCTGGAAACTTTATAATTCTTAGAATTGACAAAAATGGAGAGAGAATTCCATTGACAATTGCAGATGCAAATATTGAAAAAGGTACCATAACTGTAATTGTACAACGTGTTGGCGTTTCTTCACACAAATTGTGTGCAATGAATATTGGTGATGCCTTGTTAGATGTTGTTGGTCCATTAGGAAAAGAAACTCACATCTCCAATGTTGGTACCGTTTTATGCGCAGGTGGAGGTGTTGGTGTTGCCCCACTTTTCCCAATTGTACAAGCAATGAAATTAGCAGGAAATAGAGTGATAACGGTTATTGCTGCCAGAACAAAAGACCTTGTTATTTTGGAAGATGAAATGAGAGCGTATTCAGATGAGTTAATTATTATGACAGATGATGGGTCTTTAGGAAAAAAAGGATTGGTAACTCAAGGGATGGAAGAAGTGATTCTTAGAGAAAAAGTGAATGAAGCAGTTGTTATTGGACCAGCGATTATGATGAAATATGCAGCTTTAACAACCAAAAAATACGATATTCCTACGGTAGCAAGTTTAAATACTATTATGGTTGATGGAACCGGAATGTGTGGAGCATGTAGAGTGTCAGTAGGGGGAAAAACAGAATTTGTTTGTGTAAATGGTCCTGAATTTGATGCGCATAAAGTAAATTTTGACGAAATGATGTTTAGATTAAATGCCTATAAAACAAAGGAAGCTGAAGGTTATAGCGATTATTTAAAGTCGTTGGAATCAACAGCCCCTGCATTAGTTTAAGTCAAAGTATTCACAAGATTATATTGTATTAAGATGTCAAAAGAATTAGATAAAGAATATTACAAAGCTGAACGTAAAGCCGAATGGCGAAATAAATTACGTAAAGAAATAAAAAGTAAAGAACGTACAAATGTTGTTAGGGTTCAAATGCCAGAGGCTGATCCAAACATTCGAAACAAGAGTAATATAGAGGTTAATAAAGGATTAACTTTAGAAATGGCAGTAAGTGAGTCTTCTCGCTGTTTAGATTGTGTTGTGCCAACTTGCGTATCAGGTTGCCCTGTAGGTACCAATATTCCAAAATTTGTAAAGTACATTGAAAGTGGAGATATTTTAGGTGCTGCTAAAGTATTGAAAGAAAACAATTCTTTGCCGGCAATTTGTGGAAGAGTTTGCCCTCAAGAAATACAATGCGAAGCACAATGTGTGTATGTTAAAAAATTAAGTAAAGAAGGATCTGCAATTGGCTATCTTGAAAGATTTGCAGCAGATTATGAACGTGAAAGTGGTAATAGTTCCATTCCTGAATTGGCTGAACCAAACGGAATTAAAATGGCAGTGATTGGGTCAGGGCCTGCAGGATTAACAGTGGCAGGAGAATTGGCAAAATTTGGTTATGATGTTACTGTTTTTGAAGCACTACACGATTTAGGAGGTGTTTTAAAATATGGAATACCAGAATTTAGACTACCAAAAGATATTGTTGATTTTGAAATTAATACTATCAAACAAATGGGGGTGAAATTTGTCACTAATTTTATTGTTGGAAAAACAGCTACAATAGATGATTTGAAGAATGAGGGTTTTGAAGCATTCTTTGTTGCATCTGGAGCGGGATTACCTAACTTTATGAATATTCCCGGTGAAAACTTTAACGGAATACAAAGTGCCAATGAGTTTCTAACTCGTGTTAACTTAATGAATGGTGCTGATGCTAATTTTGATACACCTGTTCATACAGGTAAAAATGTAGTAATTGTTGGTGGTGGTAATACGGCGATGGATTCAGTTAGAACAGCTAAAAGAATGGGTGCAAAAAGAGCTATGATTGTGTACCGCCGTTCTCAAGAAGAAATGCCTGCAAGAGCAGAAGAAATTAAACATGCCATTGAAGAAGGTATTGAATTTATAAACCTTGCGTCACCTATTGAATACTTTGCAGACGAAAATGGTATGGTGAATAAAATGAAAGTTCAAAAAATGAAGTTAGGTGAACCAGATGCTTCTGGTAGAAGAAGACCTGAAGCTATTGAAGGATCAGAATATACGATTGATGTTGATAGTGTTATAATTGCTGTAGGAGTTTCTCCAAATCCAATCATTCAACAAAGTATGCCAGAATTGGAAACTACAAAATGGAATACCATAAAAGTTGACGAGAATATGATGACTTCAGTTCCAGGTTTGTTTGCTGGTGGAGATATTGTTAGAGGTGGAGCTACCGTAATTCTTGCTATGGGAGACGGTAGGAAAGCTGCTCAAGGAATGCACAAATACATAAAAGAAACAATTTTAGCAGAAGTATAAAATTAGTTAGCATTCATACATAGCAAAAAGAGGTGAGTTTACATGTGAACTCACCTCTTTTTGTTAATATAGTATAGCAATCAAGAATAAAAAAATGAAATATATTATATTAGTTCTTTTTGAAATCTCTCCCAGAAGGGCGTTCATAAATTTCAAGTTCAAAGTTTTTAGTAGCCGCAAACAAGTGATCAAAAATATCAGCCATAATGGCTTCGTATGTAGTCCAGACTTTATTTTTGCTGAAGGCGTAAATTTCAATTGGAACACCATATTCAGTTGGAGGTAATTGTCGTACCATACAAGTCATTTCGCTATTAACATTTGGATTGTGTTTTAGATATTGTTCTATATACGCCCTAAACACACCTATATTGGTCAAATGCCTACCGTTAATTAGTTCTGATTTATCTACATTGTTTTTTTCATTATAACTGCTAATTACTTTTTGCTTACCTTCAATATAATTAGTAATTAAGTGATATTTTTTAAATTGCTCTAACATTTCATTTGAGCAAAATTTAATACTGTCAATTTTAATATTCAAAGCCCTTTTGATACGCCTACCATCAGACTCCTCCATACCTCTCCAGTTTGTAAATGAATCAGAGATAAATGAATATGTTGGAATTGTAGTTATTGTTTTATCAAAATTTTGAACTTTGATAGTGGTTAAATTAATCTCAATAACATCTCCATCGGCTCCATAATTTGATACAGTAACCCAGTCACCAACACGTACCATGTTATTCCCCGAAAGTTGTATGCTTGCTACGAAACCTAAAATACTATCTTTAAAAATTAACAATATAATTGCAGCCATTGCACCAATACCACTCAACAAAAACAATGGGTTTTTATTGATTAGAATTGAGATTATAAGAATGCCCGCAATTGAGTATACTATTATTTTTGCTAGTTGACTAAAACTATAAAGAGGCTTGTCTTTAAATCGCTCAATATTGGAAAGAATTTCAGTTGCAGAATTTAAAAGTGAACTGAATATTTCAACAGCTACAAGAATAATAAAAATAGATGTAATACCTGTTAGAAATGGTACTATAAACGAAAAATCAGCAAATATTATGGGGGTGTAATAATTGAATAAGACTGCCGGTAAAAGACGTGAAACAGAGTTTATTACTTTTTTATTAAAAATAATATCATCCCATAGCGTTTTTGTTTTCAAGGTTACTTTAGGAATAGTATAATTAAATATTTTTTTACTAAGCCACCATACAAATAAACACAGTGCGATAAGTAATGAAAATAAAATGATTGTTCTGGGGATATAAACACTATCAGCATCTATATTTAAACTATTAATCAATAGATTGTCAACCCAATTTGTAAAATCAAAACTCATAAGTAAAAAATATTTAATATTGTTTTTTTACAAGCCAAAAGCTTCTTTTATTTTAGCTACATAATCTAATTTTTCCCATGTGAATAACTCTACATCTACTATTTTTTCTGTTCCATCAACATTTTTAAACGTTTTGGTTACTGTTTCATTTTTACGCCCCATATGTCCATAAGCAGCTGTTTCTAAGTACATAGGTTGACGTAATTTTAAACGTTTTTCAATGGCGGCAGGTCTCATATCAAATAACATTGATATAATTTCAGCAATCTCTCCATCTGATTTTTTAATATTGGAGGTTCCGTAAGTATTTACATAAATCCCCATAGGTTTAACAACTCCAATGGCATAAGAAACCTGAATTAAAATTTCACTAGCAACACCTGCAGCAACTAAATTTTTAGCTATATGACGTGTGGCATAGGCCGCACTTCTATCTACTTTACTAGGGTCTTTTCCAGAAAAAGCACCTCCTCCATGAGCTCCTTTTCCTCCATAAGTATCCACAATAATTTTTCGGCCTGTTAATCCAGTATCTCCATGAGGACCTCCAATTACAAATTTACCTGTTGGATTTACGTGATAAATAATAGCATCATTGAATAAAACTTTTATGGAAGTAGGTAACTTAGCAATAACTCTAGGAATTAAAATAGTGATAACATCGTTTTTAATCTTCGTTAACATGGCTTCGTCATTAGGCCCAAAATCATCATGTTGTGTTGAAACCACAATATCCTTAATTCTTAAAGGTATATTGTCATCACTATATTCAATGGTAACCTGACTTTTAGAATCTGGGCGTAAATAAGAGAGTTCTTTATTTTCTTTACGTAACTCAGCCAATTCTATTAATATTTTATGACTTAAATCTAGCGCTAAAGGCATATAGTTTTCAGTTTCATTGGTAGCGTAACCAAACATCATTCCTTGGTCTCCTGCTCCTTGCTGTTCTTTAGAATCTCTATCAACTCCTTGATTAATATCTTGTGATTGTTCGTGAATTGAAGAAAATACCCCACAAGAATTTCCATCAAACATATATTCACTTTTGGTATAACCAATTTTATTAATAACATCTCTGGCTATTTTTTGAACATCCAAATAAGTTTTAGATTTTACTTCTCCAGCCAAAATAACCTGTCCTGTAGTAACTAAGGTTTCACAGGCAATTTTAGAATTTTTATCAAAAGCTAAAAAGTTATCAACTAAGGCATCTGAAATTTGATCAGCAACTTTATCGGGGTGCCCTTCTGAAACAGATTCTGAGGTAAATAAATATGACATAATTTTAATTTATTATTAATTAAATTAAGAGGTCTGATTTTGATTGCTTTGGTCGTCTAAAGAAGTAAATAATTACTGCTTTAGCATTTTTTAACGAGGTTGCAATCAGTTCAAATCCTTCCTCTCAAATATTGAGTGCAAATTTACAAAAACTTAAAATCATAAAAAACAAAAAGTGATTTTTATTTCAAAAAGTATTGTATGAGAAAAAATTAATACGTTACTTTGCGCCACAGTTCATAAACTTATTGACTATTGTTATCAAGAAAGGCAGAGGGAATAGACCCTGTGAAGCCTTAGCAACCCTTTATTTTATAGAGAAGGTGCTAAATTCTACCAATTTGGATAGATAACCACGCAATTACTTCACGTAATTTTCTGCATTTTTTCATAACAATTTTATTTAAGTACATCAAGCCAACTATTTTGGATATTGATAATTTTTAAATAATAATTGATGAATCAATTAAAATATTTAACCATACAAAATTTTATTTCTGAAAAAGG